>NZ_JBFAIM010000129.1:0-14341 GCF_040654715.1 Nonomuraea sp. NPDC050643 | reverse complement strand
CCCACCAACGACTCCGACGACACCTCACCCGCCGTGTCGTTCCACTCCTCCACCACCAAACGCCGCTCCTCGGCGCCGAGAAGCTCCACCCCGCTCAACCGCACCTGCGGCTCGGCACTCACCAGCTCCAGCACCCGCACCAGCCGAGAGACCAGAACCTCGACCGACTCCCGATCGAACAGGTCCGCTGCGGCCACCAACGACCCGCGCAGCCCACCGGCACCCCCGGCGGAATCGAACGCCTCCGCCAGCCCCAGCTCCAGGTCGAACTTGGCCGCCGCCTCCACCGGCAGCCCCGCCGCCCGCACCCCGGGCAGCTCCACCACGGCCCCACCCGTGTTCTGCAGGGTCAGCATCACCTGGAACAGCGGATGCCGGGCCATCGACCGCGACGGGGCCAGCTCCTCCACCAGCCGCTCGAACGGCACGTCCTGATGGTCGAACGCCGCCAGACTCGACTCCCGCACTCTCCCCAGCAGCTCACGGAACGTCGGATCCCCCGACAGGTCGGCCCGCAACACCAGCGTGTTGACGAAGAACCCGACCAGCTCCTCCAGCGCCTCATCCGTACGCCCGGCGCTGGCCGACCCGATCGGAATGTCGACCCCCGCCCCCAACCGCGACAACAACACCGCCAACGCCGCCTGCACCACCATGAACGTGGTCACACCTTCGGCCCGCGCGATCTCCACCACCCGCGCGTGCACCCCGGCCGGCACCTCCACCGCAACCGTGTGCCCCCGATACGAGGCCACCGCCGGACGCGGCCGGTCGAAAGGCAGCTCCAGCTCCTCCGGCGCACCCGCCAGCACCCCGCGCCAAAAACCAAGCTGCCCCGAGATCACACTCTCCGGATCCCGCTCATCCCCCAGCAACTCCCGCTGCCACAACGCATAATCCGCATACTGCACAGCAAGCGGCTCCCACCCCGGAGCCGAACCCCCACACCGAGCCGCATAAGCCACCGACACATCCCGCGCCAACGGCCCCAACGACCACCCATCACCCGCGATGTGATGAACGACCACCACCAGAACGTGCTCATCCCCCGACACCGACAACAACCACGCCCGCACCGGCACCTCGGCCGACAGATCGAACGCATACCGAGCCGCCTCGCGTACCGCCCCCGGCAGGTCGGCGTCAGCGACCTCCCCCACGGTCAGCTCCCAGCGCAGCTCCTCGAAAGGCACCACCCGCTGGTACGGCTCCCCGTCCACTTCGGGGAACACCGTCCGCAGCACCTCGTGCCGCTCGATCACGTCCCGCAGCGCCAGGCCCAGGGCCTCGGCGTCCACCTCGCCCCCGAGCCGCAGCACGACCGGGATGTCGTACGTGGCGCTGGGCCCCTCCAACTGCCCGAGGAACCACACCCGCCGCTGCGCGAACGACAACGGCACCCGCTCAGGCCGCCGTTCCGCCGCCCGCAGGGCCCGCCGCGCCGTCCCGGCACTTCCCAGGCGGCTCGCCAGCCCGGCCGGCGTGGGCGTCTCGAACAGCAGCCGCAGCGGCACCTCGACGCCCAGCACCGTGCGCACGCGGCTGATCAGCCGCACCGCCAGCAGTGAATGCCCGCCCAGCGCGAAGAAGTCGTCGTCCACCCCGACCCCGGGCAGCCCCAGGACCTGGGCGAACGCTCCGCACAGCAGCTCCTCGTGGAGGGTGGCCGGGGCTCGGCGGCCTTCCCCGCCCACGTAGTCCGGAGCCGGCAACGCCTTGCGGTCGACCTTCCCGTTGGCCGTCAGCGGGAGCGCGTCGAGCAGCATCACCGTGGACGGCACCATGTATCCCGGTAGGTGCCGGGCCACGTGCTCGCGGAGCTCCGCGCCGTCCGGCTCGTGGCCGGCCGCCGGTACGACGTACCCGACCAGGCGCGGGCCGCCGGCCGGGTCCTCGTGCACGGCCACCGACGCCCGCGCCACCTGGTCGTGGCGGTCGAGGACGGCCTCGATCTCGCCCAGCTCGATGCGGAACCCGCGGACCTTGACCTGGTCGTCGGTACGCCCCAGACATTCCAGCGTGCCGTCGGCCCGCCACCGCGCCAGGTCGCCGGTCCGGTACATCCGCTCGCCGGTCGGGCCGTGCGGGGCGGCCACGAAGCGTTCGGCCGTCAGGCCGGGCCGGCGCAGGTAGCCGCGGGCGAGCTGGGCGCCCGCCAGGTACAGCTCGCCGGCGACCCCGGCCGCCACGGGCCGCAGCGCCCGGTCCAGGACGTAGGCGCGCGTGTTCGCGAACGGCCGCCCGATCGTCACGGGCCCGTCGCCGACCCGCGCCGACGTGGCCCAGATGGTGGCCTCGGTGGGGCCGTACATGTTGTCGGCCCGCGCCCCCAGGGTCCTGATGCGCGCGGCCAGCTCCTCGGGCAGCGCTTCGCCGCCGACGAGCATCCGCACGCCGCCGGGCCAGTCGCCGGTGTCGAGCAGGGCCCGCCACAGAGACGGCACCGCCTGCACGGCCGTGGCGCCGCTGTTGCGCACGAGGTCCAGCAGGGCGGCCGGCTCGCGTACGGTCTCCCTGGGGGCGAGGACCACGCGGGCACCACGTACGAGCGGCAGGAACAACTCCAGTGCCGCGATGTCGAAGGACACCGTGGTCACCGCGACCAGGCGATCGTCCGCGCCGAGCGGCACCCGTCCGGCGGCGGCCCGCAGGTGGCCGGCCAGCGCCCGGTGGGTGATGACGACGCCTTTGGGGCGGCCCGTCGAGCCCGAGGTGTAGATGACGTAGGCCGGGTGGCCGGGCGACGGCGCGCTGCCACGGTGGGGCGGCGTGGCCGGACGGGATGCGCCGTCCAGGACGGCGGTCGCCGGGGCGGGCGCGCCGTCCAGGACGAGGGTGTCGGCGGGGGTGGGCGGCAGGGCCGGGGCGGTGCCGGGTGAGGTGAGGATGACGACCGGTGCCGCGTCGGCCAGCATGGAGGCGATCCGCTCGGCCGGGTACTCGGGGTCGATCGGCAGGTACGCGCCTCCGGCCTTGAGCACGGCGAGCAGGGCGACGACCAGTTCGGCGTCCCGTTCCATCGCCACCGCGACCACCGACTCCGGGCCGACGCCGCGCCCGCGCAGCGTGTGTGCCAGCCGGTCCGCGCGGGCGTCCAGCTCGGCGTAGGTCAGCTCCAGGCCGCCCGAGGTCACCGCGACCGCATCGGGTGTGCGAGCCGCCTGGGCCTCGAACAGCTCCGGCAGCGTCACGTCCGGCACGTCGGCCGCCGTGTCGTTCCATTCGCGCAGGACCCGGCTCAGCTCGGCCCCGTCGAGTGCCTCGACGGTGTCGAGCGGCAGGTCGGGGCCGCCGTTCAGGGCGTCTTCCAGCGCGGCGGTCAGGTTCTCGGCGGCGGTGCGCGCCAACCTGCCCACGGCCTCCGGGTCGATGGGGGCGACCGCGTCCACGGTCAGCGCGAGCCCGTCGCCGTCGTCCTCGACGGCGACGCCGAGGGGGTAGTTGGTGCGCTCGCGGGCGAGCAGCAGCCGGATGCCGTCGATCTGCCCTCCGCCCTCCCCCCGGCCGGTGTTGTGCCGGTAGTTGAGGAAGGAGGTGAACAGCGGGGTGTCCGCGGGCACGCCGCTGGCCTGCTGGGCGAGGGCGAGGGGGGCGTGCTCGTGCTCCAGGAGCCGGGCGAGCTGTCCGCGCAGTTCCGATACGGCCTCGAGCACGGTCAGCTCGTGGGTGCGCACGCGTACGGGCAGGGTGTTGATGTACGGGCCGGGCACCTGGCCGGAGCCGGTGCCCGCGTGCATCCGACCGAACAGCACGGTCCCGAACACCACGTCGTCACGGCCGGAGAGCGCGGCGACCACCCGGGCCCACGCCACGTGCAGGAGCGTCGCGGCGCTGACCCCCAGCCGCCTGGCGACCGCGCGCAGCCGCCGTTGCGCCTCGTCGGGGAACGCCACGGCCCGGCGTACGACGTCGCTTCCGTCGCCGCGCGCGTCGACCAGCCCGAACGGCGTGGTCGGCTCGGTGACGTCGCCGAGCAGCTCGGCGAAGTGGCGCTCGTGCCCGGCGCGGTCGGCGGCGTCGCGGGCCTGGGCCACGAAGTCGCGGAACGGCCGCGGGTCCGCGAGCTCGCCGCCACGGCCGGACAGGAACGCCAGGACCTCGGCGAGCAGCACCTCCAGCGCCATGTGGTCCTGCACCATGTGGTGCACCCTGGCCAGGGCCACCCATCGGCCGCCGGGCGCGGCCGTCGTGTGCACGCTGATCATGGGGGCGCGGCCTAGGTTCATGGTCTGGCCGGCGTGCGCGATCAGGCGTTCGGCCAGGTCGTCGCCGTGCTCGGGCAGCGTCACCTCCTCGACCGGGAGGACGGCGTGGCGCCAGACGACCTGCACCGGCTCGCGCAGCCCTTCCCACACGATCGACGTGCGGTAGATGTCGTGGCGGTCGATCACCTGCCGCAGCGCGGCCACGAAGGCGTCGAGCCGCTCGCGGGAGTCGAACTCCAGCACGGTCGGCATCACGTACGCGTCCTGCCCGCCTTCGGCGAGGAGGTGGTGGAACAGGAGCCCTTCCTGGAGCGGGGCGAGGGGGTAGACGTCGGCGATGTTCGCCGCGCCGCCCTCGACGGTCGCCACGATCCGGTCCAGTTCCTCGGGGGTCAGGTCCACCAGCGGCAACAGCTCCGGGGTGAGCTCCGTCGCCCCGGCGGGGATCAGGTTCTCCGGCACCGCCGCCCGCTCCACGCCCGTGGTCGTGGCCAGGCCGGCCGGGGTCGGGGTCTCGAAGAGGGCGCGTACGGGCACGTCCAGGCCCTGGGCGCGCAGTCGTTCCGCCAGGCGGAGGGCCAGCAGCGAGTGCCCGCCGAGCGCGAAGAAGTCGTCGTCGGCGCCGACCCGTTCCAGGCCGAGGACCTCGGCGAACGCCGCGCACAGCAGCTCCTCGCGGGGGCCGTCCGGTCCGCGCCCGGTGGCGGCCAGGGCGGTGAGGTCGGGGATCGGCAGGTTCCTGGTGTCGACCTTGCCGTTCGGCGTCAGCGGGAGCTCGTCGAGGGTCACCACCGCCACGGGGACCATCGACTCGGGCAGGTGCGTGCGGACGAACGCCTTCAGCTCCGCCGCGTCGACGACGGCTCCGGGCGCGGGCACCACGTAGGCGACGAGCCGGCGGTCGGCCGCGCGTTCCCGGGGCCGGTCCGTGCCGGGCGCGGGGACGATGACGAGCTCGCAGCCGGTCGTCCACCGCGCCCGGTGGCCTGTGCGGTACAGCAGGGTGCCGTCGGACGTGAACGGGTTGGCCACGAACTGCTCCGGGCTCAGTCCGGCCGCGGCCACGTACAGGTCGCCGACCACGCCGACGGGGGCGGGGGTGAGGAACTCGTCCAGCACGTACGCCCGTGTGGCCAGGGGCCGCATGTCGTCGGGGACCGGGACCGTCGCCGAGGCGACCTTGCTCCACTCCACCAGCACGCGCCGGCGTTCCTCGGGGTCGAGCACGTCCACCGCGCTCAGGCGGACGCCGGGGTCGGCGGTCACCTGGTCCAGCACCCGCGTGAGCCGGCCGGCCAGAGCCGTGACGGTGCCGCGGTCGAACACGTCGGCGGCGGCGGTGATGACGCCGCGCATCCCGGCCGGGGCGCCGGCGGCGTCGAACATCTCGCCGAACGACACCTCGAGGTCGAACTTCGCCCCCAAGGCCCCGGGCGCGCCGTCCTGAGGGGCGGCGGGCCCGTCCATGACGGTCCTGGCGGCGTTCTGCAGGGTCAGCATCACCTGGAACAGCGGGTGCCGCGCCAGCGAGCGGGCGGGCGCCAGCTCCTCGACGACCTTCTCGAACGGCACGTCCTGGTGCTTGAACGCGGCCACGTCCGTCGTCCTGACCCGGGCCAGCACGTCGGTGAACGCGGGGTCCCCTGACAGGTCCGTCCGCAGGACCAGGGTGTTGACGAAGAAGCCGACCAGGTCGTCGAGGGCCTCGTCGGTGCGCCCGGCGACGTCCGTGCCGATCGGCAGGTCGGTGCCCGCGCCCATCCGCGCCAGCAGCACGGCGAGCGCGGCCTGCGCCACCATGAAGACGGTCACGCCCTGGGCCCGCGCCACGTCCACCAGCCGCGCGTGCACGTCGGCCGGGATCTCCAGCCGCTCGCTCAGCCCCCGGTAGGAGGCCACCGGCGGGCGGGGCCGGTCGAACGGCAGCGCCAGCTCCTCGGGCGCGCCGGTCAACGCCGTGCGCCAGTGGGCGAGCTGGCGGGACATGACGCTGTCCGGGTCGTCCTCGTCGCCGAGCAGTTTGCGCTGCCACATGGTGTAGTCGGCGTACTGGACCGGGAGCGGCTCCCAGTCCGGGCTCCGGCCCTCGCCGCGGGCCGCGTACGCCACGGAGACGTCCCGGGTCAGCGGCCCCATCGACCAGGCGTCGCCCGCGATGTGGTGCAGCACCACGGTGAGCACCTGCCGGTCGTCGCCCACGCGGAACAGCCAGGCCCGGATCGGGATCTCGCGGGCCAGGTCGAACGGGTGCGCGCCGGCCGCGGCCACCGCGCCGTCCAGTTCCTCGGGCGTCACGTCGGCGACCGACAGCTCCCACGCCAGCTCGCCGAGCGGGACGACGCGCTGGTACGGCTCCCCGTCCACGGTCTCGACCACCGTGCGCAGCACCTCGTGCCGCCCGATGACGTCCCGGAGCGCGGCGTCGAGCGCGTCCCGGTCGACCCGTCCGGGCAGCGTCCGGACGACCGGGATGTTGTACGTCGCGCTCGGCCCCTCCAACTGCCCGATGAACCACAACCGGCGCTGCGCGAACGACAACGGGATCATCAGGACTCCTTCTGGATGCGCTGGGGCCGCAACGCCGGCCTGGAGGATCGTTCGTCGCCCAGCCGCCGGGCGAGCCCCGCCGGGGTGGGCGCGTCGAACAGGGCCGCCAGGTCGGCCTCGACGCCGAGGACGGTCCTGATCCGGCTCATCAGCCGCACGGCGAGCAGCGAGTGGCCGCCGAGCGCGAAGAAGTCGTCGTCCACCCCGATCCGTTCCAGCCCGAGGACCTGCGCGAACGCCTCGCACAGGAGCTCCTCCCTGGCGTCGGCCGGGGCGCGGCCCTCGCCCGCCGCGTGCTGGGGGGCGGGCAGTGCCTTGCGGTCGAGCTTGCCGTTCACCGTCAGCGGCAACGCGTCGAGCACGACCACCGCCGACGGCACCATGTGGGCGGGCAGCCGCTCGGCCGCGAAGCGCCGCACCGGGTCGGGGTGCGCGTCGGCGCCCACGACATAGGCCACCAGGCGGACGTCGCCGGGGGTGTCCTCGCGGGCGATCACGGCGGCCTGCTCGACCTGCGGGCAGGCCGCGAGCACCGCCCGCACCTCGCCCGGCTCGATCCGGAACCCGCGGATCTTGACCTGGTCGTCGGCGCGCCCGGCGAACACCAGCCGGCCGTCGGCGTTCCACCGCGCCCGGTCGCCCGTCCGGTACATCCGCGCACCGGCGCCGCCGAAGGGGCAGGCCACGAACCGCTGCGCGGTCAGCGCCGGTTGGCCCAGGTAGCCGCGGGCGAGCTGGCCGCCGGCCACGTACACCTCGCCGGGGGTTCCGGCGGGCACCGGGCGCAGCCGTTCGTCGAGCACGTACACGCTGAGGCCGGGGATGCCGCGGCCGATCACGCTGCCCGGCGCGTCGCCGTGGGGGCGCAGCTCGTGGAAGGTGACGTGCACGGTCGTCTCGGTGATGCCGTACATGTTCACCAGGCGCGGGCCGTCGCCGCCGTGGCGCTCCCACCAGCCGGTCAGCCGGGCCGGGTCCAGCGCCTCACCGCCGAACACGACCGCGCGGACCGCGGCGACCGCCTCGGGGCGGTGTTCCTCGACGGCCATGAGCTGGTAGAACGCCGACGGGGTCTGGCTGAGCAGGGTGACGCGTTCGCGTTCCAGGAGGTTGAGGAACTTCTCCGGCGACCGGGACACCTCGTACGGCACCACCACGACGCGCCCGCCGTGCAGCAGCGCGCCCCACAGCTCCCACACCGAGAAGTCGAACGCGAAGGAGTGGAACCAGCTCCACACGTCGTCAAGCCCGAATCCCACCAGCCCGCGCGTCTGCGCGAACAGGCCGGTGACGTTGGCGTGGGTGACCGCCACTCCCTTCGGGCGGCCGGTCGAGCCGGAGGTGTAGATCACGTACGCGGGGTGTTCCGGCGCGGGCGCCTGCCGCTGCCCGGCCACCGGCTCCGGTGACCCGGCGGGATCGTCCACGGGCAGCCACGGCACGCCCTCCGGCAGGCGGTCGCGTAGCTCCGCCGAGCTGAGGACGTACCGGGCCTGTGCGTCGGCCAGCGAGTACGCGATCCGCTCCGCCGGGTACGCCGGGTCCAGCGGCAGGTACGCGCCGCCGGCCTTGAGCACGCCGAGCGCCGCCGCCACGAGGTCGATCCCGCGTTCCAGGCAGACGCCGACCACCGACTCCGGGCCGACGCCCCGCCCGATCAGCAGCCGGGCCAGCCGGTTCGCGCGGGCGTCGAGCTCCGCGTACGTCACGGTGACGCCGCCGGCCACGAGGGCGGTCGCGTCCGGGGTGCGCGCGGCCTGGGCCTCGAACAGCTCCGGCAGCGTGGCGGGCTCGGCCTGGACCGGGGCGGCGTTCCAGCCGGTGAGCAGGCGGCGGCGCTCTTCGGCGTCGAGCAGTTCGACCGAGTCGAGCCGGGCCTGGGGGTCGGTGAGGAGGAGGTCGAGGAGCCGGGTGAGGCGGGCCGCGATCCGGGTGACGGAGCCGGGGTCGAACAGGTCGGCGGCGCCGATCAGCGAACCACGTACTCCGGCGGGCGTGCCGTCGGGGCCGGACGTCTCGGTGAGCCGCAGGTCGAGGTCGAACTTGGCGGCGGGCACACCGGCGGACAGCTCCCCGGTCTGCACGCCGGGCAGCTCCAGCGTGGCCTCGGCGGTGTTCTGCAGCGTCAGCATCACCTGGAAGAGGGGATGGCGGGCGCGCGACCGGCTCGGGGCGAGCTCCTCGACGAGCTTCTCGAACGGCACGTCCTGGTGGGCGAGGGCGCGCAGGCTCGTCTCCCGGACCCGGGCGAGCAACTCCTGAAACGTCGGATCGCCCGACAGGTCGGTACGCAGCACCAGCGTGTTGATGAAGAACCCGACCAACTCGTCCAGGGCCTCGTCGGTACGCCCGGCGTTGGCCGTGCCGATGGGGACGTCGTTGCCCGCACCCAGCCGCGACAGCAGCACCGCCAGCGCGGCCTGGACCACCATGAACGTGGTCACTCCCTCGGCCCGCGCCACCTCGACGAGACGTGCGTGGAGGCGGACCGGGATCTCGATCGGTGCGCTGTGCCCCTGATGCGAGGCCACCGCCGGACGCGGCCGGTCGAAGGGCAGCTCCAACTCCTCCGGAACCCCGGCCAGCGCCTCCCGCCAGTACGCCACCTGACCCGCGATCACACTCCCGGGATCCTGGTCGTCGCCCAGCAGCTCGCGTTGCCACAGCGCGTAGTCGGCGTACTGCACGGGGAGCGGCACCCACTCCGGCGCCCGGCCCGCACAACGAGCGGCGTAGGCCCTGGAGACGTCCCTGGCCAACGGCTCCCGTGACCAGCCGTCGCTGGCGATGTGGTGCAGCACCACCACCAGCACCCGCTCGCCCGGCCCCGCCTCGAACAGCGACGCCCGGATCGGTGCCTCGGTGGTGAGGTCGAAGGCGTGCCGGGCCTCCTGGGCGACCGCCGCCTCCAGCTCGGCCGGCGTGACCTCGGCCACCTGGAGCTCCCAGGAGAGCCCGTCGAGCGGCACGACGTGCTGGCGGGGCTCGCCGTCCGTGGCGGGGAACGTCGTGCGCAGCACCTCGTGCCGGCCGATGACGTCCCGCAGTGCCAGGCCGAGCGCCTGGACGTCCACGTCGCCGCCGAGCCGCAGCACGATCGGGATGTTGTAGGTGGCGCTCGGCCCTTCGAGCTGGCCGATGAACCACAGGCGCCGCTGCGCGAACGACAGCGGCACCCGCTCCGGCCGCTCCACCGGCGTCAGCGGGATCCGGGCCGTGCCCGCGTCGTCCAGCCGGGCCGCCAGCGCGGCGACCGTCGGCGCCTCGAACAGCATCGACAGCGCCGGCTCCACGCCCAGCAGTGCCCGGACCCGGCTGATCAGCCGTACCGCCAGCAGGGAGTGGCCGCCGAGCGCGAAGAAGTCGTCCTCCACGCTGACGCCGGGCAGTCCCAGCACGTCGGCGAACGCCTGGCAGAGAAGCTCTTCCCGCGCGGTGGCGGGCGCCCGGCCCGCGCCCGCGATGTGTTCGGGGGCCGGGAGGGCGTCGCGGTCCAGTTTGCCGTTCACGGTCAGCGGCAGCGCGTCGAGCACGACCACCGCCGACGGGACCATGTAGTCGGGCAACCGGTCGGCGGCGTAGCTCCGTACCAGGTCGGGCCGCACGTCCGTGCCCACGACATAGGCCACCAGGTGGGTGTCGTCGCGGGCGATCACGGCCGCCTGGGACACCAGCGGATGCGCCGCCACCACGGCCCGCACCTCGCCCGGCTCGATCCGGAAGCCGCGGATCTTCACCTGGTCGTCGACGCGGCCCAGGAACATGAGTTGCCCGTCGGCCGACCAGCAGACGCGGTCTCCGGTGCGGTACATCCGGGCGCCGGGCTCGTGGGGGCAGGCCACGAAGCGTTCGGCCGTCAGGTCGGCCCGGCCCGCGTATCCCCGGGCCACCTGCGCGCCGGCGATGTACAGCTCACCCGCCACGCCGGGCGGAACCGGGCGCAGCCGGTGGTCGAGCACGTACAGGCGGCAGTTGGCGATCGGCCGCCCGATGGGCACCGACTCCCCGACCTCGGTGTCGGCCCGCATCTCGTACACGCAGCAGCCGACCACCGTCTCCGTAGGCCCGTACTCGTTCACCACCACGGACTCGGGCGATCGCGCCAGCCAGGAGCGCACCAAGGCGCCCGGCAGCGTCTCGCCGCCCACGACCCAGGTGCGCCCGGCGTCGTGCGGCATCACCTCGGCGAGCAGGCTCAGATGCGCCGGGACCACCTTCACCAGGCCCAGCCCACCGGACAAGGCCCCGGCCAGCTCGTCGGGGCCGCCCTCCACGCTCACCACGGCCGCCCCCGACACCAACGGCACCCACAGACTCGTCACCGTCAGGTCGAAGGCCACCGACGAATGCAACGGCGCCCCTTCGCCCACCTCATACGCCCCGGACGCCCACTCCACGTAATTCGCCAGCCCGGCCTGCGTCACCACCACGCCCTTCGGCCGTCCCGTCGAGCCCGAGGTGTAAATGACGTAGGCCACCTGCTCGCCGGTCATCACGCGGTCCGGCCGCACGGCGGGCGCGGCCGTCAGGCGCAGTTTCGTGAACGCGTCATCGAGGACCAGCACCCGTGCCCGGCCTGCCGGCAGTTCCTCGGCGATCTCCCCGTTGGTGATCGTCAGGACGGCCCGGCTGTCGGCCAGCATGAACGCCATCCGCTCCACCGGCTGCCCAGGATCGATCGGAACGTACCCCGCCCCGGCCTTCCAGACCGCCAGCAACGCCACCACCAGATCGACCCCGCGATCCAGGCACACCCCCACCACCGACTCGACGCCGACCCCCTCACTCACCAGCACCTGGGCCAGCCGGTTCGCCCGCTCATCCACCTCCGCGAACGACACCCGGCGGCCGTCCGACCGCACCGCCACCGCGTCAGGTGTCCGGGCCGCCTGCGCCTCGAACAGCTCCACCACCGGCATGCCGGCCACCTCGACCGCCGTGGCGTTCCACTCCTCCAGCACCCGGCGCCGCTCATCCTCGCCCAGCACGTCGACGGCTTCGATCCGGGTGCGCGGGTCCGTGACGAGGAGTTCCAGCACGCGGGCGAGGCGCGTCGCGATCCGGCCGACCGAGGCGGGGTCGAACAGGTCGGCCGCCCCGATCACGGAGCCGCGTACTCCGGCGGGCGTCCCTTGGGGGTCGAAGACCTCGCCGAGGCGTACTTCCAGGTCGAACTTGGCCACGGACGTCCCGGCCGCGACGCCGCCCGCCCGCACCCCGGGCAGCTCCAGCACGGCCTCGGCGATGTTCTGCAGGTCGAGCTGCACCTGGAAGAGGGGATGGCGGGCGCGCGACCGGCTGGGGGCGAGCTCTTCGACGAGCTTCTCGAACGGCACGTCCTGGTGGGCGAGCGCCCGCAGGCTCGTCTCCCGGACCCGGGCCAGCAACTCCCGGAACGTCGGATCACCCGACAGGTCGGTACGCAGCACCAGCGTGTTGATGAAGAACCCGACCAACTCGTCCAGGGCCTCGTCGGTACGCCCGGCGTTCGCCGTGCCGATGGGCACATCGTTGCCCGCACCCAGCCGCGACAACAGCACCGCCAACGCGGCCTGGACCACCATGAACGTGGTGACCCCCTCGGCCCGCGCCACCTCCGCCAGGCGCGCGTGCAGACCGGCCGGGATCTCGACCGGCACACTGTGCCCGCGATGCGAGGCCACCGCCGGACGCGGCCGATCGAAGGGCAGCTCCAACTCCTCCGGAACCCCGTCCAGCGCCTCCCGCCAGTACGCCACCTGACCCGCGATCACACTCCCGGGATCCTGGTCGTCACCCAGCAGCTCGCGTTGCCACAGCGCGTAGTCGGCGTACTGAACCGGCAGCGGCACCCACTCCGGCACCCGGCCCGCACAACGAGCGGCATAAGCCATGGAGACGTCCCGAGCCAGCGGCGCCCGCGACCACCCGTCACTCGCGATGTGGTGCAACACCACCACCAGCACCCGCTCGCCCGGCCCCGCCTCGAACAACCACGCCCGGATCGGCACGTCAACGGTCAGGTCGAACGCGCATGCCACCGCCTCGGCCACCGCCGCATCCAGCTCCGCCGGGGCCACCTCGGCCACCGGCATCCGCCACCGCAGCTCGTCCACCCCCAGCACCCGCTGGTAGGGCTGACCGTCGGCGACCGGGAAGACCGTCCGCAGCACCTCGTGCCGCTCGATCACGTCCCGCAACGCCGCGCCGAGCGCCGCAGAGTCCATGTCGCCCGAAAGCCGCAGCACGATCGGCACGTGGTAGGTGGTGCTCGGCCCTTCGAGCTGGCCGATGAACCACAGGCGCCGCTGCGCGTACGACAACGGCACCCGCTCCGGCCGCTCCGCAACCGCCGTCAGCGGGAGCCGGGCGGCGCCCGCGTCGCCCAGCCCGGCCGCCAGCCCGGCCACCGTCGGCGTCTCGAACACGGCGCGGATCTCGATCTCGACACCGAGTAGGGCGCGGATGCGGCTGACCAGGCGGACGGCGAGCAGGGAGTGGCCGCCGAGGTCGAAGAAGTCGTCGTCGACCCCGACCGCCGGCACCCCCAGCACCTCGGCGAACGCCGCGCAGAGCGCCTCCTCCCGCGCATTGGACGGGCCACGTCCGGCACCGGCCGCAGCGGCGAGATCGGGGGCGGGCAGAGCATGGCGATCCAGCTTGCCGTTGCCGGTCAGTGGCAGCGCGTCCAGCACCACCCAGGCGGAGGGGACCATGTGCTCGGGCAACCGCTCACCCGCGAACCGGCGCGCGATGGAGGGCAACTCCGTCGTGCTTTCGGCGTCGCCGGCCACCAGGTAGGCGACCAGTCGCACATCCCCGGGCATCTCTTCACGAGCCACCACGGCGACCTGTTCCACGCCCGGACAGGTCGCCAGCACGGAGCTGACCTCGCCGGGTTCCACCCGGAAGCCGCGGATCTTGACCTGGTCGTCCACCCGGCCGGCGAAGACCACCTGGCCGTCGCCGGTCCAGCGGGCCCGGTCACCCGTGCGGTACATGCGCCCGCCGCCGAAGGGGCAGGCCACGAACCGCTCCGCCGTCAACCCGGCACGCCCGAGATAACCCCGCGCGAGCTGCGCCCCGGCGATGTACAACTCCCCGGTGACACCCGCCGGAACCGGCCGCAGCCACTCATCCAGCACATACAAGCCCGTATTGGCCACCGGCGACCCCACCGGGACCTGTCCCCCACGCAGGCGGGTGGTCGCCACACCGATCGTGGTCTCGGTGGGGCCGTAGTGGTTGAACACCGCACAGCCGCGCTGCCCGGCCACCGCCAGCAGCTCGTCGATCCAGCCCGGAGCGGCGGCCTCCCCGCCCAGCACCAGCGACCTGCCGGGCAGCAGTTTGGCGGACGCGCCCAGGGCGGCCAGGTGTGAGGGGACCATCTTGACGAAGTCGATGCGCCGCTGGGCCAGCAGCGCGCTCAGCGCCGCCGGGTCGGTGGCCGCCTCCTCACCCACGATGTGCAGTTGCCCGCCCGTGGTCAGGCTGGCGAACACCACCGTGTTGCCAAGGTCGGTCGCCTGACCCTGCACCAGCGCATACCGGCCACCGGACATCCCGAGCCGGCCCGGCACCGAAGCCACATAGTTCGCCAGCGCCCC
>NZ_JBFAIM010000128.1:0-15831 GCF_040654715.1 Nonomuraea sp. NPDC050643 | reverse complement strand
CGGCGCTGCGCGACGCGCACCGGCTCTGCGCCGCGCTCACCGCCGCCGACCGCGGCGAGCAGCCGCTGACCCGGGCGTTGCGCGCCTACGAGGCGGAGATGCTGCGCGAGGGGTTCGCGACGGTGGGCCAGGTCGTACGTGACACCGAGGCCGCGATCACCAGGAGCGCGCTGAAGCGATCGGCGGCGCGATGGTTCTTCCGCGCCTGCGGGGCCGTCCCGCCCCTCGGCCGCGCGATGTTCAGGCAGCGCTGAGCCCACCGCGCGTCACCAGCCGAGGTAGTAGTCCGGTGACAGCCAGCCGGGACGGGCCGCCGAAATGCTCCTGGAGCATCTTCTCCGCCTCGCACAAGGCTCCCTCGACCCAGCCCTGAAGCCCGGAGTACGCCTCCCCCACGATGTGCACCGCCTCCCGGGCGTACGGCCGCCGCAGGTACGGCATCACCTCGTTCACCCGGTAACCGGCCTTCCAGGCGTGGCAGCCGGCTCCTCCAGCTACGCATCGAGACCTTGGCCAGGTCGGCCATGAAGTCCTCTGGGCCCGGCACCGATCACGATCAGGTCGTGGTCATGAGTGTGCGTCACGCATGCTCCTCGGGGAGCGGCGCATCCATGACCCATGGCAACCGTACGCTTGGGTGATGACCCCTTCCGCCGCCGGTCTCGCCTGGTCAGAGTGAGCCGTTGCGCCAGGGGCCGGTGATGGCGAACGTGATGCCGGGAGACTGGATGTTGGCGAAGAGCCACTCGCCGCGCTCGGGTTCGAACGTCGAGCCGGCCCATTCCCGCATGGAGTAGTCGCCGGGGTTGATCGCCGGCTTGCCCGGTACGCCGTCCGGGATGACGACGTTGTTGGCGGCGAACGGGAAGATCTGGCCTCGGGTGGTCAGGCCGTGCAGGAACTGCACACCGCTGCCGTCCTCGCACAGGACGATCCCGCCACGCGGGCTGACGCCGATGTTGTCCGGGTTGCTGAGCACGTCCTCGCCCGGCGAGGCGAACAGGACGCGCAGCGTGCCCCTGCGCGGGTCGTACTCCATCACCTGGCCGAGCCGGTTCGGCCCGCCGCTGGTCGACACGATGTAGATCAGCCCGTTGCCGTACCAGGCGCCTTCGAGGCGGGAGAACGTCGCCCCGCCCTTGGCGATGCCCTGCTGGGTGGGCCTCGGGGCGCCGGGGCCCGGGTCGGGTTCGTCGACGGTCACCCAGGAGGTGTCCCGGTGGACCGTCCCCGCGGCGTCGGCGGAGGTGTCGTACGTCGTGTCGCCGATCTTGAGCATCTCCAGGACGCCGCCCCTGCTCAGCTCGCCCCGGCGGCGCGGCCGGAACCGGAACAGGCCGGCCGCTCCGGCGTCCTCGGTCTCGTACACGTATCCGGTCGCCGGGTCGACGGCGACGGCCTCGTGCTCGAAGCGTCCCATCGCCTTCAGCGGACGGGGATCGCCCTTGCCGCCGCTCGGGACCTCGAAGACGTAGCCGTGCTGGATGCCGCTGACCGGGTTGACGTCCGACGTCTCCTCGCAGGTCAGCCAGGAGCCCCAGGGCGTGGGCCCGCCGGCGCAGTTGCGCACGGTGCCGGACAGGCTGGCGTGGCTCTCCACGAAGGTCTCGTCGTCCAGGTCGAACGTGAGCGTCGTGGTGCCGCCGGCGGCGTCCGGGTCGTACGCCGGGTCGGTGAACCTGCCCGCGAAGCCGGCCACCTCGTGGTTGCGCACGAGGCGTACCCGATCGCGGCGGCCGTGGCGCCGGCCGCCCCTGACGCGGAAGGCGGCCATGCCGTCGTGCAGGGGCGGGGTGGCCACGTCGTCGCTCATCGGGTCGCCGGTCCAGCCGTGGCTGATGTACTCGAATCCGCGCGGGAGCAGGAGCAGGGGCAGGCCGGTCGTGTGGTCGCGTACCGGTGCGAGCGGGCCGTAGTCGGGGCTGAACGCCCGCCGGGCCCGCCGGTCGGCCGAGTCGGCGCGCGCCGAGCGCGCCGCGAGTGCGTCGAGGGGCGCGAGCGCCGTGGCACCGGCCAGGGCGGCCGTCCCCGCCAGCACCGTGCGCCGGCCGACGGCTCGCGGGGTCTCGGTGGGCTGGATGTCGTCCATGAATCCTCCCGACACGCTGCGTACGGTTCGACGGTGAAGTGGCAGGCGGCCCGCAGGGTGAACTCCGTGAGGCCACCTCATGAACGAATGAGCCCGAAAGGGGACGTTCGATCTCCATTCACGCACGGGAGCGTCGTCACCGCCAGAGCGGGCCCGGCCGTGCTCCTGCCAGGCTCCCCGGAGACCGCCAGTGGGGGACGTCCACGACGTGCACGTCGTAGCGCTCCTGCTCCGGCAGCAGGGTGCCGAGCCGGCTCCAGGCCGTGCTCGACGCGTCCCAGATGCCGGAAGTAGTCGAAGCGTTCGACGCCCGGTGTCAGAACGGCCAGCAGGTCGGCGGCGATGCCCGGCGCCGCGCCGAACGCGTGCGGCAGGCGCGGCGGCACGACGACCAGGCCGCCCGTGCGGACGGTCACCACCTCCTCGCCGAGGAGGAATTCCAGCTCACCGTCCAGGACGTAGAACAGCTCGGTGGAGAGCATGTGACGGTGCGGCATGGCGCCGTCGCGGCCCGGGCCCAGGGTCAGCCGGTTGGCGCAGAGCGCGTGCGCGGTGTCGCTCGCGTCGGTGAACAGGGGGAACGCCCCGCCCTCGGGCAGGCCGACGACCTCCGCGGCCTCCGCGGGGACGACAACGGCCTGCGACATGGTGGTGCTCATCTTCGGCTCCTTCTCGAGATCGGATTCCATTCCAGCGCGGGAAGAAGCCAGGAAACAGAAGCGGTTGTGACCTGCAGTCATCACGGATCGAGATGAATCGAGGGGCACGCATGGAGCTGCGGCAGCTCACGTACTTCGTGGCGGTCGCCGACGAGGGCGGCTTCGGCCGCGCGGCCGAACGGCTCAGCATCGTGCAGTCGGCGGTGAGCCGGCAGATCCGCCGGCTCGAACGCGAACTCGGCGTGCCCCTGTTCGACCGTTCGACCCGGCACGTACGGCTGTCCGGGGCGGGTGAACGCCTGCTGCCCGAGGCGCGCGCCGTCCTCGCCGCCGCGCGGCGCGCCCGGCAGGTCGCCGCCGACGTCCGGGCGGGCGCCGACGGTGTCCTGCGTCTCGGCATCGTGCAGGGGCCCGGCGACCGGATCTACCGCGCTGGCCGTCCTGCCCGGCCCGCCGTCACCCGCCCTCCGCCATCTGCTGGACACCTTGACCCGCGTCACCTGACCGGCCGTACCCCTCACGTGGCACCCATCCGGAAGGCGAAGCGGCGCGGAAAGCCGGTGCGGGCCCGGGGCGTCACCGCGAGCGGGTCCTGGCGGGAGGGCGCTCACCCGCGCCGGGACGTGGGGCGAGGTCGGCGATCCTGATGCCGAGCTCGGGCACGACGGGTTCGTCCGCGGACGCGGCCAGGACGTCGGCGAGCTCCCAGCGCGTCGAGCCGTCGCCGCGGAAGGCCAGGAGCCGGAGCCCAGGGGTGTGCTCCGTGGCGGCGGTGAGCACGAGGTCGGCCCCATTCGCCCAGGTGAAGGCGGAGGTCTCCGCCCCCATCGGCGTCTCGGTGCCGCCGAGCACGTCGCACAGCAGCCGCCGGACCGCGTCGGTGCGCGCCACCGTCCCGGCGACGGCGGGCAGGGCCGCGCACCCGCCCTCGGGCTCCGGCCACGGGGGCGACAGGCGGATGCCCGGCAGGTCGCCCCCCAGCTCCTTCGGTGTCCCGGCCGCCTGCGCCACCTGCACGAGGAAGCCCAGCCCCGTCTCCTTGGGGTGCAGGAACGCCTCCTTCCACATGTCGGAGGCCACGTTCACCAGGATCGGCCCGAACCCGCACGCACGTGCCGCGTCGAGGGTGGCGTGGATGTCGTGCACCTTGAACGTGATGTGGTGCGGCCGGGCCGGCGCCTGGGCGGCGTCGAGGAAGCGGCGCACGAACGACGACGGCTCGGTCCCGACCTCCAGCAGTTCCACGCGCATGTCGTTGGCGTAGTGGAGCTGCGCCGGGCTGAAGACCGGCTGGATGAAGCCGCCGTCCCAGCGTCCGCCGAACCGGCCCGCGAGCACCGGCCCGCCCTGGGCCCAGTCCCGCACCGCGATGGCGACGTGGTCGAGTGCGTACGCCGTCATGAATCAGACCTCCTGGGTGCCGTCCCCGGACACGCGCCGATGCGGGCTTCGTGAAAGGGAGGCTCTGGCGAGGTGGGTGGAGCTGGGGAACTGATTTAGACGGAACGCGTCTGCAATGAGACGCTAGGACGTCTCCCCCGCCCCTGTCAATCGCGGGGGGCCGTGGTCAGGCGTCCCCGTCCGGGGCCCGGTAGCCGACCATGGTCAAGACGAAGTCCACGGTCTCCTCGGCGTACCGGTCCTTGCGCTCGACCAGAGCCGGCATCTGGCTGATCGGCGTCGAGAGGAAGTGGTTGGTCAGCATGCCGGCGACCGCGTCCAGCACGAGCGCGGGCGAGGTGCCCTCCGGGAGCTCGCCGCGGGCGATGGCGTCGAGGACGATGGCCCGCCCCGCCTTGATGCGCTCGCGCTGGAACCTCTCCAGCGCCTGCCCGAACAGCTCGGGATAGACGCGGGCCTCGATCTGGGCTCTGAGGTAGACCAGGCCCTTCGGCGTCAGATAGCTGTCGAGGGTTCCGGCGGCCATCCGGATCAACTGCGCCCGCAGCGACCCCGACCGCGTGTCCAGCGGCTCCTGCTGGAGCCAGGCGGTCAGCGCGTCGACGATCAGCCGCTCCTTGCTCCCCCATCTGGTGTAGAGAGCGGCCTTGCCGACCCGGGCGCGGCGGGCGAGTACGTCGAAGCTGAACCCGGCCCAGCCGACCTCGCCGTACAGGTCGAGCGCGGCGGCGTGCACGCGCGCCACCAGGTCGGGGTCCGGTGGGCGACCTCGTCCACTCATGGCCTCAGTGTGCCAGACACGTGATCAACCGACGGGCCGGCCACGGGAGGCCGGCGTTCACGCACCGGTGCCGGTGCACACCCCTCCGATCCAGCAGGCCTTGTACAGGCCACCGCCGCCAGGAGTGGCCCGGTAGGTGCCGGTGTTGTACCACCGCGCCAGCACGCCGGTGTGGGTGGCCTTCACCGTGCGGAGAATCGCCCCACTGGCGCTCTGCAGGGTCAGCGTGGCTCGTTCGCCCATGAAGCCCTGGGCGTGGTAGCCGAGTGCGGTGCCCCGTGTCCCGTCACAGAACCACACCCGGATGGTGTCCTTGTTCCCGCTGGTCACCTTCCTGCACGGTCCGGCGGCCACGGCCGCCGGACCGGAGCCCGCGCTGATCGCCTGGCCCGCGGGCCCCTGCAGGGCCCGAGCCGCCTGGGCCGGTGCCGGGCCGAGCAGGGCCACCGCCAGGGCTCCGGTCGTCAGGGTGCTGACCGCGACCACGCGGATGACGGGCTTCACGACTGCTTTCACGTGGATCTCTGCCTTCTGCTTGCGTGCTTGTGCCTGGGACAGGCTCGCACGGCGCGGCTTCATCCCGGCTTCGCCACGGCGGTGGCGACGGTCGTCAGCTCGCCGCCCGCCGCACGAGTGCGCCGATCCTCTCCTCGTCCTCAGGGGTCAGCTCCGTCAGCGCGAAGGCGGTCGGCCACATGGTGCCGTCGTCGAGGTTCGCCGGGTCGTTGAAGCCGAGGGTGGCGTACCTCGCCTTGAACTTCGCCGCGCTCTGGAAGAAGCAGACGACCTTGCCGTCCTTGGCGTAGGCGGGCATCCCGTACCAGAGTTTCGGCGACAGGGCCGGCGCGCCGGCGGTGATGACGGCGTGGATCCGCTCGGCGAGGTGCCGGTCCTTCTCGTCCATGTCGGCGATCTTCGCCAGCACGTCGCGCTCCCCGTCGGCGCCGGCCGTACGCGGGCCGCGGCGCGCGGCCGTCTTCAGCTCCTGGGCGTGCTCCTTCATCGCGGCGCGCTCTTCGTCGCTGAACCCGTCGAACTTCTTGGCAGCGGTGGTGGTGCTCCTGCCGGCCTTCGGCGTTGCGTTCATGGTGAGAATCTCCTTGTCAACGAATGTTGGGTGGATTCGGGTGCTGCTCATCCCCAGGCGCCGGCGATCTGCCGGGTGGTGGCGTTGAGCCGGTTGAACAGGTTGGTGACGCCGATCATCAGGACGATCGCGGCGAGCTGCTTCTCGTCGAAGTAGGTGGCGGCCCTGTCCCAGACCTCGTCGTTCACCGCGTCGGCGCGGTCGGCCAGCCGTGTCGCGGCCTCGGCCAGTTCGAGCGCCGCCCGCTCCTCCTCGGTGAAGTACGGGGTCTCCCGCCAGGCGGCGACCGTGGCCAGCCGCTCGTCGCCCACTCCGGCCTTACGGGCGGTCTTGGCGCCCGCGTCGACGCACGCGCTGCAGCCGTTGATCTGGCTGACCCGCAGATGCACCAGCTCCAGCGTCTGACCGTCCACCCCACCGGCGTGCACGGCCTTGAAGAGCTGCTGGATGGGCTCCATCGCGCCGGGCAGGACGACGGCCGGGTTCCGCATACGGGACTGCATGGTGTTCTCCTCTTCCGGATCGGCGCCCCGTCCCCCGGGGCGTGACTCCATCACAGCCGGACGGGCTTGCCATGACGACGGCGGTGGGACACCGTGGGACAGGTGAAACGGCCTTGGCCTGCGGCGATTCGTCCCGGTAAGTTTCTTCCGCGACGGGACAGGAAGGCAGGACATCGTGGTGGTGCACCAGCGGACGGCGAAGGCGGATCCGCAAGACGAACTGGCCGCGCGGCTGCGCATGCTCCAGGAGCTGTCCGGGCGCGGTGTGCGGGCCCTGTCACGGGACACGGGCCTCAGCTCGTCGTCGCTGTCGCGCTACCTCAGCGGCCAGTCGGTGCCGCCCTGGTCCGTGGTGATCGAGCTGTGCCGCCTCGTCAAGCGTGACCCCCGCCCGCTGCGCCCCCTGTGGGAACGCGCGACGAACCCGCTGCCGGCGCCCCCGAAGGCGAGCCGCCAGGTCCAGCCCCCGTCGCCGCCCGCCGGCGCGCCGCGCCCGCCCCGCAACGACCTGCCGCGCGACGTGCCCGACTTCACGGGCCGCGCGGACCAGCTCGCCGCCGTCCTCGCCGCGGTGGACGGCAGCCGGGTGGTCGCCGTCGACGGCATGGCGGGCGTCGGCAAGACCTGCCTCGCGGTGCACGCCGCGCACCGGCTCACCGCCGGCTACCCCGACGCCCAGCTCTATCTGGACCTGCACGGTTTCACCGCCGGGCGCGAACCCCTCGATCCCGAACCCGCGCTGCGGTCCCTGCTCGCCGCGCTCGACGTGCCGTCGGAGAAGATCCCGCAGGAGGGCGGCGTCGAGCCGCTGGCCGCCTGCTGGCGGTCGGAGCTGGCCGGCCGGCGGGCCGTCGTGGTCCTCGACAATGCCGCCGGCGCCGACCAGGTCCGCCCGTTGCTGCCCGGCGCGGGCCCCTCCGTCGCGCTGATCACCAGCCGCAACCGGCTGCTGGGCCTGGACGACGTGCCCCCGGTGTCGCTTGACGTGCTGACCCCGGAGGAGAGCGCGGAGCTGCTGGTCCGCGCCAGCGGCGACCCCAGCGGTCCCGACGGGCGGCTGGCCCGCGACCCCGGGTCCACGGCCGAGGTGCTGCGGCTGTGCGGCCATCTGCCGCTGGCCCTGCGGCTGGCCGGGGCCCGGCTGCGGCACCGGCCGGGCTGGACCGTGGGCATCCTCGTCGAGCGGATGGCGGAGGGCTCCAGCGAGTTCGACACGGCGTTCGCCATGTCCGTACGGCAGCTGGGCCGGGCCGAGCACCGGCTGTTCCGGCTGCTGGGCCTGCTGTCGGGGTCGTCCTTCGACGAGTACGTGGCGGCGGCGCTGGCGGACGTGCCGCTGCGCGGCGCCCAGGCGATGCTGGAGGACCTGCTCGACGCCCACCTCGTGCAGCAACCGTCGGCGGGCCACTACACGCTGCACGACCTGGTGCACCAGCACGCGCGCCGGGCCGCCGCCGAGCAGGACTCCCCGGCGGAGCGGGAGCAGGCGCTGGGCCGGGTGCTCGACTACTACGTGCACGCGGCCGCCGCCGCCGACGCCGCGATGCCGTACGTGTCCGGCAGCCGCGCGGCCTCCGCGGGCCGGCCCCCGGCCGAGCTGCCGCGCTTCACCGACAAGCACGCGGCCCTCGGCTGGTTCGCGTCGGAGTACACGAACCTGATGGGCGCCTTCGAGGTGGCGGTCGCCACCGGGGCCGACGCGCACGCGTGCGAGCTGCCGCGCTTCATGCGGGCGTTCTTCGCGCGGCGCTGCGGCACGACGCACCTGAACGTCCTCTTCGAGCGGTCGCTGGCCGCCGCGCAGCGCCTGGGCGATCCGTGGCAACTGGCCGAGGCGCACAGCGACCTGGGCTTCGCCCGCTACAACGCGGGCCGGTGGGCGGAGGCCGGCGCCGCGTACGAGGCGGCGGCACCGCTGGTGTCCCAGGCCGGCGACCCCCGCTCCGAGGCGGATCTCGTCCTGCGCCGCGGCCACCTGAGATGGGACGAGGGCCGGGTCGAGGAGCCTCTCGGCCTCTTCCGGCTGGCGGGCAGGCTCTACACGGACGCCGGCTGCCCGATGGGCGCGGCCCACGCGAGCGCCGACGAGGCCTGGGCGATGCTGCAGCTCGGACAGCGCGAGGAGGCGGCGCGGCTGGCGGGCGAGGTGCTGGACCTCGCGCACGGCGACCCCGCCTGGCCGGCCACGCTGACGGCCCGGATCACCCTCGGCATGGCGACGGCCGCCGAGCGGCCCGACGAGGCCGCCGCGCACCTGCGCCAGGCCCTCGAACTCGCCCGCGAGGACGGCCACCGGCACAACGAGGCGTGGTGCCTCAACTGCCTGGGCGTCGCCCTGCGCCAGATGGGCCGCCACGAAGAGGCGCTGGCCAGCCACCGGCAGGCGTTCGCGCTGCTGGACGAGCTGTTCGAGGAGCACTGGAAGGTGCACTTCCTGCACGACTACGGCGAGACCTGCCGCCTGGCCGGCCTGCCCGACGAGGCCCTGCGTCTGCACCGCCAGGCACTCGAACTCGCCCCGAAGGTGGGCAACCGGCACAAGGAGGCGCTGGCCCACGAGGGGATCGCGGCCGTGCTCGACGAGACGGACGCGGCCGCCGCCGCCGAGCACCGCGCGGCGGGTCAGGCCATCCGGCGGGAGCTCGACCCAGGGGCCTGACCGCCGCGCCGGCGCGGGTTCAGCGGCCGTCGGCCGCAGTGAAGGCCGCCGCGTGGTCGTGGACGAAGCCGGCGATGTCGCGCGGCGGGCGGCCGAGCAGGTCGGTGACCGTGCCGGTGGTGAAGTCCCCCCAGCCGGCGGCGTACGCCCGCGCGTACTCCTCGAGCATGTCGGCGATCCAGGCGGGGACGCCGTGGCCGAGCAGGGTCTCGCGCCTGGCGTCGTCGCTGACCGGCAGGTACGTGACGGGCCGGCCGAGAGCGAGACCGGCCTGCTCGGCGACCTCGTCGAACGTCAGCGAGCGCGGGCCGGTGAGCGTGTACGTCCGGCCGTGGTGGCGATCCGGGCCGTCGAGCAGCACGCGGGCGGCGCACGCGGCGATGTCGCGCGCGTCGATCATGCCGATCCGCGCCGCGGCCATGTTCAGCGAGAACGTACCGGTGGCGGCGAGGTCGCCCGCCTCGTTCAGCAGGTTCTGCATGAACCAGTGGGGACGCAGGATCGTCCAGCGCAGGCCGCTCCGTTCGGTCTCCCGGTCGGACAGCGCGTGCAGGCGCCCGCTACGGTTCGGCGCGTCGTGCGCCGCGCCGACGACGGACAGGCGCACGACGCGCTCCACCCCGGCCTGGCGGGCGGCCCACACGGCGTTCATGTGCTGCTCGGGAGCGCGCGGGCCGTTCGGGACGAGTAGCCACAGGTCCTGGACGCCCTCGAAGGCGGGCGGCAGCGACCGGGCGTCATCGAGGTCGCCGACGACGACTTCGGCGCCCCGCTCGCGCGGGCCCGCCGCCCTGGACTCGTCCCGGACGAGGGCGCGAAGGCCCACCTCGGTCCCTTCCAGCGCGGTCAGCAACGCGGTGGACACGGTTCCGGTGGCTCCGGTGATCAGCACGGTGCGCGGCACGTTCGTTCTCCCTTGGTGGTGGTCGTGGGGCATGGGTCAGCCGGTCGAGGGGGCCGGCGTCGTGTCGTTGCTCTGAGCGGGGGCCTTCGTGCCGGTTCCCCGGTCGACGGTGACGCGCTCCAGGACCCAGAGCACGACCGTCCCGGCCGAGAGGGCGGCGCCGAGGACGCACACGCCGGTCCAGCCGCCGTACGCCCAGACCGCCGAGGCCAGGGCGGCCCCCACCGCGCCGCCGGCGAAGAAGGCGGTCAGGAAGGCGGAGTTGATCCGGTTGCGGGCCTCGGGGCGGAGCGCGTACAGGACGTTCTGGCTGCTGTTGAGCACCGCCTGATGCGCCAGGTCCAGCACGACCACGCCGGTGAGCAGCCAGGCCAGCGAGCCCTCCCCCGCCGCGATCGCCGGCCAGGAGGCCACCAGCAGGACCGTCCCGGCGCCGGTCACGATCTGGACGTGCCCGCGGTCGGCGAGCCGGCCCGCCACCGTGGCGGTCAGCGCGCCCACGGCGCCGACCAGCCCGAACAGGCCGATGGCCGGCTCCGACCAGCCGTACGGCGACCCTGCCAGCAGGAAGGTCAGCGCCGTCCACAACACGCTGAACGAGGCCAGGCTCAGCGCGCCGAGGGCGGCCCGCCAGCGCAGCAGCGGCTCGTGCCGGAACAGGGCGACCGTCGAGCGCAGCAGCGCCGGGTAGGTCAGGCGCCCGCCGTCCCCGCCGAGCCGGGGCAGGAAGACACGCAGCAGCACGGCCATCAGCGCCATCAGCACCGCGTTCACCCAGTAGACCGTCCGCCAACCGCCCAGCTCCGACAGCGCCCCGGACGCGGTCCGCGCCAGCAGCAGGCCGAGCATCAGCCCGGTCATCACCGTGCCGACCACCCGGCCGCGCTCGGCCGGGTCCGCCAGCGTCGCCGCGAACGGCACCACCACCTGCGCGCCGACCGAGGTCAGCGCGGTCAGGGCCGTGCTGACCAGGAGCACCGTGCCGTTGGGGGCCATGGCCGACACCAGCAGGAACAGCGCGGTCGCCGCGTAGAGCGACATCGCCAGCCGCCGCCGCTCGATCAGGTCGCCGAGCGGCACCAGCAGGATCAGCCCCAGCGCGTAGCCGCCCTGGGCGGCCGTCACCACCAGCGCCGCCGACGATGACCCGATCCCGAGTTCCCGGCCGATCAGGTCGAGCAGCGGCTGCGCGAAGTAGTTCCCGGCGACCGCCAGGCCGGTCGCCACCGACATGAGCAGGAGCAGCCCACGCGACAGGCCGCCGCCCGTCGGAAGTCTCGTCGTCGTCATGCGCCCAGCCTCCGCGATACCCGATCAATGAGTCCAACGCATGTTTGTCATCGGACCGATCGTGAATCACGATGGATCCATGGATCTCCAGCAAATGCGCTATGTCGTCGCCGTCGCGGAGACGAGCAACTTCACCCGCGCCGCCGAGCAGTGCCTGGTCGTCCAGTCCGCGCTCAGCCACCAGATCGCCCGCCTCGAACGTGAGCTGGGCGCCAAGCTGTTCGACCGCACCAGCCGCCGCGTCCGGCTGACCCCCGCCGGCGAGGCGTTCCTCCCCGCGGCTCGCCAGGCTCTCGACGCCGCCGAACGAGCCCGCGCCGAGGTGTCGGCCGCCACCGGCGAGATCCGCGGGCGGCTCGCCGTCGGCGCCATCCCCACCGTCGCGGCGATCGACCTGCCGGCCGCGCTGAAACGATTCCACCTGCGGCACCGTCAGGTACGGATCAGCCTGCGCTCGGGCGCGAGCGAGGAGCTGACCGAGCGCGTACGGCAGGGCACCCTGGACGTCGCCTTCCTGGGGCTGCCCCTGGGCGTACGGCCCAAGGGCGTCCGCGGGCGCGAACTGGCGCGCGGCGACCTCGTCGCCATGGTGGCGCCCGACCACCCGCTGGCGGGCCGGGACCGCGTGGACCTGGGTGAGCTGTCGGACGAGCCGTTCGTCGACTTCCCGCCGGGCACCGCCGCGCGGGCTCAGTCGGACGAGGCGTTCACGGCGGCCGGAGTCCGGCGCGAGGTCGCCTTCGAGGTGACGACCGTGGACTTCATCGCCCGCCTGATCCGGCAGGGCCTGGGTGTCGGGCTGCTGCCGGCCGCCTTCGTGTCCGAACTCCCCGACCTGCCCGTCCTCCGGCTTCGCGACGCCCCCGCCCGGATGGAGCACCTCATCTGGAGCCGCTTCGCGCCGTCTCCCGTCGCGGCGGCGTTCCTGGCCACCCTCGGCATCCCGGCGGCGGAGTCCTCAAGATCACCGGACGCCGGCGCGACCCCCGGCCTAGAGTGACGCGGTGACCTTCACAAGATCTCGAAAGCGCTGTCAAGGCCTCGCCGCCGCGACCGTCCTGCTGACCGGTCTCATCGTGCCGCCCCAGGCGGCCGCGGCGGAAGACGGCACCGCGCTCGCGCGGCACCTGCGGCAGTCCCTCGACCGGTTGCAGTTCGAGCAGGTCCTGGACACCAACCCGCCGGTCGGCGCGGCCGGGCTGGGCGCGCTGCGGCAGAGCGCCGTCGGCAAGGAGGAGGCCGGACCGCCGAAGCCGGCCGAGTCGCGTGCCGCAGCGGCCGCCGCGGAGCCGATCTCGCAGCAGCCGCAGATCGACCTGACCGTCATCGAGCTGGACCGGCTCGGCCGTCCCGTCTCCTCCGGCACCGTGCTGATGAGCCCGCAGTACCCGGACGGGAAGATCGTGCCGGTGGACGGCGACCTGCACACCACCGACGTGCGCTGGCGGCAGTGGGACGACGCCGGCTGGTACGCCAACCGCGGTCAGGGCACGATCGACGTGGTGCCCGGCCGGGAGAGCGCCCCCATCGACTTCATGTCGCCGTATCCCGCGTCCGTGCTGAAGCTGATGGTGGCCTTCGGGGTGCTGCGGCTGGTGGACCAGGGCGTGATCGGGCTCGACGACACCTACGCGTACGAGCCGACGACGGTCAGCGCGCTGTGCGGCCCGGCGAGCGGCGGCACGGTCCGCGACTACCTCGACGCCTCGCTCACCTGGTCGTCCAACGCCGCCACGTGCGCCATGGTCAAGCTGCTGCACGACCGTGGCGCGGTCGACGGCCTGAACCGGACCTTCCAGGACCTGGGCCTGGAGACGCTTCAGCTCAAGAACACCAACCCCGCCAACGGCGCCCGGTGGGGCAACCCGGTCACGATGAGCTCCCTCGACACGGCCAAGCTGCTGATGCTGGTCAACGGCGGCGCGGGCACCCTGTGGACGGCGCCCGGCGGCACCAGGGTCGGCGCGGCCGTCCTGAGCCGCGCCTCCCGGGAGTTCTTCAAGGGCAGGCTGGGCGAGCAGGCCATGAACGTCACCCTGTCGACCACCAACTGGTGCGGCGCCGGCTATCCCGCGCAGGGCCTCGCGCAGCTCACGCCCTCGCGCTGGGTCGGCGCCGACGGCACTGTGACGGTTTCCGGCCAGGGCATCGCGTACGGCCGGGACGTGCGGCCGTGCGACGACGCGGCCGAGGTGACGTTCGCCCACAAGAACGGCTGGGTGAACAACTCCGGCGCGGACGCGGGCATCGTCAGGGCCCTGCCCGGCAAGGGAGGCCGTACGTACATCGTCGCCCTGTTCTCCAACCTCGGCTACCAGTACGTCGACTCCAACCGGCCGCCGGCAGGCGCGGAGAACGTCTGGTTCACCGAGCGGCTCGCCAGGCTCGGCCAGGCCGTCGACGCCTACGAAAAGGCGCGCCACCCTTAGCGGGACCGCGAGGCGAGCCATCCACCTGTATCCACTGCGTAAGAAGCCCGTTGCGCTCCGATACGTGAGACTAGGGAGGATTTCAGCGCACCTGGAGGACTGCAGTGGACAAGAAGAAGAGCTTCCTGGCCGACGTCGTTCCGGAGGTCGCGTCCAAGGGGATCAAGTTGGGAGCCGAGCGCCTGGCGACGGATGCCGGGGCGCGCTACCTCACCCACCGGCTCAGCGAGGCCTACCTGAGCGAACTCGGCAAGAACCTTCTCCAAGGCGCCGGCCGGACAGCGGTGCTGCGGTCGGCGGCCGCCGCCACCGTCCAGACCGGATCGGTCCGGCACGTCGTCGGAACGCTCGCGCCGATCGGCGGCAAGCTGGCCGGCGGTGCACTGGCCGGCCCCGCGGTGGAGATCCTCACGCTCTGGCTCGACGACGAGGAGCACACGGGGAAGGAGTACGCGCGAGCGAGCGGGCGGGGCCTGGCGTCCGGCCTGGCCGGAGCGGCGGCCACCGCCGCGGTGTGCTCAGTCGTCCCCGGAGCCGGCACTTTCGTGGGTTTCGTCGCCGGCCTGGCCGCCGGCACCTTGATCAGACGGCTCCTGAACCGCTGAGCCCCCGGGCTCGGCCGTTCCCCTTCCACGGCGCATGATCTAGTAATCTCCATGGATAGATGGGGAGAAATTCCTCCCGCTGTGTCCGGATTGTGATCCCGCGATCATTTAGCGCGCCCGGATCCATTCACTTGGGTCGGCCGTTCCTGCCGTGCGGCGGTGGCCGTCCATCAGTCAGGAGCGACAAGAGTGAACGTGGGTGACACACGCTCTCGTGGTTCACGGACCACGGCCAACGCGGACGAGGTCGGCGAGCCGGAACTGCGCCAGTTGCTCGCCGGTCTCACAGCGGTCCGGGACGGCGATTTCCGTACCCGGCTGCCCGACGACGCCGACGGGCTGCTCGGGGAGATCGCGTCGGTGTTCAACGGAATGGTGGACCAGCTCTCCCTGTTCACCTCCGAGGTCACCCGCGTCTCGCGGGAGGTCGGCACCGAGGGCCGGCTGGGCGGTCAGGCCGACGTGCCGGCGGTGTCGGGCACCTGGAAGGACCTCACCGACTCGGTGAACGCCATGGCGGGCAACCTCACCGACCAGGTACGCAGCATCGCCCAGGTCACCACCGCCGTGGCCAAGGGCGACCTGTCGCAGAAGATCACCGTGGACGCGCGCGGCGAGATCCTGGAGCTGAAGAACACCGTCAACACCATGGTCGACCAGCTCTCCTCCTTCGCCGCCGAGGTCACCCGCGTGGCCCGCGAGGTCGGCACCGAGGGCCAGCTCGGCGGCCAGGCCGACGTGAAGGGCGTGGCCGGCACCTGGCGCGACCTGACCGACTCGGTGAACTTCATGGCCGACAACCTGACCGACCAGGTCCGCAACATCTCCCAGGTGGCGACGGCGGTCGCCCGCGGTGACCTGTCGCAGAAGATCACGGTCTCGGCCCGGGGCGAGATCCTGGAGCTGAAGAACACCCTGAACACGATGGTCGACCAGCTCTCGTCGTTCGCCGACGAGGTCACCCGGGTCGCCCGCGAGGTCGGCACCGACGGCCGGCTCGGCGGCCAGGCCGACGTCAAGGGCGTGTCCGGCACCTGGAAGGCGCTGACGGAGTCGGTGAACGTCATGGCCGACAACCTCACCGCCCAGGTGCGGAGCATCGCCCAGGTCACCACCGCCGTGGCCAAGGGCGACCTGACGCAGAAGATCCGCGTCGACGCCCGGGGCGAGATCATGGAGCTGAAGGAGACCATCAACACGATGGTCGACCAGCTCTCCGCGTTCGCCGACGAGGTGACCCGCGTGGCGCGCGAGGTCGGCACCGAGGGCAACCTGGGCGGCCAGGCCACCGTCCGGGGCGTGTCCGGCACGTGGAAGGACCTCACCGACAACGTCAACGTCATGGCGTCCAACCTGACCAGCCAGGTGCGCAGCATCGCCCAGGTGGCGACGGCGGTCGCGCGTGGCGACCTGTCACAGAAGAT
>NZ_JBFAIM010000127.1:0-17224 GCF_040654715.1 Nonomuraea sp. NPDC050643 | reverse complement strand
GCGGTTGCGAGGGTGTCCAGTTCGGTCGTCACAACCCGAGGATGGACATCCTCGCCCTATCTCCGCAGCTACGCCTTGGACTCAATCATCTAGGTGGGTTTTCTGGTGATGCGGACGGGCGGAGCCCGTTCCCTCTTCATGGCTTGAAATGATTTTGAAATAGCCGAGCGCCTTTACGTTGTAGATTTCTTAAGAAGTCGAAATGTCCGTGCAGTTCCTCACCGACGAGTCCCATCACAAGAACCTCGCATCACCATGCGCTACGTCGTTGCCCATGGTGGAGCCATCGACCAGGCCCCGCGACCTTGGCACCCCCGTCACCGTATCCATGGACCAGCACGCTCCCCGGCCAGTACCTGCAATCACGTCGTGCCCCATGCAACGCCCCTCCTCCCCTCAGTCTGCGTCGGCTCCTTGACCAACTTCGCCGCGCGGACAACCGCTGCAGCGGTCGGAACCTCGATGACGTCGCCGACCCGGATGCCTGGCACTCCGTGCATTGCCGGGCCCCGGGCCCGGGAAGTCAACGCGCCTCCCCCACTGCCGTCGGGCGGGAACTGCGCCGTCGCATCCTGGTCGCCCTGGACCTGCTGGCCTGGATCGACAGCCAGGCAACCAACCTCGCGGACGTCCTCCAGGAGGATCTCGACCGGTGGCTCAAGGAGGAGACCACCCAGCGCCGCAACCGCGTCCGCTACTTCCTGGCTGAACCTCACCCCGGCAGCACCTGACCCGGATGCCCGCCGTCTCGCCTCCCGGGCGTGTTCTGGGCTCAGCCTGAACCCCTACGGCCGGTTCCGCCTTGGCAGGGAAACCCGGCTCGACCTGACTTTCCGTGCGGGCTGACGGGGTCTTGACGCCGGATTCTTTCCAACCCAAGAGCCTTCTGCGTCACACCGACTCCTGGCCGCAAACTCTCAGCAACTGCTACTTCAGCATCACTACCAGTAGGTCACGTTCCACCCCTGCGCGGGAGTGGTGAAGCAGTTTATGGGCTCTACGTCTGCCCTCTCCACAGCGGCAGCAGGATACAGGCAACGATTGGTGCCCGTGCTCGTGTTGACAATGGCGAAGTTCTGGTGCGTCCAATACTGGGTGCGATGGTCAATGCAGTGCTGTAACTGGGCCACATTGACTCCGGCCAACCCGGTTGGCGCTCGGGTGCGAGGTCGTGCCGAGCACGCGCACGCGCCTGGTGGCGTGCTCGATGACGGCCAAGCTGGTGAGCGTCGCTCAGGGCGGTGCGGTTTGTCCGGTCAGGCAGTGCTGTACGAGCGGTCCGAACCGGCTGACCAGTTCGTCGACGGACGATGACGCGATCGGTTCGAGCCGTACGATGTAGCGCGCCACGGTGAGGCCCAAGAGTTGGACGTTGACCATGCCGGCCCGGACTGTGGCGTCCGGCGTGCCGAGCAGTGTCGCCACGCGGTTGGTGATTTCCCGGTCGATGTATTCGCGAATCAGTGTTTCGGACTGGTCGTTGGTCTGGGCCGACCGGGTGAGCATCGCGAGCGGGGTGCGGCCTGATGCGTCGATGTTCTCCACGAGTGTCCGGATGATGCGCTCACCGATGCCGTCGAGGCCGTTGGCGAAGATCGATTCGATGGCCGGCGGGAGTTGGGCGGGCAGCTCGATGGCGGCGGCGAACAGGCCCTGTTTGCTGCCGAAGAAGTAGAACACCATCGCTGAGTCGACCCCCGCGTCGGCGGCGACCGCGCGCACTGTGGTGCCGCCGTAACCGTGCTCGCGGAACAGCGCACGTGCCGCGTCCAAGATCCGCTGCTTGCTCTCCGCGCCCGTTCGCCAGCGCCCGGGGCGAGCGGGGGAACTGTGTTCTGTCATGACCGGACCAGTCTATCGGGGTTTCTTCATCGTGGGTGGACTTTCATGACGCCTCCCCGTAGCTTGAACTTCATCAGCGATGAAGAAAGGGGTTCGCGATGAAGGTGATCGTGGTTGGCGCCGGCCTGGGCGGGTTGACGCTGGCACAGGGCTTACGTCAGGCGGGGATCGATGTCGTCGTGTACGAGCGAGACGGCGCGCGGGGACGTACACAGGGGGTCAGCCTGCATGTCGACGACCGAGGCGCCACGGCGCTGCGAGCGTGCCTGCCTTCGGCGCACGCCGCAATGGCCGAGGCCACGATGGGCGGGCCGCGCGAGCAGACGCTGACGTTGTCCGAAGTGGATGGAGCGCTCACCATCGTGGGCGCGCAGCCGTCCGACGGCGTGGCGGGCCGGCCGCGGCCTGGGCGGCAGGTTCATCGTCCGTTGCTGCGTGCGATGTTGCTGACGGGGCTGGCGGACGTGGTTCGATTCGGGGCGGAGTTCACCCGGTTCGAGCGGCGAGCCGACGGCACGGTCCAGGTGTGGTTTGCCGACGGCGGCACGGACACGGCGGACGTGCTGGTCGGCGCGGACGGGATCGGTTCGGCGGTCCGCCGTCAGTACCTGCCGCACGCGCGGGTGGTCGATACGGGACGGCGCATGCTCATGGGCGCGACCGCGCTGCGGGCGATTGCCGATACCGGGCTGCCCGGGCTGATCGGCGACAGCCCCGCCGGCGTGCGGGTGCACGGCACGATGATGGTGCTGGGCGTGCTGCGGTTCACCGAGTCGCCGGTGGCCGCGCGGCAGCGGTGGTTGCCCGCCTTGCCCCTCAGTGCGGTCGCCGCGGTCGAGGACTATGCGATGTGGGCTTTGCCGATCACGCGGGAGCAGCTCGGCTCGGCCGGATCGCCGGCCGCGATGTGGCGCCAGGCCAAGGAGTTGGTCGCGAACCTGCCCTCGGCCCCGCGGTTGGTCGTCGCCGAGGCGTGGCCGGACATCACGGTCGCACTGCGCATCGGGACGATCCCGCCGATACCCGCCTGGCCCGCCGGCCCGGTGACGGTCATCGGTGACGCCATCCACCTGGCCCCGGGTTTCGGCGGCAACCTGGCGATGCAGGATGCGCACCGCCTCTGCGAGGCTCTGGTCGAGACGTATCACGGCCGGCTTGACCTGATCGACGCGATCGACGCGTACGAAGACACGATGCGCCGGGACAGCTTCTCCGCGCCTGTCGCGGCGAAGGCGGGCACGTGAGTCTCAACGTACTGACCCAGAAGTCGTTGTCCTTGTTCGCCGCGGTGGGCGGTTGGCGCACGGTCGCCGAAGGAGTCGCGTCCCGGGTGCTGTTCCTGGTCGCCTATCTGGTGACCGATCGGGTATCGACCTCCGCGCTGGTGGCGGTCGGCGGCGTGGCGGTGTTCGCCGCGGCTCGAGTGTTCACCGACGGAAAGTACTGGCAGGCAGCGGTCGGGCTGGGCGTCGTGGGGGCCTCTGCGTTGCTGGCCGGGAGTACCGGGCACGCGGTCGACTTCTACCTTCCGACCGTGCTCATGCAGGCGGCTGGAGGTGCGGTGTTCCTGGTGTCCATTCTGGTGCGGTGGCCCGTGATCGGATTGGCGGTGGGCGCGGTACGCGGTGAACGGTTCGGCTGGCGGCGAGACCGTGCGCAGCGACGGCGTTATCAGGTGTGCACGGCGGTCTTCCTGGCGAAGTACGGCATCGCCACAATGGTGCTGGTCCCTCTGTACCTGGCCGGGAAGGTGGCTCCGCTCGGCATCGCCGCCACACTGCTGGGCGGTGCGCCCGCAATGGGCGTCTGCGTCTATCTGTGCTGGCGGATCCTGCGCGCCCAAGCGGACCCGACAAACCCGGCCCCGGCTCCGGCTGTCACTGGGCCGAACCGTTGAGAGGGCGCTCCGCGAGCCGATGTCCGCTCCAGACGGCCGGACGCGAAGCTGAGGAGACGTCAGGAGATGGTGAGCGTGCCGTCCGCATTACGGGCGCACGTGACGCTCGCGCGGGGCGCCGCGGCGAAGGAGCCGGTCAGGCACCGGCCGAGGACCGCGTGGCCCGCGGCGTTGGGGTGCCACGACTCCTGGCAGGTCTGGAAGTAGGTGACGCAGGTGTTCGCCGCCCGCTGGATACCGATCTTGTCCCAGCCGGACAGGCTGGTGATGAACGTGCCGGACGGCCCGTCCTGTACCCGGACCGGCGTCGCGAGCGCGCCCGCCGGGCTGCCGGGGTTCTCGCAGAGCCTGGCCCCGTCGAAAGCACTCTGGACGTCCAGTACGCGCAGGTCGGCCGCCGGGCGTTCGGCTGCCAGCGTGGTGTGCGCGTTCTTGACCAGGGAGCCGAGGTTCTGGGAGAACACGTGCCCAGGGGCGAGGCTCGCACGGTGGATCGGGCACCCGGCGGCGTAGCGCTCGGCGCCGAGGGCGCGGAACTTGTCGCGGGTGTCGGTGCGGCTGTCCTCGTCGTGGTACTGCGGGGCGATGTCGGGCGGCAGCGGGTTGGTGTAGGTCTGCAGAATCACCTGGTGGTTGCCGTCGGCATCGATCTGGGCGAGGGTGTCGAGGATCTCGCGCAGGGCCGCGGTGGTCTCGGTGGTGGCGGCGGCGACCTCGGCGTCGGTGGCCAGGTCGGAGGCGGTGCAGGGCCTCTGCGGCACCTCGCCCTTCAGATAGGCCCAGAACTCCCACCAGCCTGTCCAGGCGTCGGCGATGAAGCGGTTGGCGCACAGCGTGGCCACGTCGCCGAAGGTGAACTGGGTGTTGTTGGAGCCGAGGCCGACGAGGACGACGTCGATATCGTGCGTCTGGGCGAGGGCGCGCAGCTGATCGAGTTGCGAGGCGACGGCGCGGCCCTCGGCCCGGGCGCTCGCGGGGGTGGCGATGTCGGCGGGCTGGGCGCCGGAGCACGCGAGATTGAAACGTTGCTGAATGCCCGGGAGCGACGCCGTGAACACCGAGGCGTTCGCCGACCGGTGACAGAAGTAGGCGTTGCTGTTGGCCGCCGACCAGCCGGGGAAGGCCTGTGCCGTACCGGAGGCGTCGACGACGGGCTGGTAGTCCCCCGCGCCCTCCCCGCTGACGAAGCTGTCGCCGAGCGCGACGGCGGCGGTGGGCAGAGCCGCCTGCGCCGGTCCACCCGGCACGACCTGGACACCCGCCGCGCTCACCAGGAGCATGACCACTGCGGCGGCACGCTGGAGGAGGCTCATAACCGCCTCATTTCCTACTAAATAAGTACGAAATGCGCATATGTGGATCACAACATGCCGGACCAACGGCGTCAACATCTCCGGGTGGCCGCGCCGCTTGGTCGACGACGGTGTCTCGGTCACCGAGGCCGCCCGTACGCTCAAGATCGGTCGCTCCACCGCGTACGAGGCACTGGCTCAACGCCGAGAAGGCGTCTCCCCCATCGTGGAGCGGGCGGCGCGGGCGGGCAGGTGGACCCGTAGGGTGAACCGCATACTGGTGATTCAGGATGTGTACGACGTGCGGATGCCCACCTCCCCCGGCACGGGGCGTCCGATGCTCCGGTGCGGCCCTTTCGCGGTCCTGGCCGGGATCCTGCTCGTCGGCAATGCGACGCTCTTCGCGGTGGCCGGAGACTTTGGCGTGTTCGCCGTGCCGGCGGCCGTGCTGGCGGCCGGGCCGGTGGTCCTGGCGTGGTACCGACCCGTGGCCGCGTGGGTGGTCATGGCGATGGCCGGGCCCCTCATCACCGGCATCGGGGTGGCGCTGGCCAGCCCGATGACACCCCTGCCGTGGTATTTCAACCTGGTGTTCGCCCAGTTGCCCGTCATGTACGTGCTGGCCCTGCCGGCCACCCGCCGCGTGACGGTGATCGCCTGCGTCGTGACCATCGCGGTGGGGACGGCCGACCGTGAAGTCGCACGTGGGGCGCATCTTCACCAAACTGAGGCTGCGCGACCGGGCGCAGGCGGTGGTTTTCGCCTACGAGAGCGGCCTGGTGGTGGCCGGCGCTCCCTCTCCGGGGGCACGGCGCGGCCCGCGACTGCGCTCCTGAGGGGGATCCGCCGCCCCGCGTCCCCCTCCTACCGTCGGCCGCATGATCAGATTGACAGCCGCGGCTGCGCTGCTGCGGGCCGGAGCGACGGTCTCCCTCAGTGAACCCGAACTGCTCGGCCTGTCCATTTACGTCCGGCCGGGAGCGGTTTGCTTTGACATCGGTGCCGCGTACGGGATGTACACCTTTCCGCTGGCTCACCTCGTCGGCCCGACCGGGCAGGTGCACAGCTTCGAACCGCTGCCGTTGCCGTACCGGCTCCTGGAGATGGGGGTGCGGTCCTCGGGGGCGCGCAACGTGCGGATCACCAACGCCGCGCTGGGGGCGGCGCTCGGGTGGCGGACCCTGCGGCTGCCGTACCGGTTCGGGCTGCCGATCCACGGCTGGGCGCACCTGGAGGAAGAGCTGAAGCACCCGGGAAGGTTCGCCGCCGCCAGAATGCTGGAAGTGCCGCTGTACAGCGTGGACCGGGTGTGCGAGCTGCGGGAGATCGCGCGGGTGGACTTCATGAAGGTGGACGTGGAGGGCTTCGAGGCGAAGGTGCTGCAAGGAGCGGAGCAGACGATCGAGCGGCACCGGCCCACGCTCCTGATCGAGATCGAGCAGCGCCATCTCGACAAGTACGGCAGAACCTCCGACGAGGTCGCCGGATCGCTGATCGAGCGCGGCTACCGGATGCACGTCTGGCACCGGCGCCGCTGGCGGCGTACGGACCAGGTGGTCGCCCGCCGGCGCAACTACCTGTTCACCGCGGGATGAGGCAGCCGCCGAACAGGCCACCAGCGATCCAGTTGCATGAGTCTTACCGACGCCTCTTGTCGGTCGCCGCCTCGTTCACCCGCTTTCGTGGCGACCGCGCCGTTCCGTTCGCCCCCGAGCCAACCCGGACCGAGGTGGAGCGCGACCTGCGGTATCCGCCGGACGCGGGGTGAGTGTCACCCGGTTCCGCTACGGTGATCCGCCATGGATGATCACTTTCCCCCGGCCGAGGACGTCCTGGTCCTCTCCGAGCCCCTGCGCCGAGATCTGCACCCCCGGCGGGGCGGCGCGCTCCCCGCGGAACCTGGCGTCTCCGACCGGGCGCTGGGCGAGGTCGCGCCCAGCGACACCGTCGACCCCGGCGCCGCGGACGTGGCGGCGAAGCTGGCCGAGGAGCACCGCGGCCATATCGAGACGGTGCTGTCGGCGGCTGCGAGCGACCCGGCCCTGGTCGCGCACGCGCGGGCGTACCTCAGTGGCGCTGACGACCCCGCCGGGGCGGCGGCGATCGCATCGATCGTCGACCGCGTGCAGAACGGGAACGAGACGCCGCGAACCTTCACCAATGGGTGGATCGCCTCCCGCGGGCTCGCCTTCGCCGCCTGCGCACTCGCCGAACTGAGCGGCATCGCCTCCTCGAGGGAAGACCTGCGCCCGCTGGACTCCCTTCGGCAGGTCGCCTCGGTGAGCCTGCGCCGCGTCCGGGGCCTGCTGGCCTTCTGTCCCGAGGAGGAGTACCGGCGGGCGGTGGAACGACTGGCCGCGCACCGCGGCACCCGCTCCCGGCGGCTCGTCGTCTCCTACCTGGTGCCCACCCGGCACGACTGGGTGGACGAGTGCTGCGCCGACCCGCCGTCCGCCGAGTGGGGCTCGAACGCCTTCTACCGCGAACGGCTGTGGGCGTCGGTGGGCACGCCGCGGCACCTCGAACTGCTCGGCTGGAGGCTGGAGGAGTCCGACTTCGACGCGTTCACGTTCGGGATACGCGCCACGATGGCCGACGGCGTGGGCCCGGCGGTCGCCCCGGTCCTGGTGGACGCCTGGGACCGGATCAGGATCTACAAGCCGTGGCGGGAGCGGTTCGTCGAGCTGATCTCCCTGCTTCCGAGCGACGAGGCGTTCAGGCTGCTGCTGGAGCGGTACGAGCGGGAGTTCGCGCGTGAGTACCTGCTTGCGGCGATGGAGCGCTTCCCCGTACGGGCGGTGCGGGTGCTGTCCACGGTGGCCGCGAGCGACTCGACGTCGGCGCTCCTCGCCGCCGGGCTGCTCCGCACGCACCTCAAGGCGCATCCCGAACTGCCCGGGCCGGACCCGGCGCCGCGGGTCCCGGACGCGCCCGCCGAGGACCTCCCGGCGGTGCTGACCGCGCCGGGCCGGGCGCCCCGGCTGCCCGCGTACGCCGATCCCGATGTCCTGCCGCAGGTGCTGCTCAAGGGCGGCGGCCGGGCCCTGCCCGCCGCCGCGACCATGAGGCTCGTCGCGCTGGCCAAGAAGCCGGACGAGCCGCTGGACGCGGTCCGCGACACCTGTGACCGACGCTCGCTGGCCGACCTGGGCTGGGCGCTGTTCCTGCACGGCGACGCCTGGGCGCTGCCCGCGCTGGGACGGCTCGGCGACGGGCGGACGGCCCGCGACCTGGCCGCCCTGATCCCCGGCTGGGTGGCGCGGGGCACCAGGGCCCGCGCGGTCAAGGCGGTCGACGCCATCGCCCGGATCGGTACCGCGGAGGCGCTGGAGGTGCTGGACGAGCTGGCGGAGACGGGCCCGGACCACGCGGTCCGGGACGCTGCGGCGAGGGCGCGCCCGTAACCACGCAGGTGCACCCGCGCTGCGCGCCTGTCCGTCCCGGACGACGTCTCCGTGGCCCCCGGCGTACTTCTCGGCCGTCTTCCGGTCCGCGGTCCGCTTCAGCGGCCTGTCGATCGCCTTCACCGCGGGGCTCATCATCGGCAACGCCATCGCTCCGGCCGTCTCGCAAACGTTGCCGGCAGCCGATGGCGGCTGGACCCCCATCGCCGCCGTTCGCTCTGACGCGCGAGAGAGCTCATCGTCCCGAGCGCAGAAGGCGCGACAGGCCCAGGGCCGCGGTCCGTACCGCGGGAGCGAGTTGGGCCGGGCGGAACCGGGCGCGCGGCACGGCCACGGACAGAGCCGCCACCACCGCCTGTCCGTCGAACACCGGTGCCGCGATGCAGCTCACGCCCATGGCCGCTTCCTGCTCCTCGTAGGCCAGGCCCGACACCTGGGCCTGTTCGATGGCGGTGCGCAGGCGCACGGCGTCGGTGACGGAGTGGGGGGTCAGACGGGCCAGCGGTCCGGCGAGCACCTGCTCGGTGAAGTCGGCGTCCGAGAAGGCCAGCAAGGCTTTTCCGACCCCGGTGCAGGTGAGGGGAAGCCGACCGCCGACGCGGGAGGGCAGCGGCAGGACGTCGTGGCCGTGGATCCGCTCGACGTACACCACCTCGTCTCCCTCCCGGATCCCCAGATGCACGGTCTCGCGCGTGGCCTCGAACAGGTCCTGCAGGAACGGCAGCGCCGCCTCGCGCAGATCATGGCGGCGCGGCACCAGGGAACCCAGCTCGAACAGCTTGCCGCCGAGCCGGTAGGTATCCGCTTCCCGTTCCAGCAGGCCCAGGCGGACCAGATCCGCGCAGAGGCGGAAGACCGTGGTCTTGGGCAGCGCCGTACGAGCGGACAGTTCCGTCAAGCGGTACGCGCCGCCGTCCGGCCGGTAGCAGTCCAGTATGGCCGCAGCCTTGTCGAGCATATTCCCCGAAGAATTGTTCCGTGACACGGAACATATTTTGCCACCTGGCCGGCCGGTCGCCTATATCTGGAGCGGCCGCGCTCCCCGCTCTTTCCGGAGGTACCCCGCATGCCCCACCCGCCTGCCGCCGTGGTCAAGGCCGCAGCCCTCCTGGAAGAGGCCGCGCGCACCGGCGTGGCCCGCCCTCCGGTACGCGACATGTTGCCGGATGCCGACATCGAGGCCGCGTACGCCGTGCAGAGGCTGAACGTCGAGCGCGGCCTGGCCGCGGGCCGACGGCCGGTCGGCCGCAAGATCGGCCTCACTTCTCCCGCCGTGCAGCGCCAGCTCGGGGTCAGCCAGCCTGACTTCGGGGTCCTGTTCGCCGACATGGCCGTGGCGGAGGGTGAGCAGATCGCCTCTGGCCGACTGCTGCAGCCCAAGGTCGAGGCCGAGGTCGCCCTGGTGCTGGAGGCGGATCTGCCGCACCGCGACCCCACCGTGGCCGACCTGCTGCGGGCCACGGCGTTCGCGCTGCCCGCGCTGGAGATCGTCGACAGCCGCATCGCGGACTGGGACATCACCCTTGTCGACACCGTCGCCGACAACGCCTCCAGCGGCCTGTTCGTCCTGGGCGGCACCCCCGCACCGCTGGACCGGGTCGACCTGCGCGGCGTACGGATGACTCTGGCCAAGAACGGCGAAACCGTCTCGAACGGGACTGGCACCGACTGCCTGGGCGGCCCTCTCAACGCCGCCCTGTGGCTGGCCTCCACCCTGGCCGGCCTCGGCGACCCGCTGCGGGCCGGCGACATCATCCTCACCGGCGCTCTGGGGCCGATGTCGCCCGCCGCACCGGGGGACGAGTTCGCGGCACAGATCGAGGGCCTCGGCACGGTTGAGGTCGGCTTCGCCGCCCTGACGGCATGAGCGCCGCACCCGTGAAGGTCGCGGTCATCGGCTCGGGCAACATCGGCACCGACCTGATGATCAAGATCCTGCGCCTGTCCGAGTCCCTGGAGATGGGGGCGATGGTCGGCATCGACCCGGGCTCCGACGGCCTGGCCCGCGCGCGCCGCCTGAAGGTCGCCACCACCCACGAAGGCGTGGACGGGCTGCTGGCCCTGGACGAGTTCGCCGACGTCCGCATCGTCTTCGACGCCACCTCGGCCGGCGCACACCGCCGCAACGACCAGGTGCTGCGCGCCGCCGGTCGCACGGTGATCGACCTGACGCCGGCCGCCATCGGCCCGTACGTCGTGCCGCCGGTCAACCTGGACGCGCACCTGGACGCCGACAACGTCAACATGGTCACCTGCGGCGGCCAGGCCACCATCCCCGTTGTCGCCGCCGTCGCCGCCGTGACCCCGGTGCACTACGGGGAGATCGTGGCCTCGATCTCGTCCCGCTCGGCCGGCCCGGGAACCCGCGCCAACATCGACGAGTTCACCGAGACCACCTCCGCGGCCATCGAGAAGGTCGGCGGCGCGACCCGGGGCAAGGCGATCATCGTCCTCAATCCCGCCGAGCCTCCGCTGATCATGCGCGACACCGTGCACTGCCTGGTCGGCGAGTGCGACGACGTCGAGGTGGCCGCCTCGGTGGAGGAGATGGTCGCTCGCGTCCAGACCTACGTGCCGGGCTACCGCCTCAAACAGAAGGTGCAGTTCGACCGCGTCGCCGCCGACGACCCGCTGCGCGCCCTGCTGCCGTCCTGCTCCCGATCCGGCGAGGCGGCGAAGGTGTCGGTGTTTCTCGAGGTCGCGGGCGCCGCCCACTATCTGCCCGCCTACGCCGGCAACCTCGACATCATGACCTCGGCGGCGCTGCGCACCGCGGAACGCATCGCCGCGCACCGTTTCACGGAGGCGATCTCCCGATGACCGTTGACCTGTACGTTCAGGACGTGACGCTCAGGGACGGCATGCACGCCGTCCGCCACCGCTACACCGTGGAGCAGGCCCGTACCATCGCCGCCGCCCTGGATGCCGCCGGGGTCGCCGCGATCGAGATCGCCCACGGCGACGGCCTGTCCGGCTCCAGCATCACCTACGGCGTTGGCGCGCACACGGACTGGGAGTGGATCGAGGCCGTCTGCGACGCCGTCCGCGACGCCGTGCCCACCACGCTGCTGCTGCCGGGCATCGGCACCGTACGCGATCTGAAGCAGGCTCACTCGCTCGGCATCCGCTCGGTACGCGTCGCCACCCACTCCACCGAGGCCGACATCTCCGCCCAGCACATCGCGGCTGCCCGCGAGATGGGCCTGGACGTCGCCGGCTTCCTGATGATGTCCCACATGGTCGAGCCGGCCGAGCTCGCCCGGCAGGCGAAGCTGATGGAGTCCTACGGCGCTACCTGTGTGTACGTGACCGACTCCGGCGGCCGGTTGACGATGGACGGAGTGCGCGACCGATTCCGTGCCTACCGTGACGTGCTCGACGAGCGCACCGAAGTGGGCATCCACGCCCACCACAACCTCGCCCTGGGCGTCGCCAACACCGTGGTCGCCGTGGAGAGCGGCGCCAAGCGCGTCGACGCCTCGCTCGCCGGGCAGGGCGCCGGCGCCGGCAACTGCCCGCTTGAGGCGTTCGTCGCGGTCGCCGACCTGATGGGCTGGAAGCACGGGTGCGAGCTGTTCGAGTTGATGGACGCGGCCGACGACGTGGTCCGCCCCCTGCAGGACCGGGAGGTGCGCGTGGACAGGGAGACCCTCACTCTGGGCTACGCCGGGGTGTACTCCAGCTTCCTGCGCCACGCCGAGGCTGCGGCCGCGCGCTACGGCCTCGACACGCGGGCCATCCTCGTGGAGGTCGGCCGGCGCAAGATGGTCGGCGGCCAGGAGGACATGATCACCGACGTTGCCCTCGACCTGGCCGCGCGGAGGCCACCGGCGGCCTGCTCGGCGCGGGCATCGCCTCCTTCCTCGGCCGGCGCCTGGGCACCGGCACCGCGCTGACCTGCACCGCCACGATCGAGGGCCTCGCCATCCTGGGGCTCGCCTCCGCCCCGAACCCGTACGTGGCCGGGCTCGCGCTCGCCGTCTGCGGGGCGGGCATGGGCGCCACGATGGTGCTCGGCCCCTCCCTTCGGCAGGCCATCGTTCCGGCCCACCTGATGGGCCGCGTTGCCTCCACCTCCCGCATGCTCGCCATGTGCGCCGCCCCGTTCGGCGCCTTCCTCGGCGGCTGGCTGGCCACCACCTACGACCTGCGCACCCCGCTCTACGCCGCCGCCGGCCTCCTGCTCGCCATGACCGCCGTCACCGCGACCATGACCAGCAATCGCCGCGTCGAGGCCGCACTGCGCGACGCGCGCCCGCAAGCCGACCCGGCCGACCAGGACCCCGCCAAAGAGATCGCCGTGCACACCACATCCAGGTGACGGTCATCGCTTGCCGGTCACCACACCTCCGCCCGCATCGGACCGTGGCGGCGTGAGGGCGGCGTTCATCGCACTATGACGAGACGAGGCGTGTTCGGCAACTCCGCAGGTCGTCAGGCCTTCCGGCCGTCACGGCCGAGAGGGCGGCGGGGTGGCAGGAGCAGCAGGGCCCGGGCCGCGTCGGCGCCGTCCTGTACGGCGACGGCGGCCGGGACCGCGAGGCAGCACACGATGATGGTCAGGGTGATCCACGCGGCGGCGCCCGACACCACGCTGAAGACGCCCAGCACGATGAGGACGCCCAGTTTGACCCGCGTCCTGGTCAACGAGGCGAGGGGTTCGGCGTCGCGCGTGGCCATGGAACTCCTGTGTCGGCTTGGCATCAGAGCAAAGGGTTCCCACCGCCGGGCACGATGACTCACCGGATCACCACACACGCAATACACAACCGCATATCACATATATCCAGACATAAGCGATAACCAGACCTCCGGCCATACGCGAAGAGTCCCACAAAAGCCACTCCGATATCACGACGTAAAGCATAAATAGGGGTAAATATTTGTGCATTGTCAGATCGACGCTGACCATTTACCGTGATTTCTGTGTCAGGCATTTCACGACGTCGCGCAATTGCCGCACTGATCCCCATGTGGGGGGCCGCGGGCGTCACGCACCGGCCGACGGTCCCGGCGCCCGAACCGGACCACGTCGAGCACGGCCCGGCCCACACCAACGGGTCGGCCCACGCCGGCTTCAGGTCGGGCACTCAGGTCGACAACCACAAGAACGGCTTCCATCCGACGGCGCTGCTGCGGGACTTCGACCGGGGAAGGACGTCACGCCTGCCCGGCGGGCGCACGCTTCGCGAATGGACCCTGGAGGCCCGCGAACAACCGATCGAGGTGGCTCCGGGAGTCACCTATCCCGGCTGGACGTACAACGGCAGGATTCCCGGCCCGACCCTCCGCGCGACCGAAGGGGAGCGCCTGCGGATCACCTTCGTCAACAGCTCCGCGCACGCGCACACGATCCATTTCCACGGCCTGCACGCGGCGACGATGGACGGGGTCGCGGGCATCGGCCTGGGCCTGGTGCAGCCGGGCCGGCGGACGGTGTACGAGTTCGACGCCGAGCCGTTCGGCCTGCACCTCTACCACTGCCACGTCTCGCCGCTGGCCGCCCACATCGCCAAGGGGTTGTACGGCGTCTTCCTCATCGATCCGAAGGACGCGCGGGCCCAGGCCGACGAGATGGTCATGGTCATGAACGGTTTCGACACCGATTTCGACCGCTCGAACGAGGTGTACGCGGTCAACACGATCCCGTTCGCGTACATGGGCGAGCCGGTCAAGGTGACGTCCGGCGAGCTGGTGCGGATCTATCTCGTCAACGTCCTGGAGTACGACCTCATCAATTCCTTTCACGTGCACGGGAATTTCTTCGACTGGTATCCGACCGGCACGTCGCTGAAACCGGCCGAGCACACCGACACCGTGATGTTGTGCCAGGGACAGCGCGGCATCATCGAGATGAGATTCGGCCGGCAGGGCCGGTTCATGTTCCACGCGCATCAGTCCGAATTCGCCGAACTCGGCTGGATGGGATTCTTCGAGGCCGGCTGCGGCCCGACGCGTCCGTGCGAAGGAGGCGCCTGACATGACCGGACCCGTCGCCCGCCCGGCCACCTGGCTGCTCGGCCTCGTGCCCCTGTGCGTCATCGCCGTCGTCCTTGCGGGCTTCGCGGTGCTGGGCGGTCCCGGCCTCGCTCCGCGCAACGGCCCGCCCGCCGAGGAGCTCGTCGTGGAGCGGACGGCGCTGGCGCCGGGCTCCATCGAGCTGGTCGTCCGCAACGAGGGCACCGACCCCGTCGCCGTCGCCCAGGTCGCCGTCAACGACGCCTTCACCGACTTCCGGATGAGCACCCCGGAGATCGGCCGCCTGCGCTCCGCCCACGTGCGGATCGTCTACCCCTGGGTCGACGGCGAAGCGTACGAGGTGGCCCTGCTCACCTCCACCGGAGGCGTCATCGCCCACGAGATCCCCGCCGCCGTCGCGACCCCGAGCGCGTCCGGCTTCCTCGGCCTGATGGCGCTGCTCGGCCTGTACGTCGGCGTGGTCCCGATCGTCATCGGCATGCTCTGGCTGCCGTGGCTGCGCCGGATGCCGCCGGCCGGAGTCCGGGGACTCATGGCGCTGACCGTCGGCATGCTCGCCTGGCTGGCGATCGACGCCACGATCGAGGGCCTGGAGGTCGGCGGGGCGGGCGCGTTCGGCGGCTCTGGCCTGGTGCCGCTGGGGGCCGTGGCCGCGTACGTGCTGCTGTCGGGCGTGAGCGCCGCGATGCTCGCGCGCCAGGGCCGCGCGGGCGGGCATCGGCTGGCCCTGCTCGTCGCCGTCGGCATCGGGCTGCACAACCTCGGGGAAGGGCTCGCGATCGGCTCGGCGTACGCGGTCGGCGCGCTCGCGCTGGGCGCGACGCTCGTCGTCGGCTTCGCGGTCCACAACACCACCGAGGGCCTCGCCATCGTCGCGCCGATCAGCCACGAACGCGCCTCGCCGCCGCGCCTCGTCCTGCTGGGCGTCCTCGCCGGGGCGCCCGCCATCCCCGGCGCCTGGCTCGGCGCCGCCGCCGTGCAGCCCGCGCTCGCCGCGCTCCTGCTGGGGTTCGGCGTCGGCGCGGTAGCCCAGGTCATCGTCCAGATCACCCCTTCGGTACGCGACCGGCAGGGACGGCTGCTCCACCCTCTCGGCATCACGGGCTTCCTCGCCGGCCTGCTCCTCATGTACGCCACGGGACTGCTGTCCTGAACACCCTTCCGGCCGGACCGCAATAGCGGCGATCCTGTACGACCACCCGCCGGCATTCCCCTATGCTGCGGTGCGTGACTTTTCAGCCCTATGCGCCGGACCGGCAAGAAACCGCCGAGCCACCGGCGTCCAGAGCAGCGCAGCCCCAAGAGGACAGGCCGGAGCCGGCCGACGAGGACAAGGCGGGGGTGCTCGACCTGCTCGAAATGACCGGGTCGGTCGTCGTCCCGCTCGGCGTGACGCTGTACGCACTGCTCTACATGGGTTACCAGGGGATGTACGCCGTCTTCGGCATCACCCCCGAGCAGGCGGGCATCGATCAGTCCGTGCTCCTCGGCCGGTTGCTGGGCACGATTCTGCCGCTGCTGATCCTCGGCGCCATCGTCGTCGGCCTCTTCATCAGCCTGGGCTGGCTGCTGAACCTGATCACGCGCGGCTGGGCGGGCCGGATGGCGCAGGGGGTCAGGCGGCAGCCGTGGATCGTCGCCGCGATCGCGGCGGCCTGGGCGGGTGCGTCCTACCTGGGCTTCATGTACTTCATGACCGCCCTGGACGCCGCCGATCCCACCGCGAAGGTGTCGGTCGAGGCCGGCGACGTGCTCATCGCGGCCGGGCTCGGCGTGCTCGCGTACGTCATCCCGTTCCGGCTGCTCCGGCGCCGATCGATCGGCCGGGCAGGGCTGAAGGTGCTGGTCGGCGCGCTCACCGGCATCGGCCTGGGTTATATCCTCATGATCCAGATGATGTACGGCGCGATCGGGGTGCTGCAGAAGGGCGAGTCCACCGCCGTTCTCGACGCCGTCGGCTTCCAGACGCAGTGGGCCAAGCTCCAGGACAGCGGCGGGAAGCCGCTGTACGACAGCCGCTGGATGCTGGTGCTCGGCGAGCACGAGGGCGGCTACGCCATCTACGACTGCGACAAGGGACTGACCTTCCGCAAGTTCTCCGAGAGCACGATCCTGAGCGAGGTCCAGATGTGGCCGCCCGACCGCAAGAAGGGCTTCACCTGCGGAAGTCTCGCGCAGTAGGTCCGTGACGGGCGCGTCGCGAGCCTGACGCTGCGGGATCAGCGCTACGGGATCAGCGCTGCGGGATCCGCACGAGCCGCGGGCGCTCCGAGGTCATCCCCTCGTGCACGAAGTCCGTCAGGTCCTGGAGGGTGTCGGCCCGCCGCGCTTCGAGACCGTAACCGCGGGCGATGTCCAGGACGTCGATGCCGGCGATGTTCAGGTAGTCGCCCTCCGGGACGTGCAGGATCTCGGAGAACTCCCGCAGCGCGCGGTACTCGGTGTTGTCGCAGACGACGAAGGTCACCGGCACCTGGTAGCGGACCGCGGTCCAGAGGGCGGACGGGGTGTACTGCATGGCCCCGTCCCCGATCAGAGCGACGACGGGCCGCTCGGGACAGCCCAGCCGCAGCCCGATCGCGGCGGGCAGCCCCCAGCCGAGACCGCCGGCGGCCGGGTAGAACAGCGACTTGGGCCGCGTGATCGTGAGGCGGTCGCGCGCCAGGTCGGCCGAGGTCCACTCCAGCGCGATCACGGCGTCGTCGCTCTTTCCCCGGTCGATCGCGTCGAGGATGGCCTCCGCCGTGAAGGCGGGCCCCGTGGTGTCCGCCTCCGTGATCGTGCGCGCGGCGGGCCGGGGCCGGCCGGCC
>NZ_JBFAIM010000126.1:0-17982 GCF_040654715.1 Nonomuraea sp. NPDC050643 | reverse complement strand
GATCCGCCGCTACATCGCCTGGCGAAACCGCAACACCGATAACCCTCGCCTACGCCGCATCGTGAAGAGGGCAAACGTGGCCTGACGCGGCACTACGAGCCGTACGCGAACCCCGCCCGCCGGCCGCTCGACACCACCGAGCTGATCGAGACGGTCGGGCTCGCCGAGCACGCCGGGCAGCGCATCAACCGGCTGTCCGGCGGCCAGCGGCGCCGCCTCGACGTGGCCATCGGCATCGTGGGCCGCATCGTGGGCCGCATCGTGGGCCGGCCCGAGGTGCTCTTCCTCGACGAGCCGACCGCCGGGTTCGACCCGCAGGCCAGGCGCGACTTCCACGACCTGGTCCACCGCCTGTCGGACCTCGACGACACGACGATCCTGCTCACCACGCACGACCTCGACGAGGCGGAGAAGCTCGCCGATCGCATCCTCATCCTGTCCGGCGGCGAGATCGTCGCCGACGGCAGCCCCGACCGGCTGGCCCGCGAGGTCTCCCGCGACGCCCAGGTGCGCTGGAGCCGCGACGGCGAGCACTTCGTGCACGCCACGGACGACGCCACCGGGTTCGTCCGCGGCCTGTTCGAGCAGTACGGCGCCGACATCGGCGACCTCGAGGTGCGCCGGGCCACGCTCGAGGACACCTACATGGCCATCGTGAGAAGGGGGAGGCGTGAATCCCGTGACGCACGCCGTACGGCTGGGGCTCCGGCGCGGCTGGATCGAGTTCAAGCACCTGCTCACCTCTCCCGCGGACGTCGGCTTCACCGTCGTCAGCACCGCGGTGTTCATCGTGGCGATGTACTTCCAGCGCGACACGAAGATGCCCGGCACGGACATGTCGCTGGCCGCGGCCACGCTGCCGGGCGTGCTGGCCCTGATCGTCCCGATCAACGCGCTCCTCGGCGCGGTCGGCGCGCTGTCCGTCGAACGCGAGGACGGCACCCTGCTCAGGGCCAAGGCCCTGCCCCAGGGCATGGTCGGCCATCTCGTCGGCAAGGTGGTGTCGCTGTCGCTGTCCACGGTGGCCAGCGTGGCGCTCATGCTCGCCGCGGGGCTGCTGTTCGTGCCCGAGCTGGCCGGCGTGGGAGTGGGCGGCTGGCTCGCCATCCCCTGGTATCTGCTGCTGGGGCTGCTGGCACCCGTGATCCTGCGCCGGATGGCCAGGCGCGAGTCGGGCTCGCTGATGGAAGCGCGCAGGCAGCAGGCGTTGCAGCGATTCGGCTGAGAAGATACGCGGTGATGAGCGAGACCGTCTACAACCGCATCGCGCTGCTGCGCGCAGAGCGGAACGTGACCCGCAGGCAGCTTTCCGACGCTCTGGGGGTGCACTACCAGACCATCGGCTACCTGGAACGCGGCGAATACAGCCCCAGCCTTTACCTGGCGCTGCGCATCGCCGACTATTTCGAGGTGCCGGTCGAGGTCGTCTTCTCCACCACGCCGTTCCCCCGGATAGGGGAGCGCTCCGCCTGACGGTTTCTGTCAGTGGGGCCGCCTACAGTGGCACCATGCGTCCGGTCACAGATTTGCAGCGGAAGGTGGCGCCCTTCGAGGTCGTCACCGAGATGACTCCCTCCGGCGACCAGCCGACGGCCATCGCCGAGCTGGAGCGCCGCGTCAAGGCCGGGGAGAAGGACAACGTCCTGCTGGGCGCCACCGGCACCGGCAAGACGGCCACGATCGCCTGGCTGATCGAGCGCCTGCAGCGGCCCGCGCTGGTCATGCAGCCCAACAAGACGCTCGCCGCGCAGTTCGCCAACGAGCTGCGCGAGATGCTGCCCAACAACGCGGTCGAATATTTCGTCTCCTACTACGACTACTACCAGCCTGAGGCCTACGTGCCGCAGAGCGACACCTACATCGAGAAGGACTCCTCGATCAACGACGAGGTCGAGCGGCTGCGCCACTCGGCCACCAACTCGCTGCTCACCCGCCGCGACACGATCGTGGTGGCCTCGGTCTCGTGCATCTACGGCCTGGGCACGCCGCAGGAATACGTCGACCGCATGGCCCGGCTGCGCGTCGGCATGGACATCGACCGCGACCAGCTCCTGCGCCGCCTGGTCGACATGCAGTACACGCGCAACGACCTGGCCTTCACCCGGGGCACGTTCCGGGTCCGCGGCGACACGATCGAGATCATCCCGAAATACGAAGAGCTCGCCGTCCGCATCGAGATGTTCGGCGACGAGATCGAGAAGCTCTCGACCATGCACCCGCTGACCGGCGAGGTCATCACCGAGGACGAAGAGCTCTACATCTTCCCCGCCTCCCACTACGTCGCCGGCGAGCAGCGCATGGCCGCGGCCGTGGGCGGCATCGAGGCGGAGCTGGCCGACCGGCTGGCGGAGCTGGAGCGGCAGGGCAAGCTGCTGGAGGCCCAGCGGCTGCGGATGCGCACGACGTACGACATCGAGATGATGCGCCAGATCGGCACCTGCTCCGGCATCGAGAACTACTCGCGCCACATGGACGGCCGTGAGGCCGGCAGCGCGCCCAACACGCTGATCGACTACTTCCCCGAAGACTTCGTGCTGGTCCTCGACGAGTCCCACCAGACGGTGCCCCAGATCGGCGCCATGTACGAAGGCGACGCCTCCCGCAAGCGCACGCTGGTCGACCACGGGTTCCGGCTGCCGTCGGCGCTCGACAACCGGCCGCTGAAGTGGGAGGAGTTCCTCGAGCGCATCGGCCAGACCGTCTACCTGTCGGCCACCCCGGGCTCCTACGAGCTGGGGCGGGTCAAGGGCGACGTCGTCGAGCAGGTCATCCGCCCGACCGGCCTGGTCGACCCCGAGATCGTCGTCAAGCCCACCAAGGGCCAGATCGACGACCTGGTCCACGAGATCCGCGAGCGCGCCGATCGCGACGAGCGCGTCCTGGTCACGACGCTGACCAAGAAGATGTCGGAAGACCTCACCGACTACCTCCTCGAGCTCGGCATCCGGGTCCGCTACCTGCACAGCGAGGTCGACACGCTGCGCCGCATCGAGCTGCTGCGCGAGCTGCGCGTGGGCGAGTTCGACGTGCTCGTCGGCATCAACCTGCTGCGCGAGGGTCTCGACCTGCCCGAGGTGTCGCTGGTGGCGATCCTCGACGCCGACAAGGAGGGCTTCCTGCGCTCCGAGACGTCCCTGATCCAGACGATCGGCCGCGCCGCCCGTAACGTCTCCGGCCAGGTCCACATGTACGCCGACAAGGTCACCCCGTCCATGGAGCGGGCGATCGACGAGACCAACCGGCGCCGGGCCAAGCAGATCGCCTACAACGAGGCCAACGGCATCGACCCGCAGCCGCTGCGCAAGAAGATCGCCGACATCCTCGACTCCCTGCAGCGCGAAGACGCCGACACCGACAAGCTCCTCGGCGGCAGCGGCCGGCAGCAGTCGCGCGGCAAGGCCCCGGTGCCCGGCTTCGCAGCCCGCCAGGCCGGTCAGCACGCCAAGACCATCGCGGGCGAGATGCCGCGGGCCCAGATGGAGTCCCTGATCGAGTCGCTGACCGAGCAGATGCACCAGTCCGCGGCCGACCTGCAGTTCGAGGTGGCCGCCCGGCTGCGCGACGAGATCAAGGAGCTCAAGCGCGAGCTGCGCGACATGCGCGAGGCAGGGGTCGAATAGGGGCATATGCCGTCTGACCTGGGTGAATGCTTTACCTTCTGGCGGGCAGCGTCCCAGGTATGAACAAGACGATCATCGGGGCCCTGGTCGGAGCGACCGTGCTGACGGGGGGCTGCGGCACCGTGCTGCGGGAGGTGGAGCGACTGGCCGTCCAGTCCTCCCCCACCGCCGGCACACCCACCGCCACCATGCCACCCGGCATGCCCTCCGACTCGCCCACGGCCGGCCCCAGCCGCGCCGCCGGGGCCGGCGACCTCAAGCAGGCCGCCCAGGCGGCCCTGGCCGCCGTGCCCGGCTCCACGCTCATCTCGATCGAGACGGAGGAGGACGGGCGGCTCTGGGAGGTTCAGGTGGTCGGCGAGGGCGGCACGGAGCACCAGCTCGACGTGCGGTCGGGCAAGGTGGTCAGCGGTCCCACGACGGAGGGCGAGGACGCCGAGGACAAGGCCGAGCATCGGGCACGGGTCGCCGCGGCCAAGCTCGACTACGCGGCGGCGGCGGACAAGATCCTGGCCGCCGTGCCCGAGGGGCGCATCACGGAGCTCAACCTGGACGGTGAGGCGGGCCGGACGGTCTGGGAGTCGGACGTGGTGACGCCCGACGGGGTCAAGCACGAGATCGCCGTCGACGCCGCCACGGGCGCGATCGTCAGGAACAACGGCGCCACCTCCTGACCGGCCACCTCCTCAACGCCGGGCCCGGCCGTCCGCGACCGGGCCCGGGCCGCCGCAATGCGGCCCGCCTCTCCCGGAGTCCTGACCTGGCACCTGAGGATCCGGCGCGTCACCTGGACCGCGCAGGATTCGGGCGAGCAGCGGGAGCCGTCCGGCGGCGATCAGTGAGCACCTGTGCCTCACCGGCCACGTCGCCAGGAGCCCGTACGCCCTGGCCGAACACGTCACCGCCGCTGCGCGAGTGGGACAGAGTCCTCGCGGGCCGGTCGCGGGAGCCCGTCACACACTGGTGCGGCTCCGGGCTCGACCCCCGGGGCGGGTAGGAACACGCTGGGGCCTATGGCGTGGTGTTCTGGGGCGTGCGGTGGTGGGCGAGTTCCCAGGGGTCGTGGGCGCTGATGAGGGAGACCTGGTCGCCGTGGCGGCGGACGAGCTCGCGGAGCCGGGCCTGGGTGCCGAGCCGCAGGTCGTGGTGGACCTCCGAGCTGGTCTGCACGAGGTCCAGGAGCGGGTGCGGGTGGGGATCGGGGTCCAGCTCACGGTGGTAGTAGTAGGCGTCGCCGCAGTGCAGGAGCCAGCGGTCGCCGCCCCTGACCGCGACCCCCGTGTGACCGGCGGTGTGGCCGCCCAGCGGGACCAGGCGAATCTCGGGCGGGAGCCCCTTGGGCTGCAGGGAGGCGAAGCCGTACCAGTCGTCGCCGGAGCCGGTGGGGTAGGTGACCCAGTGCGGGCCGTGCGCCCAGTGGGCCGGGCGGTAGCGGAAGCTGGGCGCCTGGGCGGTCGCCGCTTCCAGCTCGGCCGCCAGCACGTGGACCTGCGCCTCGGGGAAGTCGGGCAGGCCGCCGCAATGGTCCACGTCGAGGTGGGTCACGATGATGTGGCGTACGTCGTCAGGATCGTACCCGAGGCGGGCCACCTGGCGGACGGCGGTCTCGTTCTCGTCCAGCACGGGCTGGGAGAGCCGGACCCAGTCGGCGCCGAGGGTGCCGGCGGGGTCGCGTACGTCGTCCAGGCCGAGGCCGGTCTCGATGAGGACCAGGCCCTCGGAGCCGGTTTCGACCAGCAGGCAGTGGTTGACGGCGTGCGCGGGGGCGGGGCCCTCGTAGGTGGCTTCGATCTGCCGGACGGACCCGCAGTTGAGGTGATGGATCTGCATGACGGCCAGCCTGCTACTTGAACCGCGGTTCAAGTCAAGTCGGCACGGCCGGCGGCACATCGGCTCCCGTCTCGGGAAAACGGGTCTCAGGGGAGGAGGGGCACGAGGGTGCGGGCGAAGGCTTCGGGGTTGTCCAGCATGATGTTGTGACCCGACTCCGGGACGCTCAGCACCTCCACGCCCGACGCCCTCAGCTCGCCCGCCGCGGCGGGCTCGGCGCCCTCCGGGTGCAGGAACGCGCGGGGGATTCGCAGGCCCAGCAGGAGTTCGCGCATCGTGGGCGTGGTGCCCCTGGCCAGGCTGACCGCCGTACGGTGGAGGCCGCGCAGGTCCGCCAGCCGCATCGTGGACCACCAGTGCGGGCCGACCCGGTCGCGCACCTCCTTCCAGGCGCCGCCCACGAACTCCTCCTCGGTGTATCCCGCGATGCCGCTGGTGCCCGGCCGGATGGGGCTCGCGGGATAGGGGTCGAGGTTGGCGTCCACCAGGATCAGGCCGGCCACCAGGTCGGGATGGCGGGTGGCCAGGACGATCGCGACCGCGCCGCCCATGCTGTGCGCGATCAACGAAGCGCTGCCGACCCCGGCCTTGCGCAGGGCCTCGGCCAGGGTGTCGGCGTGGGACTCCAGGGTGTAGTCGAAGTCGCGGGGACGGTCGCTCACGCCGAACCCGAGCAGGTCGATCAGCAGGGAACGGTGGCGCGGCAGCAGCGGGTGGGCGGCGACCTCCGCGTAGTAGGGGGCCGAGGTGGCGCCGAGGCCGTGGACGTAGACGCGGGCCGGCTCCGCACCTGGCAACTCCACCCAGCGCATGCGAGCGCCGCTGGGGTGAACGATGGCATCGTGCATGAAGGGCCTCCTCATGTATCGGTGTCAATATATATCGACGCCGAGGTATGATGCATCCATGCTGGAGCTGGCAATTCTCGGGTTCCTCAGGGATCAGCCCTTACACGGTTACGACCTGCGCAGGCGGGTGGCGGCGCTGATGGGGCACGTACGCCCGGTCGCCGACGGGACGCTCTACCCCGCGATCAAACGGATGGCCGCGGCCGGCCGGCTGATCAGGAAGGACGAGCCGGGGATGGCCGCGGCGCCACGGCGCATGCTCTACCTGACACCCGAGGGGCACGCCGAGCTGGAGCGGCGGCTGCGAGAGCCGGACGAGCTGGACATCAGCGACGAGAACCGATGGTTCACGCTGCTGGCGTTCCTGCGCCACCTGGACGCTCCCGTCGATCAGGCGGCGGTGCTGCGCAGGCGGCTGGCGTTCCTGGAGGAGCCGACGAGCTTCTTCTACGAGGGGGACCGGCCGATGGGCGCCGAGGAGTTCGCCGACCCGTTCAGGCAGGGCCTGCTGACCATCGCCCACGCCACCAGCGAGGCCGAGCTGACCTGGCTGCGCACGACCATCGCCTCCCTTGAGGAGACGGGGGCGCGCTCTCGCGTCACCTGAACGGCCGAGCAGACCGCCGGGCCCCGACGCGGCCTCTCATCGAGGCCACCGGGCCACGGTCCCGCGTGACGTCGCCGCCGCCGGGTCCCTGACCGCTCGGCGACTCCCGCCCTCAACGAAGGACGGCCGCGCAGCCGCCGCCGGGCCGCCACCGAACGCCGGCGGCCCGGATGGCCGTGCTCCCGTTCCGCCGGAGGCCGGAGGTCAGCGGCCGGGCGGTTTGGGTGGCCGGCCCTCCGTTCCGCCAGGGGACGGTGTCTTGCCCCCATCGGCGGGTGGTCAGGCCGCCACTCCCGCTTCCTTGCGCAGCAGGGTGGCCAGGGTGTCGGGGTCGGCCGCCGTGACGCCCTTGGCGGCGAACCAGGTGGCGACGTTGCGGGCGTCGCGGTCGAGGAAGGACGGCCCCGTCGGGTGCGCGATCACGTCCACGATCTGCGGCAGGTCGATGATCACCAGCCTGCCGTCCCGTACCAGCAGGTTGTACGGCGACAGGTCCCCGTGCGCCAGCCCCTCCCCGGCCAGCGTGACCATGGCCGCCACGAGCTGCTCCCACAGGTCGTCCAGGCCGTCGGACACCTGGGCCAGGCGCGGAGCGGCGTACCCGTCGGGGGTTCCGATGAACTCCTGAAGGATCTCCGTCCCGACGATCTGCACCGGATACGGCACCGGCACCCCCAGCCTCCACAACCGGCACAACGCCCCGAACTCCGACACCGCCCACTGCCCCGCGATCGCCTGCCTGCCGAACGCGGTGCGGTTGGCCATGGCCCGGTTCATGCGGTCGTCGCGGGTCCTGCGGCCCTCCAGGTAACCGGAGTCGCGGTGGAAGAGCCGGTGCTCGGAGGAGCGGTAACGCTTGGCGGCGAGCAGGCACACCCGGTCGGTGCCGGGCACGCCGCGGGAGATCAGGTGGACGTCGGCTTCCTTGCCGGTCTTGAGCACGCCGTGCTCGGTGTCGACGGCGGCCAGCTCGGTGACCAGCCAGTCCGGGTATGGTCGCGGGCCCTTCTCCGTCGGCGTGCTCTGGTCCCAGGTGGACCAGCGGTCGCCTTCCGGCGGGCCGTCGTCGGTCTCAGGGGTGCTCTCGAGCCATGCGATGTCGTCGGCGTCGAGGGCGTACTTGCCACGGCTGCGGTGTTGCGAGTGCTTCGGCACGGTGGATGACTCCAGGTGTGAGACCCACCGGCGCGGTGATCAGGTCAGCGGACGCCCGGTGGGAAGGTATGAGGACGCGGAAAACGGCACGCGAACAGTCGTCGTCACGGTCTCACCCTCCCTTCGCGTCGCGAATGATCAACCGGACCGAGTATGCCAAGCCCGTCCAGGTGGCCGCAACCGAATATCGGCCGGCTCCAAAAGGCGATGCGTCCCGCGCGGACCACTCGGTACGGTGCGGCCATGCGACGCTGCGAGGAGTGCGACCACTGGGAGCCCGCCGGCGCCCACGGCTGCGCCCGGTGCGCCGGGCTGGTGGACGAGATCGTGGAGGAGGGCTGGCGGGCCTTCCTCGAGCGCGAGTTCGGCACGTCGGAGCCGCCGGACGAGCGGCTCATCGCCGAGATGGTCGTGGACGAGCCGGACCGGCACCTGTGGCGCGTGGTCGACGCCGCCTACGACCGTCTGACGTGCGGCGAATGCGGCGGAAGGCTCGGCAGGGGACCGGCCGGATGCGGCCCGTGCGACCTGGCCAACGGCTTTCGCTATGCGGCCAGGGAGATCGACCGGCCCGGCGTGCCGCCCGGCAACGAGCACGCGCTGCGGGTCAACGTGGCCGTGACGCGGCGCCCGTCGGGGATCTCGGCGTCGGAGGTGCTGCTGCGCCGGCTCTCCCTGCCCGTCCTCCTGGACGGTCGCCTCCCCACCATGGCCCAGGCACAGGCAACCAAGGCCCTGGCCAACAAGGGCGCTTCGGAGGCACGACTCGCCGCCCTGATCTACGACGAGTGGGGCACCGCCTGAGCGGTGCTGATCCGCGACCCGGACGTGTGGACGACGGGGAGGCTCTTCTCCCGGGGGAACGACCGTCGTCATCGGGTTGCGCCGGCGGCTGAACCATGCCCCGTCGAGTGACCGTCAGGGGCGGTCCTTGCGTTCCTCCATCGTGCGCCGGTAGAGCTCGTCGATCTCGTCCAGCGGGTCGGGGGCGCGGCGGCGGGCCTCGATCTCCAGGTCTGTGCGGGAGGTGAGGTCGGCGATGCCCGTCGACGTGTGGTGCACCTGGTCGCTCAGGAGGTCGGCGCGGATGCGGGCGCACATCGCCGTCAGCTTCGCCTGGTGCTGCCTGAGCCGGTCGAGGGTGGCGTGGTCGACGTAGGGCGACAGCCGGCGCTGCTGGGCGTATGTGCCGAGCTGACCGTCATGGACGTCGGCCTGGGCCGACAGGTCGGCCAAGAGGTGGGGCAGGTCGCCCAGGCCCCAGCCCTGGTGCTGCGCCTGCTCGACGGCCTGGCGGGTGAGGGACACCTCGCGGCGCAGGTCGAGCCGGAGGCGTTCGACCTCGGCGGCGTCGCCTGTGCCCATCGCGTTGACGTGCGTGGACAGCCGGGTCGTGGCCTGCTTGGCCTTCACCGCCGCCTTCTTGCCGAGCTTGACCAGCAAGTAGATCCCGACGCCGCCCAAGAGCAGGAAGAACGCCAGGATCACCAGCACGATGACAAGGAACTCGCCGATCTTCGCCACCTCCTGTTGGTGTTGGTGTCTTGAAGGATAGTCTGCCGGAGCCGTACTGGCGCGCGGGCCCAAGCAAGCACTTGATCCACGAGGAGCCGCTGTGTTTCAGTGCACATGTCCGGCAGGACCGCGGAAGGGGCAGGACACGTGCTCAACGGCAAGATTGTGATCATCACGGGTGGCGCCCGCGGCATGGGGGCGGCCACCGCGCGGCGGTGCGTCGCGGCGGGGGCGCGAGTCGTGCTCACCGACGTGCTGGTGGAAGAGGGTACGGCGACAGCCAAGGACCTCGGCGCCAGGTTCATCGCCCATGACGTCACCAGCGAGGACCAGTGGGCGGCCGTGGTCGCCGAGACCCTGGAGGAGCACGGGCGGATCGACGGCCTGGTGAACAACGCCGGCATCGCCACCCTCCTGCCGATCGAGCAGCAGCCGCTGGCGGAGTTCGAGCGCGTGCTCCAGGTCAACCTGGTCGGCGTCTTCCTGGGGCTCAAGGCCGTGGCCGGGCCCATGCGTGCGGCGGGCGGCGGCGCCGTCGTGAACCTGTCGTCGGTCGCGGGCCTGTTCGCCCTGCCCGGCACCGGCGGGTACGGCGCGTCCAAGTGGGGCGTGCGCGGTCTCACCAAGATCGCGGCGCTGGAGTTCGGGCGGGATCGGATCCGGGTCAACTCCGTACATCCCGGGATGATCGTCACACCGATGACGACGCAGTTCGGGGCCGTGTCAGGGGAGGGGACGTTCCCGCTCGCCCCGGCCGGGCGGTGGGGCGAGCCCGAGGAGGTCGCGGAGGCGATCGCGTTCCTGCTGTCCGACGCCGCCTCCTACGTGACCGGCGCCGAACTCGCCGTCGACGGCGGCTGGACGGCCGGGGAGTCGGCCCTCCTGCCTCGGCTGGGCGAGCAGGGCGGTGCCTAGATGCCGTACGCGGACGTCGGGGCCGGGATCAGGCTCTTCTACACCGACGACGGAGGCGGCGAGCGGACGCCGCTGCTGCTCGTGCACGGCTGGGGCACCGACTCCCACCAGTGGTCGTGGCACATCGACGCGCTGGCCGCCAGGCGCCGCGTGATCGCCGTGGACCTGCGCGGGCACGGCTACTCCTCCGTCCCCGAGTCCGGCAACACGCCGCGCATGATGGCCGGGGACCTCGACGTCCTGCTCGGCCGGCTCGGCATCGCCCCGGTGGTCGCGGTCGGGCACTCCATGGGCGCCCAGGTGGTCTCCATCCTGGCCGTCGAGCACCCGGACCGGGTACGCGGGCTCGTCACCCTCGACCCCGGCTACGGCGTCACGCCCGACGTGGCCCGCGGCTTCCCCCAGATGCTCGCCGGACTGCGCGGCGAGCACCCCCACGCCGCCGCCGAGCAGATCGACGAGTGGTGCACGAACGCCGCCACCCCCGCCGTCATCAGGCGCTGGCACAAGCGCAGGCTGTACGGCATGCCGCCGCACGTCCTGGCCGAGGCGTTCGAGGCGCTGTTCACGGGCCCCGGCGCCATCGGGCTGCGCCCGGCCGGCGACGACTACCTGGCGCGCAGGCGGTGCCCGGTGCTGTCGATCTGGGCCGACCCCGAACGGGCGAGCTGGGAGGCCGGGCTGCTGAAGGACCCCGCGTCCAAGGTCGTGTGCTGGGAGGGGTCGAGCCACCGGCTGCACGAGGAGCGCCCGGCCGAGTTCGTGCACCTCCTGGAGGGCTGGCTGCGCGGCCTGGAGCGACGCAGGCCCGGTGGCGGCGCGGGTGCGACCGCCGCCGGGCCTGCCACGGTGTGAGCGCGCCAGGGTTGGGGGCCACATTGACGCCCACACGGATCATCGGGTTGTTCGCCAGGCCAACGGTATGAGGGCGCGGGCGGCCCGGCGTCACCCCGTGGGCGGACCCGGCATCAGCCTGGCGGCTGACTTCGCGCGGCCCTCCTGCGGGCGCGGAAGCGGCGTACGCGCCTGATCAGCCACCACGCCGGCACCGCGAGCAGCAGCAGCGCGACGATCACCAGCACGGGCGTGAACACGGCGATCAGGCTCATGCCGAGCGAGCCGGCGTCCTCGGCCGTGCTCACGACCGGCGCGCCCACGCCCGCCGTGCCGGCGTTGATCACCGGGCGGGCGGCGGCCTTGAGCGCGTGCACGGCCAGCGCCACCACGATGCCCAGCAGCCATCCGGCCCACGGGTGCTCGGTCATCCAGGTGGAGTGCTCGAACTCGGCGGCGGCGTTCGTGGCCGAGAAGACCACGCCGCCGGACGCCGGGCGTACGACGGTCTGGATGGCGTCGTTGACGCTGTCGACGGCGGGCACCTTGTCGAGCACCATCTCGGCGGCCAGCAGCACCGCGATCACCGCGAGCACACCCCAGTTCGACAGCCACGCGTAGCCGTCGGGGAGCTTCACGGAGTCGGTGAGGTTCGCGAGCACGCCCACGACCAGGAGCGGGATATAGGCGTTCAGGCCGGCGGCCGTGGACAGGCCCAGGCCGGTCAGTGCGGCGAGCATTCCCCTAGTCTGCCCGCGCGGCCTCGTCCATGAGCGCCGCCAGGCCGGAAGCGGTGAATTCGGACACCGCCCGCTCGTACTTCTCCATGCCCCACGACCAGAAGTCGAAGTCGATGCTCTCGTTCGCGCCGTCCTGGATGGAGGCCCAGAGTGTCCAGCCGTATTTCGACATCAGGCCCAGCAGCCGGGCGCGGGCGATCTTGTGGCGGAGCCGGCGGCCGTAGTAGGCGGTGACGAGCTCCTCCAGGTGACCGAGCGGCAGGTCGGATTCGCTCCAGATGTTGCCGAGCTCGAAGCAGGGGTCGTTGTTGCCCGCGTATTCGTAGTCGATCAGCCGGATGCGCTCGCCGTCGTCGAGGATGTTGCCGGGCAGCAGGTCGTTGTTGCACGGCACGGTGCCCTCGTCGCGCACCGCCAGACATTTGTGGATCTGGAGGACGGTGGGCATGAAGTCCAGATAGCGCGGCGGCAGGCGGAAGCCGCGCTCCCGCACGATCGCCAGATAGCGCTGCTGGATCTCGAACATGTCGAAGTCGCCGACGAACCGCGGCCCCGCGTGCAGCAGGCGACACGCCCGGGCCACCCGGGGCAGGTTCGCGAGATCGCGCAGATCGGCCTCGGTGAAGGTGCGCCCCGGCAGGAAGCCGACGACCAGCACCCCGAGTTCGGGCAGATAGGCGTGGACCGGCGCCCCGACCCCGGCCCGCGCGGCCGCGATCGAGTTGGCGTGCTCGGCGTCCCTGTCGATGGCCAGCAGGGTCCCGTCGCTGGCCCACACGCGCACGACGTACGCGCCGGACGGCGTGGTGACCTTGTAGTTGTGGTTGGTCAGCCCGCCCGGCAGCAGCTCCACGGAGCGCGGGACGCCGGACAGCAGGGGAATGCGGTCGAGGACCTCGGGCGCGGCCATGCTCGATGCTAGCTCTGCCGCCCCAAACGGTCTAGACCTTTTACGGCGTGCCGGTTAGCCTCGCGACCATGAGCGACTCGGCCCGCATCGTGATCATCGGCGGCGGGGTGGGCGGCGCGTCCGTCGCCTACCACCTCACCCAACTCGGCGAACGCGACGTCGTCCTGCTGGAACGCGACGAGCTCACCAGCGGCTCCACCTTCCACTCGGCGGGGCTCGTCGGGCAACTGCGCGCCGACCCCACGCTGACCAGGATGAACCAGTACTCCGTCGAGCTCTACCGGACGCTGGACGCCGGGTGGACGGAGTGCGGCGGCATCAAGCTGGCCTCCACGTCCGAGCGCATGGAGGAGATCCGCCGCCAGATCGGCTGGGCGCGCACGTTCGGGCTGCCGCTCACGGAGATCTCGGTGGCCGAGGCCGTGGAGCTGTTCCCGCTCATGGACCCGGAAGGGGTCGTGGGGGCGGCCTACCTGCCGACCGACGGCCAGATCGACCCCTCGCAGCTCTGCTACGCGCTCGCCGCCCGCGCCCGCGAGGGCGGCGCCACCATCCGCACCGGCGTCCGCGTGCTGGGCGTCGGCGTCGAGAACGGCCGGGTCACGGGCGTGCGCACCGACCAGGGCGACATCGCGTGCGAGATCGTGGTCAACTGCGGCGGCATGTTCGCCGCCGAGATCGGCCGCATGGCCGGGGTGCGGGTCCCGATCGTGCCCATGTCGCACCAGTACGTGGTGAGCGACGCCTTCCACGACCACACCGGCCTGCCCACGCTGCGCGACCCCGACCTGCTCGTCTACTACCGGCAGGAGGTCCAGGGCCTGGTCATGGGCGGATACGAGCGCACCTGCGCCCCCTGGACGGCCGGCCACGACGCCTACGACGCGGTGCCCGCCGACTTCAACGGCCGCCTCCTGCCCGAGGACTGGCCCAGGTTCGAGGAGATCTCCGACAACTCCAGGATCCGCGTGCCCGCGATGTCCGACGTCGGCATCCGCAAACTGATCAACGGCCCCGAGGCGTTCACCCCCGACAACGAGTTCTGCCTGGGCGAGACCGAGGTGGCCGGGTTCTTCGTCGCGGCCGGGTTCTGCGCGCACGGCATCGCGGGCGCGGGCGGCATCGGCAAGGTCATGGCCGAGTGGATCGTCGAGGGCGAGCCCAGCATGGACCTGTGGCACATGGACGTCCGCCGGTTCGGCCGCCACTACCGCTCGCCGTCGTACACGCTCAAGCGGGCGGTCGAGAACTACGAGACCTACTACGACATCCGCTACCCCGGCCACGAGCGCACCGCCGGGCGGCCGCTGCGGGTCTCGCCCGCCTACTCCTGGCACGCCGCCCACGGGGCCGTCTTCGGGGAGAAGTCGGGCTGGGAGCGGGTCAACTACTACGCCGCCAACCAGAGCGGTGAGGGGGAGCGGCCGAGGGGGTGGGCGGGCCGGGAATGGTCGTCGGCGACGGCGGCCGAGCACCGCGCCACCCGGACGGCGGCGGGGCTGTTCGACGAAAGCTCGTTCGCCAAGATCGAGGTCGCCGGGCCGGACGCCGCCGAGCTGCTGGAGTGGGTGTGCGACAACCGGGTCGCCCGCGACGTCGGCGCGGTCACGTACACGCAGGCGCTCAACCGGCGCGGCGGGATCGAGTGCGACTTCACCGTGACCAGGCGCGGCGAGGAGGAGTTCCTCGTCGTCACCGGCACCGCGTTCGGCTCGCACGACCTCGGCTGGCTGCGCAAGCAGGCCGCGCACACGGGCTCGAAGGCGCGCATCGCCGACGTGACCGGCCAGTACGCCTGCTTCGCCCTGTGGGGGCCGCGCGCCGCCGACGTCATGCGGGGGCTCACGCCCGACCCGATGGACTTCCCGTTCATGTCGTCGCGGGAGATCACCGTGGGCGACGTGCCGGTGCTGGCGCTGCGGGTGACGTTCGTGGGGGAGCACGGCTGGGAGCTCTACTGCTCCAGCGAGTACGGGCTCGGGCTGTGGCAGACGCTGTGGCGGGCGGGGGAGCCGTACGGGCTGGTGGCCGGCGGCTACCGGGCCATCGACAGCCTCCGGCTGGAGAAGGGGTACCGGGTGTGGGGGGCGGACCTCGGCCCCGAGACGACCCCGTACGAGGCGGGGCTCGGCTTCTGCGTCAAACCCGACAAGGAGTTCCTCGGCAGGGACGCCCTCGACCCCGCCCCGGAGCGGCGGCTGCGGTGCGTGACGCTGAGCGACCCGAGGGCCGTCGCCCTCGGCAACGAGCCGGTACGCGTGGACGGCCGGGTGGTCTCCCGCGTCACCTCCGGCGGCTACGGCTACACCGCCCGCGCCTCCATCGCCTACGCCTACCTGGAGGCCCAGCCGGGCACCGAGGCCGAGATCGAGGTCGAGGGCGCGTGGGTGCCGGGCACGGTGGTCAAGACCCCGCTGGTCCCGTGACGCCGCTGCGCACCGAGATCCGTACGCGGTCGGGGCGGAACAGGTCGCGGGCGAACTCCACCGGCGTGCCGTCCATCGCGTACGCCGTCCGCTCGATGAGCATCAGCGGCGTCCCCGGCGCGATGCCCAGCTCGCCGGCGTCGCCGGGACGGGCGATCACCGGGTCGAGATGCTCGACCGCCGTGTACGGCGCCAGGTCGTAGCAGGTGGCCAGCAGCGTGTAGAGGGAGCCGGTGAGGTCCTGGTCGAGCAGGCCGGGCAGGTCGGGGAAGTAGGAGCGCTCGAGCGCCACCGGTGACCGGCCCGCCGACCGTACCCGGGCCACCTCGTGCACCGGCGCGCCCGGCGCCACCTCCAGCCGCCTGGCCACCGCCGTGGGGGCGGGCACCGTCCGCGCCGCCAGGATCCGGGCCTCGGCGCGCAGGTGGGCCCGGCGCATCTGCTCGGTGAACCCGGCCAGGCCGGTCAGGTCGCACTCGATGCGCGGCTCGGCCACGAACGCGCCGCCCGCCCGGCCCGGGATCCTGACCAGGACGCCGTCGCGTTCCAGGGTGGCCAGGGCCTGCCTGAGCGTCATCCTGCTCACGCCCAGGCGGCCGGCCAGCTCCCGCTCACCGGGCAGCCGCTCGCCCGGCGCCGGGTCGCCCCGGGAGATCGACTCGAGCAGCCAGCGCTCGATCTGCACGTGCGCGGGGACGCCGGTGCCACGCTCCAGCTCAGGCGGGGTGCCGACCACACGGGCATCTTGGCACGGGGGGTGGCAAAAAAGCCAAACCACCTACCCACCCCCATTCCCGACCACTGCCAGGGTCCTAGGGGTCAGCCCTTGATGGCGCCCTGGGTGATGCCGTTGACGAAGCTGCGCTGGAAGAGGAGGTAGACCACGACGATGGGTGCGATGACGATCAGGCAGGCCGCCGCCAGCAGGGGGATGTCCGTCGTGTACTGGCCGACGAAGAGCCCCAGCCCGCTCGGCGCGGTGCGCCTGTCGGGATCCTGCATCATGACCAGCACCAGCATGAACTGGTTCCACGACCACATGAAGTACAGCACCGACAGCGTGGTGACCGCCGGCCACGAGATCGGCAGCAGCACCCGCAGCAGCACGATGAGATCCCGGGCCCCGTCGATGCGCGCCGCCTCGACGAGCTCGTCCGGCACGTTCGAGAAGTGGGTCTGCATCCAGTAGACGCCGAACGGCATGAACAGGGCCGCCTCGGCGAGGATGATGCCGACGTAGGAGTTGGTGAGCCCGACCTCGCGCAGGTTGAAGTAGAGCGCCACCACGATGAGCTCCATCGGCAGCGTGAGCCCGATCACGAACCCGAACGACAGCGCCTTGTGCCCCCACACCCGCAGGATGGTCAGCCCGTATCCGGCGAGCACGGCCAGGGCCACCGAGAGCGGCACCACGAAGACCGCGATCAGCACGCTCGAGCGCATGAGAGCGGTCATGTTGCCGCGCTCCCAGGCGAGCGTGAAGTTCTCCCACGACCACCGGTCGGGGATGCTCAGCCCGTCGAGCTGAGAGCCGGGGGGATGCAGGGCGGCCAGGATGATGCCGGCGAACGGCACCAGGATCATGACAGCCAGCAGGACGAGTACTCCGTACCGGACTCCGACACCGCCACGCATGATCAATCCTTATCCCTGGTGAAGAACCGGACGGCGCTGACCGCGGCGATCACGATCACGGTCAGCACGACGGCCAGCGCGCTGGCCCCGCCGATGTCGCCCTCGTTGAAGGCCAGCCGGTAGACGAGCAGGCCGGGCACGTTGGTCTGCCCGGCGGGGCCGCCGTTGGTGGTGACGAAGACGAGGTCGAAGCTGGCCAGCGCCGCGATCGTGGTGATGACGCCGGCGACGGTGATCTCCCTGCGCACTCCGGGCAGGGTGACGTGGCGGAACTGGCGGAAGGTCCCGGCCCCGTCGAGCTTGGCGGCCTCGTACAGGGACGGGTCGATCTTCTGCGCGCCGGCCAGGAAGAGCATCATGCACAGCCCGCTCATCGTCCACGTGCCGATGAGGCCGAGCGCGACCAGCGCGAGCTGGTAGTCGCCCAGCCAGGCGCGGGTGATCGAGCCGAGCCCCAGCAGGTCGAGGATCTGGTTGACGCCGCCGGTGTCGCTGTAGAACCAGCGCCAGGTGATGCCGACGGCGACCAGCGGCAGGACCTGGGGCAGGAAGAAGACGATCCGGAAGAAGGTCATCCCGCGGCGGACCTTGCCCATCAGCAGGGCCGTCATGACCAGCCCGACGGCGATGGGGATGGCCGCGAAGAAGATGATCAGCACGAGGCTGTGCAGGATGGCCTCGTACAGCGCCGAGTCCCGGAAGATCTTGACGTAGTTGCCGAAGCCCGCCCAGGTGGCCGGGAGGATGCCGTCCCAGTTCAGCAGGGACAGGCGCAGCGTGTTGATCGCCGGCCAGATGGCGAACCCGAGGTAGACCGCGAGCGCGGGCAGCACGTAGAGCAGGCCGCGCGCCCGGCGTCCGCGCCAGGGGGAGGGGCGCGCGAGCCGGCGGGTCGCCCCCTCCCCGCGCCGGGGGGGGGGGGGGCGGCGTTCCAGCCCGAGGTCGAG
>NZ_JBFAIM010000125.1:0-19986 GCF_040654715.1 Nonomuraea sp. NPDC050643 | reverse complement strand
GGCGGGCCGCGGACGTGGCCCGCCACGACGGTGGCGGCTAGGCCCTCTCGGCCGTGTTGAACAGGGCCCTGGCGGCGTCGCCGAAGTAGGGGCCGTACATGGTGCGGCGGTCGTCGCTGTACTTGAAGCTGCTCAGCGACATGATCACGCCCTTGCCGGTGGCCGGGTCGAACCTCGTCATCCAGGGGCCGCCGCTCGAGCCCGCCGTCATGTCGCAGCCCAGCCCCTGGTCGCGGGTCTGGCCGTACGGGTCGTCCTTGAGCCGGCCCGCGCAGTAGACCAGGTGGTCGCCGTCGTACGGCGGGTCGGCGGGGTAGCCGAAGCCGAACGCCTGCCCGCCGCGCGCCGGGTTGAACACGATCTCCTGCGTGCCCACCACGTCGGCCACGTGCCTGCCGCCCGAGGTGGCCAGGGCGACCATGCCGACGTCGTGGTTGTCGTCGCCGCTGCGCGACCACGGCCCGGCCACGAACATGCGGCGGGCGGTGTACTGGCCGTAGGGGTGCCCGCCGCCCATGCGGTAACCGGGGACGAACGTCCAGTTCGCCGCCCACTCGCCCGCGCCGTCCTTGACGCAGTGGCCCGCGGTGACCACGACGTCCCTGTTGGCGCTCTTGACGGTGCTGGCCGAGCAGACGAAGTCGGCCCCGGCCAGCGTGAGGAACACCCGGCCCGTGGTCTTGGCCACCAGGCCGCCGGTGACCCAGCGGGAGCCGATCGTGCTGGAGTCGGGTCTGGCGGCGGTCAACTGGTGTGAGCCCATGAGCTTGCGCGGAACGGTGAGATCGGCCTGTCTGCCCGTCAGGTCGGGGGTGGTGCGCACGCCCGCCCGGCCCGTCAGCCCGCCCAGCAGGCCGCCGTCGGTCACGACGCCGAGCAGCCCGATCGGGAGGGCCTTGGCCATGCGCTCCGGCGTCCAATAGTCGAGCACGCGCCGCTGGTCGGCGGCGGTGCGGGCGGCCACGTGCTCGACAATGTCGCTCCGCCTGGCCGTATGGGCGGGCACGACGGCCGATCGATCGGCCTGCTGCGGACCGGGAGCCGCGCCAAGGAGCGCGGGACCGATCAACCCCGCGAGGAGCGGGGCGGCCGCAAGCAGGGGGGTGCTCAGGGTCATGGACCCCGAGTGTGCACCACGAGATGTGTTCTTGTGACTACTTTCGGTAAATTCCTCAGAGTGCGTTGGTGCTGTGAGCTGCTTGGTAGACGGCCTGGGCGTCGTTCCCGAAGTAGGGGGCCGAACATCCAGTTCGGGGCGAAGCTGTCTGTGAAGCTGTCGGCCGGCGCCAGGACGAGCGCGACGAGGGAGAACAGGGTGACTGCGCGGCGCATTACGTACCTCCCGAACCCGGACGTGGGCTTGGGAAGGTAGCCGCCGCGATATCCAGATTTCTCGAGACTTGCGAATTCCGATATGGCGCTATTCCGGTATGAATTCACTGGGTTATCTCGGGTCCCATAAGGCAGGGAATTCGACGCCGGCGGGGGCCACGTGCCTGAGCGCGCCGAGCAGCGGGGACAATGGACATGTGCATGCAGAGACCCTCCGCTCCGTCGTCGTGCTCGGCTCCACCGGTTCGATCGGCACCCAGGCCCTCGACGTCATCGCCGCCAACCCGGGCCGTTTCCGGGTCGCGGGGCTGGCCGCCGGGGGTGGCAGGGTTGATCTGCTGGCCAGGCAGGCGGCCGGGTTCGGGGTGGAGGCGGTGGCGGTGGCCGACGCCTCGGCCGTACCGGCGCTGAAGGAGGCGCTGGCGGCGCACGGCGCCCGGCCCGTGGTGCTCGGCGGCCCGGAGGGGGTCGCGGAGGTGGCCGGTTGGCAGTGCGACATGGTGCTCAACGGCATCACCGGCGCGCTCGGGCTGACCTCCACGCTGGTCGCGCTCGAAGCGGGGCGGCTGCTCGCCCTGGCCAACAAGGAGTCCCTGATCATCGGTGGGCCGCTGGTGAAGCGGCTGGCCGCCCCCGGGCAGCTCCTCGCCGTCGACTCCGAGCACTCCGCGGTGCAGCAGTCCCTGTGGGCCGCCGGTCCCGGCGGCTACGACCCCGCGTGCGTCGAGCAGCTCGTGATCACCGCCAGCGGCGGGCCGTTCAGGGGCATGAAGCGCGACGAGATGGCCGACGTCACGCCGGAGATGGCGCTGGCCCACCCCACCTGGTCCATGGGTCCGGTCATCACGATCAACTCCGCCACCCTGGTCAACAAGGGGCTGGAGGTGATCGAGGCCCACCTGCTCTTCGACCTCCCCTTCGACCGGATCGAGGTCGTGGTGCACCCGCAGTCGATCATCCACTCCATGGTCGAATACGTCGACGGCTCCACCATCGCCCAGGCCAGCCCGCCCGACATGCGGCTGCCGATCGCGCTCGCGCTCGGCCATCCGCATCGCATCCCGGGCGCCGCCCGGCCCATCGACTGGACCAAGGCGCACACGTGGACGTTCGAGCCGCTCGACGACGTGGCGTTCCCCGCCGTCGCGCTGGCCAGGCACGTCGGCGGCGAGGGCGGCACCGCGCCGGCCGTCTACAACGCCGCCAACGAGGTGTGCCTCGACGCGTTCATGCGGGAGGAGTTGCCGTTCCTGGCCATCGTCGACACCGTGGCCAAGGTCGTCGAGGAGCACCGGGTGACCCCCGCCGACTCCGTGGAAGAGGTGCTGGCGGCCGATGCCTGGGCACGTGCCCGTGCGGCGGAACTCACAGCCGGGCAGTCCCGCTAGCTACCTAAACTGGAAAGCGTCGTCACATTAAGGGTTGAAATGTCTCCTGTAGCTCTCGGCATCCCGTCGGTCCGCCCCAAGCCGCTCGCCGAACGCCGCCACTCGCGCCAGATCATGGTCGGCAGCGTGCCCGTGGGCGGCGACGCCCCCGTGTCGGTGCAGTCGATGACGACGACGGTGACCGCCGACGTCAACTCCACCTTGCAGCAGATCGCCGAGCTCACGGCGTCGGGCTGCCAGATCGTGCGCGTGGCCGTCCCGTCGCAGGACGACGCCGACGCGCTGCCGATCATCGCGAAGAAGTCGCAGATCCCGGTGATCGCCGACATCCATTTCCAGCCGAAGTACGTGTTCGCCGCCATCGAGGCGGGCTGCGCGGCCGTCCGGGTGAACCCCGGAAATATCAAGAAATTCGATGACAAGGTGGGCGAGATCGCCCGCGCGGCGGCCGACCACGGCGTCCCGATCCGCATCGGCGTCAACGCCGGCTCCCTCGACCCCCGCCTCCTGCAGAAATACGGTAAGGCCACCCCCGAGGCCCTGGTCGAGTCGGCCCTGTGGGAGTGCTCCCTGTTCGAGGAGCACGGCTTCCGCGACATCAAGATCTCGGTCAAGCACAACGACCCGGTCGTCATGATCAACGCCTACCGCCTGCTGGCCGCCCAGTGCGACTATCCCCTGCACCTGGGCGTCACGGAGGCCGGCCCCGCCTTCCAGGGCACGATCAAGTCGGCGGTGGCCTTCGGCGCCCTGCTGGCCGAGGGCATCGGCGACACGATCCGCGTCTCCCTGTCCGCGCCCCCCGTGGAGGAGGTCAAGGTCGGCGGCCAGATCCTGGAGTCGCTCGGCCTGCGCGAGCGCGGCCTGGAGATCGTCTCCTGCCCGTCGTGCGGGCGGGCGCAGGTCGACGTCTACACCCTGGCCGAGCAGGTCCAGGCGGGCCTGGAGGGCATGAAGGTGCCCCTGCGGGTGGCCGTGATGGGCTGCGTCGTCAACGGTCCGGGCGAGGCCCGGGAGGCGGACCTGGGGGTCGCCTCGGGCAACGGCAAGGGCCAGATCTTCGTCAAGGGCGAGGTCATCAAGACCGTGCCGGAGTCGCAGATCGTCGAGACGCTGATCGAAGAGGCCCTGAGGCTGGCCGACGAGATGGGCGTCGAGGTGGACCTCGACGACGACGCCGGCCCGACGGTCACGGTCGGCTGACGATTCATCGGGCGTGGGCCTGGAGACGGGCCCACACCCGATGCCCGATCGTCGGCAACGGCGCGACGATCGCCCTTTCCCTCACCGCAGTGATCAGATGTGGCTCCAGCGCGCGGCTCTGCCGGAGCGCGACGTGGAGGGCGGGCACGCGTAGCCCTGTTGCCGCTGGCTGAGCCGAAGGGGTGGAGCGGGTGGGCGCGGTGGTCGATCATCGGTTGTTCTCTCTGGAGGTGTGTTCGTGCACGAAGATCTGGACGGCGTGGACAGCGACCAGCATCCAGAGATCCGGGAGAGGGTCGAGAAAGCCCTGGCGGCCGCCATGCGCTCGGGGACGGCCCATTACGTTCTGGCCGTCGCCGAGATCGAGGCGTGGCTGCTGCTCTTTCCCGACGCGCTGACCGCGTTCTCTTCATCCTGGTCGGTTCCCGCCAAGTATCGAGGCAAGGACACAGGACGCGTCAGCGACCCCAAGAAGGTGTTGAAGACCGAGGTTTCGAGCGGCCGCCATCGGGAGTCCGACGCGCCGCTCATCCTGGAGAAGGCGCCGAACTCGGGCTGGTGGCTCGCCCGCTCGGCCGGAACCGGTCGTTCGCCCAGTTCCGTGCCGGTGTGCTCGAGTGCTGCGCGAACCATCTGACGGCACGAGCCGTGCGTACGCGATAGGGCGATTACGCAGTGCCATAGAAGGATTACAGAACGGCAAGCATTTCCCCATACCCTGCGTCACCACCTGATCGCTCGCGGGAGCATCGCAAGGCCTATGACAGGGAAGGGGGCCGGGTGAAGCGGGTAGTTGGGGTTGTCGCCGGACTGGTGGTGCTGGTCGCCGGGGTCGTGAGTGCGGACGGTGCGGTGGCGGGGCAGGGGGCGCCGGCCGCGGTGGTGTGGGGGGCCTGTCCCACGGTGGCGGGCAAGGCGGTGGCGGCCGATCTCGAGTGCGCCACCGTACGGGTGCCGCTCGACTACCGCGAGCCCATGGGGCAGTCGGTCAAGATCGCGCTCAACCGGATCAAGGCCAAGGTGTCCAGGGACGCCGGCCATCTGGGCACGATGCTGATCAATCCCGGCGGGCCAGGGGCCTCCGGGCGGGAGCTGACCTCGTACGTGGCCACGCAGTTGCCCGTGGACGTGGCCGAGCGGTACGACATCGTGGGGTTCGACCCCCGGGGCGTCGGCGGGAGTGACCCGGCCGTGCACTGCGTGGATCCGGCCACCTATTACAAGGCCCCGCGGCCGGACGCCGTGCCGCGCGGGGCGGCCGAGGAGAGGGTGCTGCTGCGCCGCGCCGCCGACTACGCGAGCCGCTGCGGCAACCGCTGGGCGTGGCTGCTGCCGCACCTCACCACCGAGAACTCCGCCAGGGACATGGACCGCATCCGCGCCGCCCTCGGCGAGGAGAAGATCAGCTACCTCGGCTACTCGTACGGCACCTACCTGGGCGCCGTCTACGCCACCCTCTTCCCGAACCGGGTCAAGCGCCTCGTGATGGACAGCACGGTGGACCCGACCGGCGTCTGGTACCAGTCCAACCTCAACCAGGACCGCGCCTTCGAGCGCCGTCACCGCCAGTTCCTGGCCTGGACCGCCAGGCACCACGACGTCTACAAGCTGGGCGCCACTCCCCGGCAGACGTCGTTCGCCTACTACGCGATGCGCGACCGGTTGCGCGCGCGGCCGGCGGGTGGGGTCGTGGGGCCGAGTGAGCTCGACGACACCTTCACCCTCGCCGGCTACAGCGACAAGCTCTGGCCCCATTTCGCCCAGGCCTGGTCCTCGTACGTGCGCCAGGGCGATGTGAAGGGCCTCACCGAGATCTACAACACGCACGGCACGAACGACGCCGACGACGAGAACGGGTACGCCATCTACCTCAGCGTCCAGTGCCGTGACGCGCGCTGGCCGCGCAAGTGGGACCGCTGGCGGACGGACATGACCGCCATGCACCGCCGCGCGCCGTTCCTGACCTGGCCGAACGCCTGGTTCAACGCCCCTTGCGCCTTCTGGCCGGTTCCGGCCGGCAAGCCGGTGCAGGTGCACGGGTCGCCGAAGCTGCCGCCGATCCTCATCCTGCAGTCGCGCGACGACGCGGCGACGCCGTACAAGGGGGCGCTGGAGATGGCCAAGCTGTTCCCGCGCTCGCGGATGGTGGTCGAGGGGGGCGGGAACCACGGGATCTCGCTGACCGGCAACACCTGTGTGGACGGGCACCTGGGGGCGTACCTGAAGGACGGCACGCTGCCGGGGCGGGGCGCCACGTGTGCCGCGCCCGCTCAGCCGCGTCCGGCCGCGCACATGACGTCGGAAACTCCGCAGTCGCAGGGGCTGCTCGGCGTCCTCGGAGTGCTCGGAGGGCTCACCGGCAAGAGCTGACGTCAAGAAAGGGTTACCGTCGGCAGTGCCGGATGAGCTAATCGGTGACCCTTCGCGTAGTCTGACCGTGTGATGCTGCGTACATCGGCGTCGCGCGTGCTCGACGACAGCGACCGGGACGAAGTTCTCGCCCTGCTGGACGACGATCCGGTCGCCAACGTCTTCGTCTCCTCCCGGGTGCGGGCCGTCGGACTCAACCCGGCGAGGCTTGGCGGGCAGATGTGGGGATTCGGGCCGCGCGGTGGCCTTGTGTCACTCTGTTACGCCGGGGCCAACATGGTGCCGGTCAACGCCGGTCCTGAGGCCGTGCACGCCTTCGCCGACCGCGCCCGCAAACAGGGGAGGCGCTGCTCGTCCCTCGTCGGCCCGGTCGACGCCGTCTCCTTGCTGTGGGAGCGGCTGGAGCCGCACTGGGGGCGCGCCCGCGCGATCCGGTGGGCGCAGCCGGTCATGGCGACCTCGCAGAAGCCGCCGGTCCCCGCCGACCCGATGGTGCGCCGCGTGCGGCCCGACGAGTTCGACATCCTGCTGCCGGCGTGCGTGGCCATGTTCACCGAGGAGGTCGGGGTCTCGCCCAACCTCGGTGACGGCGGCGCCCTCTACCGGACGCGGGTGGCCGAGCTGATCAGGATCGGGCGGTCCTACGCGCGGATCGAGGGCGGGCGGGTGGTGTTCAAGGCCGAGGTGGGGGCCGTGACGCCGCAGGCGTGCCAGATCCAGGGCGTCTGGGTGGCCCCCGACCTGCGGGGCAGGGGTCACGCGGTGGCGGGCATGGCCGCCGTGGTGGAGGCGGCGATGAGCTGCTTCGCCCCCGTGGTCACCCTCTACGTCAACGACTTCAACGGCTCGGCGCGGGCCGTCTACCGCAAGGTGGGCTTCCACGAGGTCGACACCTTCATGTCGGTCCTGTTCTAGACGCCTGCGCCATCCGCCTGTTCTAGACGCGGACCAGCTTGTCGAACAGGCGGGCCAGCTCGGTGCCGGGCTCGGCGGTGAGGCCGGCGTGCACCGGGCCCGTCTGGACGATCGTGCTGCGCGGCGCCGTCAGCCAGCGGAACCGGCCGCCGAGCGACTCGCCCGTGAGCGGCCCGGCGTCGTCGCCGCAGGCCAGCTCGTACGCGCTGAGCGCCCGGTGGATCGCGTCGATGTCGGCGTGCGGATCGAGGGCGCGCAGCCGGAGCGGGTCGAGCTCGACTCGCGCGCACAGGTAGTCGCGCGGCTGGCAGTAGAGCAGCACGCCGGCGTTGATCAGCTCGCCCCGCTCGACCTTGGGCATCACGCGGATCACCGCGTATTCGTAGACGTCTCTGGTCACCGGTCGCCGCCTCCCCGCCAGAACGCGCCGACCGATCCCGGGCCCGGCGCGCGGCCCTGATGCTGCTCGCCGCGCACGAGCCACTCGCCGTCGGCCCGCTGGAGCAGATGGCCGACGTACGCCTCCCGCACGGCCGCCGGCGAGTCGAAGCCCGGCTCGTCGGCCAGCCACTCGTCCGGCACCAGGGCCGTGACCGTTTCCAGCAGCTCCCGGGTGATCTTCCGGGCCAGCTCGGCGCCCTCCGCCCGCACGTCGCCCGCGTAGGGCGCGAGCACGTGGTCACCGGCGTCGAACGGCCGCTGAGGGTCGGCCGTCTTCCAGTTGTGGTGGAACCAGAGCGCCGCCCCGTGGTCGATCAGCCACGTGTCGCGGTGCCAGACCAGCAGGTTGGGGTTGCGCCAGCTTCTGTCGATGTTGTGGATGAGGCCGTCGAACCACACCACCCTGGCCGCGAACACGGGATCCGCCACCCAGGCCAGCGGCTCGAAGCCGAGCGCGCCGGGCAGGAAGTCGACCGCCAGGTTGAGCCCGGTGCTGGCCTTGAGCAGGTCTTGGACCTCCTCGTCGGGCTCTCTGATGCCGATCTGGGGGTCGAGGTCGATGAGCTTGAGGTCGGGCGTCTTGAGCCCGAGCCGCCGGCCCAGCTCGGCACAGATGATCTCGGCGACGAGCACCCGCCGGCCCTGACCCGCCTCGCGGAACTTCACCACGTAGGTGCCCAGGTCGTCGGCCTCGACCACGCCTGGCAGCGACCCGCCCTCCCGCAATGGGGTCACATAACGGGTGGCTGCGATCTTTTCCAGCACCACACGAGGCTATCGTCCCGTGACACCCCCTCCGTCCAGGGGTTTGAACGGATGTTCCAGGGACGCCTCCACGGCGGCGAAGGCGTAGTCGAGCATCTGGTGCTCGTACTCGGCCTTGGGCCGACCCTGCGCGAGGACCTCGCTCAGCAGCCGGGCGTCGCGTAACCCGACGTTCGCGCCCTCGCCCCGGCCCGGGCTCATGCTGTGCACCGCGTCGCCGATCAGCGTGACGGCGGGCTCGTCCCATGGCTGTACGCGCTGGGCGGAGTGGGTGCGCAGGATGAACGTGTCGCCGGGGTCCGCCTCGCGCACGACGCGCTGGACGCCTTCGTGCCACCCGCGTACGGCCTCCATGGCCTGCCGGTGCAGCAGCCCGTCGGGGCGCGGGACGTTCAGGGTCCAGGAGAGGTGGTCGGGGACGTTCGTCACCTGGGCTCCGGGGGCGTGCCGGGCCACGGCCTCGGGGACCGGGGTGAACGGGCGGCAGGTGGCGATGGCCATGGCCGTGCGGTCGGGGGCCGTGATCCGGTTGAAGGAGTCGATCAGCTCGGGGGGCGTGGCGGCCAGCAGGCCGGGGGTGAGCCGGGTGCGGCCGTACAGGGCCCAGCCGAGCTCGTCGACGACGGCCTTGGGCAGGAGCTGGGCGCGTACGCGCGAGCCGACGCCGTCCGCGCCGACCAGCAGGTCTCCGTCCACGGTGTGCCCGCCGGCGAAGTGCGCGCGGACGCGGCCGCCGGGGAGCGGTTCGTAGCGCTGGTAGTCCATGCCGAGGCGGATCGGGAGGTCCGTCATGAGGATCTCGCGCAGCGTGAGCCGGTTGACGCCGAGGCCGTCGATGCCGGGCAGGGTCTGCGGCAGGTCCTTGGCGAACTTGGGGCGCAGGGTGTGGTCCATGAAGATCAGGCGGGTGGCCGGGCGGATCGAGGTGGCCACGGTCAGGTCGTACAGGTTGCCGGGGAGGCAGGCGCGCAACGCCTGTACGCCCGTGTCCTTGAGGCTGACGCGGTAGCCCTGGGGGCGGTGGGCGGGTGCGGGGTCGCGTTCGAAGAGGGTGACGTGGAGACCTGCCTGACGTAGGCCGTGGGCGAGGCACAGTCCGGCGATCCCGCCTCCCATGATCAGAACGTCCATAAAGCGACGGTAACCTGATAGCTGTCTGCGGCGCGTGGCGACAGCACGCCCAGCCTGCTGAAGAGCCGGCTCGGGACGGACACGGCCGGGATGACCCGGCTGCCGCCGATCTTCGGCGGGATCAGCCGTCAGGTCTTCGAGGGGTTCTCGCCGGAAGAGGTCGAGCAGGTGACGGACGTCAACGTGACGACCGACCTGCCCGGGAACCTGGTGGAGACAGGGCCGAGCCCGGGGGCCGCGACGTTCGCGTTCAACTGCGACATCGCCACGCCGATGCGATACGAGGGCGACGCCGTCTATGCCGTCGACCTGTTCGCGGACATCCTGGTGCGCGCGGACGGGACGTCGTACGAGGTGTGCGACCTGGAGGAGCTGGCGGAAGGGGCGCGCGACGGGCTCGTGTCGCCGCGAGAGGCGAACGCGGCCGGGCATGCGATCTCCGAACTGACGGGCCTCGTCGAGCGCGGGCGGCTCGTGCCGTGGCTGGCGGAGGTGTGCCCCTTCGGCCCTTCGCGCGCTCCCGCCGCGCTGCCCCGCCGCGACGTGCCCCTGGCCCTGGTCCCGGCCGTGCGGCCGGGAGTCAGGTCCACGTGGGGGTGACGGGGATTCCGGGCGGTTTCGTGGTCAGACCTGAGGCCGGAGGGCGCGCGAGCGGATGGCGCGCAGGATCGGGCTGGCGGCCTTGGCCCGGGTCGGGGCGGTGACCGAGATACCGCCCGACCTGGTGGAGCTGGCTATGGAGGAGCTGGGCCTCACATCTTCGCGATGACCTCCTCGGCGAAGCGTTCCATGGTGGCGATCTTGAGCTCGAGGGTGCCTTCGCCGTACCGGGCCTTCTCCTCGGGGGTGGCCAGCCACCACGGGGCGGCCATCGTCCCCGTCACGCCCTTGGCGGCGAAGCGGCGGTAGGTGTCCGCGTCCGGGAGCACCGCCAGCGGCGCGATGATCTCAAGGTCGTCGATGGACCTGCCGTTGTCGGCCAGCAGGCCGCGCAGGGTGCCGAGCACCTCGTCGAACTGCTCCTCGGTGTAGATGCGGTTGCCGATCCAGCCGTCGCCCAGCCTGGCCGCGCGCCGCAGGGCCGCGTCGCTGTCGCCGCCCACGTACACGGGGATGGGGCCCGAGGGGGTGGGGGAGATCGACAGCGGCGGGAGGTCGTCCACGGTGACCGTCTCGCCGGTCCACAGGGCGCGCAGGGCCGGTAGCATCGCGTCCAGGCGCTTGCCGCGCGTGTGGAAGTCCTGGCCGGTGCCGACGAACTCCTCCTTGCACCAGCCCACCCCGACGCCGAACGTCACCCGCTCGCCCGACAGCACCGCCGCCGTGGAGACCTGCTTGGCCACGGTGAACAGGTCACGGGCGGGCGCGATGTAGACGTTGGGGGAGAAGCGGAGCGTGGTGGTCACGGCCGCCATGGCGCCGATCGTCACCCAGACGTCCGGCCAGTGCGTACGCGCGTCCCAGCGCGGCCGACCCGACCGCGAGTACGGGTACGGCGAGGCGAAGTCCGCGTAGAAGAGATGATCGGACAGCGTCAACGTGTCGAACCCGCACCGCTCGGCCGCCCGCGCGAGCTCCAGGAACTGGTCGGTGTCGACGAACGAGGCTCCCAGCCAGAATTTCATCGGAACTCCGGTGCGACCTTGGTGGCGAACAGTTCGAGGTTGCGCTTGACCGTGTCGAGGGGCAGCACGCCCTGCTGGCCCTGCATGTAGAGGCCGAACCACTCCAGGTCCGGCATCCGGTCGAGCATGCGCTGGATGCCGCGCTTGACGTCGTCGGGGGTGCCGAACAGGGCCATCTCGACGTCGTTCATGCGCTTGGCGTCGCCCTTCTCGGGGGAGATGGGCTTGTGCTTCTCGTCCTCCTTCTTCCGCAGCACCTCGAGGTAGCCGAACGGGCCGAAGAAGGCGGCGAAGTCCTTGGGGATGCTGCGGCCGAAGGTGTTGATGGCCTCCTGGGTGGTGTCCGCGATCCCGACGATCTTCAGGATGCCGGTGTGCTCGCCCAGCTTGTACTGGCGCCCCTGCCTGGCGGACTCCTCCTGGTACAGCTTGGCCTTGGCGGCGTGGTCGTCGGGGTTGGGGGTGAACATCCACGGCAGGATGTTCTCCTGCGCGGCCCTGATGACCGACCGGTCCGAGATGGTGAACGGCTGCCACAGCTCGGGGTGCGGGTTCTGGTACGGCCTGGGGCAGACGGACACCGCCTGCACCTTGTCGTCCTCGGACAGCTCGCCGGGCGCGCCGAACGTGCGCGTCCACTCGATGGCGGGCCAGCCCTCGATGCCGTCGTACGGGTAGGGGACCTGGTAGTCCAGTACGTCCGACTTGTAGCGGAGGGTCTCCTCGGTCCACGCCATCTTCATGATCTTCAGCACTTCGCCGAAGACGTCGAAGTTACGCGTGTCGCTGGCCGAGCCGTCAGAGCGGGCGGCGGCGGCGTGCCAGCGCTGGCCCAGGACGTTCATCCAGCGGTTCTGGTAGCCGCGCGCCACGCCCAGCCGCAGCCGTCCCTTGCTGAACTGGTCGAGCAGCGCCACGTCCTCGGCCGCCCTGATCGGGTCCCATGCGGGCAGCACGAGGCCGAGCGGCGCGAGCAGGATCCGCTCGGTCCGGGCGGCCAGGTCGGTGAGGAACATCAGGGGGTTGACCGAGAACTCCATTCCTTCGGAGTGGAAATGGTGCTCGGTCATCATGAGCGCGTCGAATCCGATCTGGTCGGCGTGGACGGCTATCTCCCGTACCTCGTGCAGCAGCTTCTGGTACGACTCCGTGTCGCGCCCGATCGGGCGTTTGGCCTTGGCGTTCTCCTCGGCCGCGTAACCAGAGCCTGGAATCTGCGGATTCAGGAAGATAGAGAACTTCACCGGGGACCTCTTTCCGCGGGATGGTCTTCTGCAAGGTACTCTGGAAATCTTAACCGAGCAATCGCTTGGTTCGTAGGAGGTCGCATGAGGCTCGGGGTCACGATGTTCGCCACGGATCGAGCCATGCCGATCCAGGACCTGGCCAGGGCGGCGGAGGAGCGGGGCTTCGACTCGCTCTACGTTCCGGAGCACACCCACATCCCGGTCTCGCGGCGCACCCCGCCGGCCGCCGGCCAGGACGAGCTGCCCGAGGAGTACAAACGCACGCTCGATCCCCTCGTCGGCCTCTCCTTCGCCGCCGCCGCGACCACCCGGCTGCGCGTGGGCACCGGCATCCTGCTGGCCGCCCAGCGCGACCCCATCGTCACCGCCAAGGCCATCGCCACCCTCGACCACCTCTCCGGCGGGCGCGTGGTGGTCGGCGTCGGCTTCGGCTGGAACGTCGAGGAGATCGAGAACCACGGCGTCCCGTACGCGCGCCGCCGCGAGGTGGCCCGCCGTAACGTCATGGCGATGCGGGCGCTGTGGCGCGACGAGGTGGCCTCCTTCGACGGCTTCGAGCCGTCCTGGTCCTGGCCGAAACCCGTGGGCGGGCCGCCGGTGCACGTGGGCGGAGCCGCAGGGCCGAAGCTGTTCGCCCACGTCGCCGAGTACGCCGACGGCTGGATGCCCATCGGCGGCCACGGCATCAGGGCGGCGCTGCCCGCGCTGCGCGAGGCGTGCGAGAAGGCGGAGCGGCCGATGGCGAAGGTGATCCCGTTCGGCACGCGGCCGACGCGCGAGAAACTCGACTATTTCGCCCGGCTCGGCATCGACGAGGCGGTGGCCACGCTGCCCAGCGGGCCGGTCGATGTGGTGATGCCCGTCCTGGACGATTACGCCGCACTGTTATAAAGGCGGGCATAATTGCAAGATATGTCCGAGCTACGTGCCGATGACCCGCGGCGATTGGGGTCGTACCGGCTGATCAGCAGGCTCGGCCAGGGTGGCCAGGGGGTCGTCTATCTCGGCGAGTCACCGCAGGGGGCGCACGTCGCGGTCAAACTGCTGCACGCCACCCTGTCGGGGGACGCGGACGTGCGGCGCAGGTTCCTGGGCGAGGTCGAGGCGGTGCGCCGGGTGGCGGCGTTCTGCACGGCGCAACTGCTCGACGCCGACCTCGAGGGCGACCGGCCGTACCTGGTCAGCGAGTACGTCGAGGGCCCCTCACTGCGCGAGCACGTGATCGCCGAGGGGCCGCGGACCGGCGGCTCGCTCGAACGCCTGGCCATCGGCACCGCCACCGCCCTCGGGGCGATCCACCGGGCCGGGGTGGTGCACCGCGACTTCAAGCCGGGCAACGTGCTGCTCGGCATCGACGGGCCACGGGTGATCGACTTCGGGGTGTCCCGGCTCGCGGACACCACCGTCACGACCAGCCACATGCCCGTGGGGACGCCGGCGTACATGGCGCCCGAGCGCATGAAGGGCGAGCCGGCCGGGGCGCCCGCCGACATGTGGGCGTGGGCGCTGACGGTGGCGTACACGGCGACGGGGCGGCACGCGTACCGGGCCGACACGCATCACGAGGTGCTGGCCAGGGTGCTGTACGGCAAGCCTGACCTGGGCTCGCTGGACGGGCGGCTGCGGGAGATCGTGCGGGCGTGCCTGGCGCCGGAGCCGGGGGAGCGGCCGGACGCCGAGGAGGCGCTGCGGCGGCTGCTGGGACAGAGCGCCGACGAGGCCGACGTGCTGTCCACGGGCGCGATGGCCGCCGTCGGCCCCGCCGCGAGCACGTCTGTCGGCGCCTATGCCACCACGCGTCCCGGCATGGTCGTCGGGCTCGGAGCCTCCGAGGCCGCGCCCGGCGTGACCACCGATCCCAACCCGACGACGAGCTTTCCCGCGATCACCGCCACGTCCGGCCCGCCCGTACGGCGGCGGGTCCGGGCCTGGCAGGTCGCCGTGGCGGTGGCCGGTGTGCTGATGGGGGTGGCCGGGTTCACGTACTGGCTGCGCGGCGCGGAGAGCCTGGAAGGGACCTGGACGGGGTCGGCCGAGCACCTCACCGCGGACCGGATCTTCCCCATCGAGCTGCGGCTGGGCGGCGACGGCGACGGGGCCATGCGGTGGGGCGCGGACCTGAAGTGCTCCGGAAGGCTCACCCGCAGCGGGACGTTCTTCACCCTCGATCGGGTCACGGGCTCGGAGTGCTATCCGGGCACGCTGCGTATGGTCCCGACGTCCGACGCGAACCAGATGGCCATCAAGGTGACTCGCGAGGGTAAGGACGAAGTGACGTATTCAGGCAAGGTCGCCCGCGCTTCTTGACCAGCTGTGTCACGGTCAGGCGGCGATTGTCTTGAGCACGGTTGACTGTTCGCGGCCCGTTGCTTTCAGTAGAGAGCAGAAGGGGTGGCGGCGAGGGGAGGCGCCCCGTGCCAACGGCGCAGCCGCTCAGAACGGGGGACCCGCAGCGACTCGGGGAGTACGAGCTCTCCGGACGCCTGGGTGAGGGTGGTCAAGGCACGGTTTTCCTCGGTTCCCTGAGCGGCGAGGCATACGCGGTCAAGCTGCTGCATGGGCCCGTGGGGGACGAGCGGGCGGCGTTCCTGCGGGAGGTGGAGCTGGCCAAGCACGTGGCCCGCTTCTGCACGGCCCAGGTGATCGACGCCGGGTTCGACGAGGGGCGTCCGTACATCGTCAGCGAGTACGTCGACGGGCCCTCCCTGCAGCGGGAGGTCGCGCTCACCGGGCCCCGGCGAGACGGCGCGCTGGAGCGGCTGGCGGTCAGCACGGCCACCGCGCTCGCCGCGATCCACCGGGCGGGCATCGTGCACCGGGACTTCAAGCCGCAGAACGTGCTGCTCGGCTCGGACGGGCCCCGGGTGATCGACTTCGGACTGGCCAGGGCGCTGGACGCGGCCGCCACGGTGAGCGGCCGGGGGGTGGGGACACCGGCGTACATGGCGCCCGAGCAGATCACCGCGCTGGCGGTCACCGGGGCGGCGGACGTGTTCTCGTGGGGCGCGACGATGTGCTTCGCGGCCAACGCCTCGGCGCCGTTCGGGCAGGACTCGGTGGCACCGGTGCTGCACCGCATCCTGACGGCGCAGCCCGCGCTGGGACGGCTGGAGGGGCGGCTGCGGACGCTGGTGGACGCGTGCCTGGACAAGGACGCGCGGAATCGGCCGAGCAGCCGGGAGTTACTTTTCGAGCTGTTGGGGGAGTCGTCACAGGAGGTGCCGGCGGAGGTGCTGCGCTCTCCTCCGCCGCACATCCTGCGCGCCCCGGCACCGCTCATCCCGGAGCCGCGCGCGCCGTCGAGCGACTCCGACCCGCACGTTCCACTCGCAGACTCCGACCTGCGGGTTCCACCGGCCGACTCCGGGCCGCACGTTCTTCCGATCGGCTCCGCGCCCCGCTCTCCCACGGCCGACTCGGCGCCGCGTGCTTCGGCGGACGGGTCGGGAGCGGGACGTCCTCTGGCCGAGCCCGAGACGACCGGGACGCCGGGCGGATACCGGCTGCCGGACCCGGCCGGCGGCGAAGGCCCGAGCCGGGGCTGGCCCAGGGCGGCCATCGCGGTCTGCGCGGCGCTGCTGGTGACCGCCGTCGTCCTGCTCACCCTGGTCATCCCCACCCTGAACAGGAGCGACGCGCTGCCGGGCCCGCAGGCGGGCGGCCCGCCGGTCCCCGCCAAGTCCCGGCCGGCGACCTCGAAACCTCCGGCGACCTCCGAACCTCCCACGGCCAAGCAGTCGCAGGGGCCACGCGAGCCCGTCATCGACCCGCCGGTGGCCCCGCCGCCCACGGTCGCGATCCCGCTGCTGGCGGGCCTGGACAAGGGCGCGGCGAGCAAGGCGGTCAAGAAGGCCGGGCTCGTCCTGGGCCCCGTGACCCGGGTCGACTCACCCCGGAGGATCGGCCAGGTGCTGAGCAGCAGGCCCGCCTCCGGCACGTTCGCGCGCAAGGGCAGCACGGTGTCGCTGCAGGTGTCGGCCGGTCTGGCCGTACCGGCGGTGGCGGGCATGCAGCGCAGGGCCGCCGAGGCGGCCCTGACCGGCGCCGGGCTCACCGTCGGCGCCGTCACCCGGTCGTGCTCCGCCGAACCGAACGGCAGGGTGCTGTCCAGCACGCCGAAGGCCGGCCGCCGTGTCCAGGGTGGCACCGCGGTGTCGCTCACCGTGGCGCTCAAGGGCGCCACCGCCCCGGCGGTCGTCGGTCAGGCCCGCGAGGACGCGCGGGCCGCGCTCAGCGCGGCCGGATTCACGGTGCAGACGAAGGACCAGGTGGTGGAGGACGAGTCACAGGTGGGGACCGTTCTGGCGCAGAGCGTCCAGCCGGGCGTGTGCGGCGCGGCGGGCAGCCCCGTGGTGATCACGGTGGGCGTGGCCGCTCCGCCCGACCCCGGCGAGCCCACGGAGACCCCGACCGCCCCCATCGCAGGTGAGTGAACACACCGCCCTCGGGCAGTCGGATCCCATGAAGAAATTCCTGAAGCTGATGGTGGCGCGCCGGCTGGCGGCCACGCCGATCGGGCTGGCCGCGCTCGGGATCGGGTGGTTCCTGGGACGGCGGCGCAGAAAGCAGCGGGCGCGGCACGAGAGCACGCGGGTCCGGGAGCACGCGGTGCGCTGACGGAACCGGGCTCAGGTGGTGGCCTGGTCGAGGAGTTCGAGCAGGTGCCGGTAGGGCTTGCCGGTGGCCCGGGTCAGGCCGAGCTCGCAGGTGCGGTTGACCGAGGCGTGGGCGGCGCAGTCGGCGTCGCGGACGGAGGCGGCCTCGGCACGGGTGGCCGAGGCGGTCAGCTCGGGGTGGAGCAGGCCACGGTCGCCGGCGAAGGCGCAGCACTGCCAGTCGTCGGGGACGACGACGCGCTCGGCGACGGCCTGCGCGATGCGGGTGATGGCGGCGTTCAGGCCCAGGCGGGTGGAGGAGCAGGTCGGATGCAGGGCCAGGGACGCCAGACGCCCGGGCCGGGGCAGGCGGGGCAGGATGTGGTCGGCCGTGTAGGCGACCGCGTCGATCACGTGGTGAGCGGGACGGGCGGCGTCGGTGAGGCGGTCGAAGCCCTCGGTGCAGGAGGCGGCGTCGCTGATGACGGGCAGGCGGCCGCCGTCGGTGGCGGTGGCCAGGGCGTCCAGCACACGCCCGCGCATCGCCTCGTGGCCGTCGGTGTAGCCCTTCGATGACCAGGGCGTGCCGCAGCACAGGCCCGCGATGGCGTCGGGCACGCGCAGCCGCAGGCCGGCGCGTTCGGCCAGGCGCTGGAAGGCGGTCATGACTCCGGGGCCGCCGTCGGCGGGGGCGAACAGCGTGTTCAGGCAGGACGGCAGGTAGACGGCGTCGGCGTCGTCCGCCGGGGCCGGGCGGCGGCGGGCACCCCCGCCGGGCAGGTCACGGCTCCAGGCCGGGACGGTCTCCGCGCCGATGAGGGCGCGGGCGGCCGTCGCGGCGCCTTCGGTGAGGCGGGGCGGGGCCGCGGCGGCGGTGTCCAGGGCCAGGTTCATCGCGCGGGTGACGCCGTCCCAGTGGCCGGCGGCGCCCTTCCAGCCCTTCTGGGCCAGGCGGCCGTGGCGTTCGGCGCGCAGGCGTTTGGTGAGGTCGCCGGTGTTGATGAGGACGGGGCAGGCGGTGGCGCACATGCCGTCCACGGCGCAGGTGTCGACGGCGTCGTAGCCGTATTCGTCTTCGAGGCGGCGGGCGAGGTCGTGGTCGCCGGCGGCCTGGGCGGCGGCGAGTTCGCGGCGCAGCACGATGCGCTGGCGGGGGGTGGTGGTCAGGTCGCGGCTGGGGCATACGGGCTCGCAGTAGCCGCATTCGACGCACCGGTCGACCTCGGGCTCGACGGTGACGGCGGTCTTGAGGTCGCGCAGGTGGGCACGCGGGTCGTCGGTGAGGACGACGCCGGGGTTGAGCGTGGCGGCGGGGTCGCACAGGCGTTTGACCTCGCGCATCACCTCGTACAGTTCGTCGCCGTACTGGCGGCGGACGAAGGGGGCCATGACGCGGCCGGTGCCGTGCTCGGCCTTGAGCGTGCCGCCCCGGCCGAGGACGGCCTCGACCAGGTCCTCGGTGAAGTCCGCGTAGCGTTCGAGGTCGGTGTCGAAGCGCTCGTTGAGCATGAAGTGCAGGTTGCCGTCCTTGGCGTGGCCGAAGATGACGCTGCGCTCGTAGTGGTGCCGGGCGAACAGGTCGGCCAGGTCGTCACAGAGGTCGGCCAGGGCGGGCACGGGCACGGCGACGTCCTCCAGCAGGGCGGTGGTGCCGCTGGGGCGGGCGCCGGCGACGGAGGCGTACAGGCCCTTGCGGATGTGCCACAACGCCGCCCGGCCGCCGCTCTCCCTGCTGAGGCGGGCCGGGGCGGCCGGTCGCAGGCCGGCGAAGACCTGCTCGGCCGCGCGCTCGCGCACGGTCAGGAGGTCTTCGTGGGACTCCTGCCATTCCACCAGCAGCGCGGCGTGGCCGGTGACGGCGAGCGTGCGCAGCACGTCGTCGGCCTTGGGGTCGGTCTGGGCGACGCGCAGCGACTCGGCGTCCAGCAGCTCGACGGCGGCGGGCTCGGCGGCGACCAGGTCGGGCATCGCGGCCATCGCCTCCCGCAACGTGGGGAAGACGAGCAGGCCGGTGGCGGCCAGCCGGTGCGCCGGGACCGTGCGGAAGACGGCCTCGGCCACGAAGCCGAGCGTGCCCTCGCTGCCGATGAGCAGGTGGGCGAGGATCTGCGCGGGCGAGTCGTGGTCGAGGAAGCTGTTGAGGCCGTAGCCCATGGTGTTCTTGAGGGAGAACTGGGCGGTGATCCGGCGCACCGAGCCGGGGTTGCCGCGGACGCGGTCGCGCAGCCTGGCCAGGCCCTCCGCCAGCTCGGGCGCCAGGGCGCGCAGCCGCTCGTCGGCGTCGGGCGCGCCGGTGTCGAGCACGGTGCCGCTGGGCAGCACCAGCGTCATCGACTCCAGGGTCCGGTACGTGTTCGCGTGCGTGCCGCACGTCATGCCGCTGGAGTTGTTGGCCACGACGCCGCCGATCGTGCACGCCGACTCGCTGGCCGGGTCCGGCCCCAGCTTGCGGCCGTAGGGCGCGAGACGGGCGTTGACCTGCCGCAGCACCGCGCCCGGCTGCACCCGCACCCGGGCCCCGTCGTCGAGCACTTCGATGCCGCGGAAGTGGCGGCGCGTGTCGACCAGCAGGTGCTCGCTCACTCCCTGACCGCTCAGGCTGGTGCCGCCCGAGCGGAACGTCAGCGGCAGGCCGGTCCGCATCAGGGCAGCGACCTGCCCGGCGCTCTCGGGCACCAGCACCGCCTGCGGGGTGAGCAGATAGTGGGAGGCGTCATGGGCCAGGCCGAGCCGGTCACTGGCCCGGGTCCGGGCGATCCCCGGCACGGCGGCCTCCACCGCTGCGAGGATGGCGGGATCGGGAGTGCTCAGCCGTCGCGGTTCAGGATGGATCACGCTCGTGCTCTCTCGAAGAGGGTCTGCCAGGGACGATGAGTACGCTAGCGGGGTCCCACGACCTGCTGGCGCTGGCTGCCGAGCCGGTCGATGCCGAGTTCGATGAGGTCGCCGGGCTGGAGCCAGATGGGTGGGGTGT
>NZ_JBFAIM010000124.1:0-20051 GCF_040654715.1 Nonomuraea sp. NPDC050643 | reverse complement strand
CTACTACGTCCGCAACCCGGCCAAGCTGACCCGCATCGGCTCCGAAACCCCGCTCACCCTGCGATCAACACGGTGACAACCCGTCCCGCAACCGCCCAGCATGGCCAGACCACCACCGCCCTTTACGACGTGCTGGGCCGCAGCGTGAAAGTGGCGAAGAAGGTGAGCTGCCCTGGAATGTGCGGCGGACCGAGCCCTTTCATCCTGAGTAGCGCCCTTCTTCCATGAGTTGCAGGACGACGATCGCTTGCACGAGTGCGGTCGTGCGATGCGGGCAGCAACGCGGCTTGGTCAGCACCATGCTCGCGGTCTCTCGCACCGACCAGATCACCGCCGGTGCCCAGAACCGGATGGCAGCGCCTGTTCTGCGGCCCAGGAGCCAAGGGCGTACGGCACCACGACTGGGCCTTGATTCGCTCGCCCTGGCCTTCCTCGCCGTCCCCAGCCGCGAACCTGCCTCGTCGGCCAGAACCGGCGCCCACCAGCAGACCTCACCAGCGATCAGACCGGGTATTCATCAGCCGGCGAAGGCATCGCGCGTGGACGCAGGACCATCAGCGAGCCTTCCAAGGTCGCCACCATGGCAAAGGGGAACCGGTCGAGCTCAAGACAGAGTGCGACGTCATCAGGATGGACTCCTTGACGTACCCCCTCCGCCAGTTCGGCGGCGGCGCGCGATTCGGCGGCGCGGCGGAGGAACTCGGCAGCATCCGTCCCGGAATCGGTGATCCTCCGGGCGATGTACTGAGCACATGCCAGATCTTCATCGGCCCGCCCATCGTCGCCGGTGACCACGAACGTGACGCTGTCACTCCTGCGCGTCCGCAAGAGCCGGGCCGTTGCCTCCGCCACCACGAAGCCGGCGCACAGCACCAGCGGCGCCTCCTTGACCGCAAGGGCGCCGACCGTCCCCGCCGTGGTCTTCTGCACAACGGTTCGTCCGCCAAGGTCAACGGATCGCAGCAGGCCAGGCGAGTTGACGGTGTCGAACCCGGCTGCGGGCGGACCGTCCTTGAGCGCCACCCAATCCGGGTGGCGAGCCTTGAGCGCCAGGGCTTCGTCCAGCGACTCCGCAAGAACGATCTTTTCCGCCCCCTGGGCAAAGGCCCACGCGGCCACGGTGAAAGCACGCATGACGTCGACCACGACCGCCACGGACGGGGCTTCGACCAGTTCAGCGATGCCGAGGAAACGAACGTCCATTTCGATGATGATCGCACATGCCCGCCCCGAAGCTCCCTGAGAGGGATACGCGGTCACAGCGACGGTCCCGGAAGGCCACACACCCGTTCAATCGCCACACAGGGCCAGCCCGCACACGGCCTCTGCGGACACAAGCCACACGCCGGCCCGGCACATCGCCCGCCGAACGGGCGCTCTCGTCGCCCTGGCCATCCAGCATGGTCACCTGCGCACGCTCGCCTCCGATGGTGACGCCTCCCACAGCCGAGGCAGCGTCCACGCGCTCATCGATGTCGAGACGGCATTCTCGGTGGCCTGCCTGCGGTCAGAACGCACAAACATTCGCGGCCATTTCTCGCGAACGGAAACCATTGATTCTGGCACTCTCCAGGGAGCACCTTCGTACGAAGGACTGGAGGCCGATCGTGGGATACGAGAGCTTCTACTCCCGCCCCAGCGACCCGGGGCGGCAGCCGATCGTCGCGGGTGGGCCCGTGCCGGCGCGGGCGCACTTTCAGCGGAGGTTGCGGCGCCCCTGGGTGGTCAATCGGCTCAAACGCGAGGTCACCGGGCTGATGAGCCATGCCGGCGCCCTGCGGGCGGCGGCCACCGGACCGTCGGACACCCTGGTCGCCTCCTTGCGGAACGCCAAGGTCGCCGTCCAGAGCCTGCAGACGGAGCTGTCGGCGTGGGGGCTCCTGGAGACCCGGAAGGACGGGTCCAACGCCGGCGTCGAGTTGCTGCTGGAGTTCGACATCGCAGAGGAGCTGGCGCGTCACGGGATCACGCTCGACTGGCCGATCGAGGAGCGCTTCGCGCGGCTGCGGCGGTTGCTGCAGGAACAGGCCTCCGGGCGACCCGACCCGACGCCGACGTCGAGCGGGACCGGTGGCGGGCTGAAGGCGCTGCTGGAAGCGGCGCTGTCCGCGATCGAAGAGTTGCTGGAGAGCCAGGACGTGCACGACAGCGGCTGGCGGGAGAAGGCGCGCAAGCTCTTGGGCGTGGTCTCGGAGCTGCTCACCACGCTGACCGTCGGCCTCGTCGCCGTGGGGCTCACCGTCCTCGCCATCGACGAGTCCCTGGCCCAGGAGATGACGAAAAAGGTCATTGAGATCCTGGCGGCCGCCATGACCCTCCCACTCATCCTTGGGGTCCGGGAAGCGCTGAAACCTCCCGACATCGCCGCCGTACTCGCCGTGGCCGACAACGGCGTACGCAGCGGGGCCGGCCGGATCACGGCCATCATGAAGAGGACCGGGTGGCGGCGGCCACTGTCCACGCTCGAAGCCGAGCGCGTCAGGCATCTCGTCGTCTGCCTGACCGGCCATGTGTACACGGTGGAGCGGCTCGTCGAGCTGGCGGACCACACGGGGTGGCCGGAGGCGGAAGAGTACGTCTCGGTCTGCAGAAACCTGCACGCCCTGTGCGACAGGGCGGCGAAACCGGACCAGGGCGCCTTCAACGGGTGGTGGCAGCGGCGCAGCCTGGTGGCCTCTCTGAACGAGACGGTCATGGCGCTGGGCAGCTTCAGCATTCCGGATGACCTGCCACTGAACACCCGGGTCTGACCGGAACAGGATCCCGGCCAGAACGATGGTCCGGTCCACCGCTGGAGAGCAAGCGTCCGTACGTCAGCGCACCGGGCGGCCGAGACGAATGGTGACGATCCGGCTGGCCACGTCGCTGTCCACCAGCCGGCCGTCCTGATCGAACTCGCCGAGCCCGAAGTCGTTGTCGTTGGCGACGACGAGCGTGCGCCGGTCGAGCAGGGCGATGCCCTCGACCTTGCCCGGCAGGGTGGGGGCGATCTCGACCAGGTCCGCGACGAGCGACTTGGCCGGCAGCCTGACGGCGGACAGGCCGGTCAGCGCCTCCAGCGACGGCGCGGTGGCCGGGTCGTCGTACCGCCCGCCCAGCAGGTTCGTGGCCTTCGCCAGGTCGATCTGGTAGATCCGGGCGACGTTGTCGGTGCGCTCGTCGACGAGCAGCCGGCGGCCGCTCACGTGCGCCAGGCCGGAGATCTTCATCTCGCTCTGGTCGCCGTCCGCCTCGGGGTCGAAGGTGGCGACGTCCTCGAACCGGTACGCGTACTCGCCGGTCGCCTTCTTCGCGCGGAGGTCGAAGGTGAGGATGCGGCCCATGCGGGAGGATTCGGCCGTCTTCTTGTCCGGGTTGGCCAGCGGGCTCTGCACCGCGAGGTAGAGGGTGCCGCCGTCGATCGCGAGCCCTTCGAAGCCGCGATTCTGCTGCCGGGTGGCGAGAACGGCCGGCAACGACTCCTTGACCGGGTAGTCGGCGCCGGTGAGCTTGAGCCCCTTGGGGACGTACCGTGCCAGCACCTGACCCCGCTCCGAGACGTGCAGCAACGACGGGCCGTACTCGTCGACCAGCCAGAAGTCGCCGCGCGAGGTGCGCACGATGTCCTCGGTGTCCACCCCGCTCGGGTTGTACGGCAGCGCGCCCCGCCCGTCCCAGGTGTAGGGCGCCTCGTCGTGGCCGCGCTGGTTGCTCAGCCCGGTGACCGGCCTGCCGGAGGCGCCGACCAGCGGGATGTACTTCTTGATCTCGACGCCGAACCGGGTGGCCACCTGGACGATCGCCGGAGCGTACTCCGGGATCGGGAACGTGCGGCGCTTGTCGCCGTCCACCGTGACCTGCCCGTTGGGGCCCCGGTCGGTGACCATCCAGTAGTCGCCGCGCCGCCCCGCCGGGAACAGGCCGCTGCCGATCCCGCCCAGCTTGACCCCGCGATCGTCGGCGATGGACCGCTGCAGGTCACCCAGGGGTACGGGCGGGATGCGCACGTCCTTGACCACCACGGGCTCGGACCCGGGCTCGGCCGAGGCGGCGTGCGGCACCGCGAACGTCGTGGCGGCGAGTGCCAGAACCGCGAGGACAGGACGGAACATGGCGGGCCTTTCGTGGCAATGAACGCAAGCGTCCCGACCCTATTGTCCACAAACGACCGCATATCAACGCGCCGATGAACCTTGGCCGTCAGGCGAGGTCAGGCCGGCTCAGGCCAGCTCAGGCCAGGCCAGGCCAGGCCAGATCAGGTCAGCCGTACGACTTGGCGACACCGTCGAGCAGGTTCTCGAGGGTGTCGTAGGAGGGGATGTCGACCACGTCGATGAGGTCGGTCGCGACGCGTACCTTGTTGTCGGCGGCGACCTTGGCGAAGCCGCCGGTGTCCCCCGAACGGAACCCGTGCTCGGCGGCGAGCCGCTGCAACCGCGGGTCGGTGCTGAGCAGGCGTCCGACGCGGTCACCGTCGGCGTTGAGCGGCACCAGCGTGTGCTTCGACAGCACGGTCGGCGACGGGTACATCAGTACCATCCCGGGCTTGAGCCGCCCTTGCCTGGCGGCGTCGATGAACTGCGACTCGTAGATCCACACCATCGGCGACGGGCCCATGCCCACCGTGAGGTATTCGTTGAACGGGCCCTCGGAGGTGTTGTCGGTGTAACCCTGGCTGGTGAAGAGCCGGGTCACCAGGGGCAGCACGCTCTTCTCGGCGGTGGCGCCGTGCACGACCTTGCCGCCGTTCGCGACATAGCTGTTGATCGCCAGGTACATGGCCGCGGAGTTCGACGTACGCGGGTCCGTGGTGGAGATCAGGATGTCCTTGTCGACGCGATAGACGGAGTTGTCCGCGAGCTGGTCCCATTTCGTGTCCGTGGTGACCAGTTCGAGGTGGCGGCCGATCTTGAAGGCCGGGACGGCGTCCTGCTTCACGACGCCCGCCTTGGTGAGCAGGTCCGCGATCGGCTGGAACGTCGCGATCGCCATGGGGGAGGAGAACGGCGTGTACTTCGTGCCGACCTTGCGCAGGCGCTGAATGTACTCGCCCGCCGGCGCGCTCGACGGGAACGCGAAGTCGTAACGGCCGAGGTCCGTCGACGTGGCGATCTGGCGAGAGCCGGCCGTTTCGATCTCGACCTTCACGCCCTTGTCCGCGAGGGCCCGCACCACCTGCGGGTCCTCGAAGAACGCCTTCTTCTCCGAGCCGATCACACCACGCACGGTCGCGAGAGGCGGTGGTGCCGGGGGCTCCTCCTGCCCGAGGTTCACGACCACCACGGTGACGACGACGGCGACCACGACGGCCAGCCCGATCGGGATCAGCACCTTGCGGCCGGGCATCTTCACCGCGACCGGACCGGTCTCAGGCCGAACGTCTTCGGGCCGTTCTTCTGGCGTATCGACCTCGGCGGGTACGTTCGTTTCCACCCGTACTGCCAGCTCGCTACGCGCCAGGCGTTCGGCCAGGACAGGGACGAAATCCCGGACGGGAAAGCCGTCGAAGCGGCGATAGGCCGCCTGCATCACCCTCTCGACGTGTTCGGCGGAATGGGTGCCGGCGAAGACCTGAACCAGGTGTTCGGTGGTCCGGCGGATCGCCTGTTGTTCGCGGAGGGCCTCGACACTCACCAATATCTCCCCGACGTCGCATTTGTCAGATTTCGCGGCAAGCTGCACACCTGCTCGAGCGTCGGGGCCTAACCATATAGGCATTTTCGGCCGCGCTGATAACTAGGCCGACCTGTTCATAACGCTGATCTTTTCGTTCACTCGAACAGGCGATTGTTCATGATCGTTCACCGCCGGGACATCCGCTCGGCGGCCATTGATTGAAACAGGGAATCCGATACTCGGCCCTGATCAGAAGCGGACTGTGGCAACCGCGGGAGCACTTCGTCGCAGAATCTGCTTCAAAATACTCACGAGCGAATATGTCGGTGAACCAGTTTTCGTCGGCAACCGCGGATCGAAGCGCTCCTTCTCCGCCGCCGCGCCGGCCCTTTGATAACTGATGTCGATGGGGATCTCCCCCTGGCAGGGGAGCGTCTGGCTCCCACGGGGGATGGCCGGGATGGACGTGGCCGGGAGACTCGCGGTCATGCGTATACGTGTCGAGGCGGAGAGGCTGCGCCAGGCCGCCGGGTTGGCCGCGGTGGCGGCGATGTCGCCGTACCTGGTGGTCAAAGTGATCTGGATCGTCCGGGAGGTGTCGCAGGGCTCGGCCGAGTGGGTGCTGCTCAACGCGGTCACGGTGGTGATGGCCCTGGCCGGCGTCGGGGTGGGCCTCGCGCTGGCGAGGCCGTGGGGCATGCGGCTGCCGGGCCGGCTGGTGCTTGCGGTCATGTGGGTAGGTGGCGGCCTTCTGGTGTCCATGATCCCGTACGTGCTCGCCAGCGGCCTACTGGTGCCGAGCGTGCCCGAGCCGGCGGGCGAGCCGGGCATGCCGGCCTGGGAAACGGTGTTCATCGGTGTCGCGTTCGCCGGGATGGCGGGAGCACTGGTCGTGGGCCTGCCGCTCTACCTGCGCGAGCGGTGGCCCCGGGCGTTCGCGGGCCGGGTGGGCCGGGGCGCGGCGGCTGGAGTCTGTGGGCGCTGAGCCGCTGGAGCAGCCCGCGGACACCGTTGTGGCTGCCCATGACCCTGGGGTTCGTCAGTTCGGGGTCGTTGTTCTCCTGGGGAGCGTGGAAGCTGTCGTGGCTGCTGGCGCCCGGTGTCTACCCACCGGCCGAGCACCGCTGGCTGGCGCTGATCGAGCATGCCACGGCGGTGGGAGCGGGCCTGGCCCTCCTGGTGACGCTGGTGCGGGTGCACCGGAGGCGTTCTACGTGACGGAGGCAGGGATGCTCGCGTGACCGTGAAGCCTCCCCTGCCGTCGTCTCCCGCGCTGAAGGTGCCGCCGAGCAGGGGTGACGCGGCGGTCGAGCCCGGTCAGGCCCATTGGCTCCAGCGCGACCTGGTGCGCAGCATCAGGGGGAGCAGGAGCCTGACGAAGCCGCCGAGCATCAGGATGACGCCCACGATGCGCAGGTCGAGGCCGCCCACCGAGCCGTCGCCCAGGGCGGAGGTGAGGATGGCGCCGAAGACGATGACCGCGGCAGGAGCGATGGGCATTGTCCATCACCCTTCGTCACGGCAGGAGTGTGAGCTCGGCGATGGGTGGCGGGGCGTGCTGGGCGGGGTCATCGGCGGCCGGCCCAGCGGCCGGTGCGCCGGCCCGAACGCCGGGTGACCAGGTTGTAGGCGAGCAGCAGGACTACCGCACCGACGACGGCGCAGATCCAGGTGGACAGGTTGAAGAAGCCTTGGATGCCGGCAACGTGGAACACCTGGGTGGCCACGAAGCCGCCCAGCAGCGCGCCGGCGATGCCGAGCAGGAGGGTGATGATCAGACCTTGCCGGTCTTTGCCGGGGACCAGCATTCTGGCCGCCAGTCCGGCGACCAGTCCGAGGATGATCCAAGCGATGATGCCCATGGCCGAACTCCCTGTGGCGGTGCATCGTTGTCTGCGCGGGATCGGTCTTCCGGACCGGTCGAAGCAGGGGGTCGGCCGCCGACCGGTTATCGGCGCCGATCGTGAGACTTGTTCGCCTCGAGCCAACACCCCCGCCTGGTAGGCGGAAACAGGTGATTCGGGAAGGATTCATCTCCAGAATCGATCACCAGGATGTCGCTCCGCTCGCAGCGGTCAGAGCGCGTGACTCAGAGGGCCTCGTCGTTGTGGCCGGCTGTTGGAACGTGTTCGCCGGGTGCATGCCGAAGTAGTTCAGCGGGCCCGCCACGATCGTCACCGCGACCACATGCAGGTGGACACTCACCGCACCTCAAGCGGCTTGGACCTTCAGCGTCCTCCCGGCCCAGGGTGGAGAGCCGGGTCCGGGAGGATGCGGCTTACACGGGTCGTTCGTGGACGTAACACCAGCGCCATGCCGGCTCCGGCTCCAGCGCCGCGACCACCGGATGATCGGTCTCCCGGTAGTGCTCGCGGGCGTGCGTGCCGGGCGAGTCGTCGGAACAGGCCACCCAGCCGCAGGTCAGGCACGCCAGCAGGCGGGTCCAGGCCAGGCCGAGAACCAGGCATCCTGCGCATTGCGGTAATCCCTGCTGGGCTACCGGAGATATGTCAACATGCTCGCACCGTGGCGCCTGACCGTTCAGGCTGCCGCGCGCGCTGACTTCCATGCCATCGGTGTTCAGGGTCATGACGACCCTCCTCAAGTAGCCGGCACGGGGTGTGCCCGCTGATCGCCCTCACTCAATCTCGTCGGCCTGCCAGCGGAAACGGGCAATCGCAGCAAGCTCCATCACCACCCGCGATCGCCGGTGGCGTAGATGGCCCCTGGCAGGTGGCCTCGCTGAGCGTGGTGGCTTCGCGGTGTGCCCGGCACGCGAAACGCCCACCGTGCACGCCGTCGGGATCTGGTGTTCGTCGCCGACGAGGCCGCCACCAGTGTGCTGCAGCACGATCATATGGAGCGGCACAGGGCAAGGCGTGGCGACCCGGCCGGTGAGATCGGCCCTGCTCAGGACGAGGCCGGCTGCCGTCACCTGGCCGGTGAGCGCCGGTGGTGATAAGCCTGGCTGACATCGGTGGTATCCGATCCGGCGAGTCCGCTGGATGATTCAGACAACCGCACACACGACACCGCTCACGCTGGCACCCTCGCAACGTGTTCATGCCGCCTCAAGGCCGCGGCCCTCTTGTCCCCGTACTCCCCGTAGGAGCTCGGCATGAACACCACGCACGCCACCAGCGCCTTCGCGCTCGTGATCGCCGCCCTGATCGAACGACTCGTGATCGCGCTGACCCCGATCACCGCCGCCAACCGGCTCCCGCGCATCACCCCGCTCGCCGACCGCGCGGGCCTGCGGATCGAGGGCGAGTTCGACCATGTCACCCTGCCCGCCCTGAGACAGGCGCTGACCTCTATGGCGAACGGTGGCGGCGGCTTCTGCGTCGATCTGAGCGGCTTGACATTCATCGACACCGGCTACCTGCGCGCCCTCGTCGGCGCCGCCGCCGCTCTCCAGGACGGCGGCGCCGACCAGGTCCTGACCCTGAGGTCGTTGCCCCCACACGCACGACGCCTGCTCGAGCTCACCGGCTGGCACCACACGCCCGGTCTCCACCTGCAGGCATCGACGCCTTCCGGCCGTTCCACGCCTGGCCCGGCTCACTCATGAGCGCCTCGGTGCGGTGCCGCCGGTCACCTGCGTGGCACGGTCATTCGACCTCGTTCGATCTCGTCGCGGAGTCCCACCGCCGCGAGGCCGGCATCAAGCCGCTGCCCCGATCGGATTCCCCGGCTCGCGCCCCCTGAGCGCCCTGCCGTCAGTTGACCGGGACTACTGGCGGGGACCCGCGGCGCGGTGCGGGAGCGTCACGGGTGGTCGGGCGGCGGTCAGGCCCTGGGGGCATGCTGGTCGCCGCCGATGAGGTCGTCGAACAAGGCGTGAAAGTGCGTCATGGCCTGCCGCAGTTCCTGGATCGACACCCAACCGTCCCCGGCGCGCCCGCTGATCTCGTGGGCTCGGCGGTAGTGCTCCAGGGTGCGGCTGTGTTCCAGCGACAGGTCGGACGCCTGCTGCGCGAAGTCCTCGGTGGTATGGCCGCGCTTGGCCATGACGGCCCGCACCAGCAGATCGGCCTCGCTGACCGCGGGACTCGGCTCGTTCACGAAACGCGCCTGCACCGCGGCCCACCTGTCGGCATAGTCGCGGCGTACGTCGGGATCGAGCGGCTGGATGTCGAGTGGGCCTGATCGCGCTCGACGGGCCCGCAGCTCACGCTCGGCCGCCCTGCGGTTGCCCGCGGCGGCAACCGTACGCTCGTGCTCAGGGCCGAATCGCTCGCGCAGACGACCTCGGCGTCTGCGCAGCAAGAAGAAGCCGACGGCCGGCACCACCGCCATCACCCCGACGATGACGGCCACCCACCTCACGGTCTCAGCGGACACGACCGCCTCCGCCCTAGGATCGCCGGCGCATCCCCATTCGAAGACAGGTGACCGGACACCGTCAGTCAACGCCGCATACCCGGAGATGGACAGGGGCGTTAGGAGCAAAGCTCATCACGGGAGCTGATCACAGTCGCCATCCCGGAGCATCGCGATGGCTCAGTGCCCTTTACCCACTCAGATGCCGATGAGCCGAACACGATGGCCGCACAGTCGAGCCATGTCATCGACATCCGAGGTGAGCATGGCGACGGGCCCCGGGCTGCCGGAGCGCCGTTTCGGCGACCGTCGCGTCGATCGCGTGCTCGCGGCCGTGCAGACCTGCCGTTCTGAGCAGATCGGCGGACGCCTTCGCCGCACGTTCGGTCACGGGCTCGACCTTGACGCGGGAAAGCACCCAATGCAACCGCCGGGGTTCGCCTCGCCGAAGATCCGGGTGTGGGCCTCGATCAGCTCCTCGTCGGTGAACTCCCCGTGCTCCTCCTGGTGGCGCATCAGCTCGGCGCCGAGAAGCTGGTGCCGCAGCCGGCGTGCGACCGCTTCGGCGACATGGCCGGAGATGTTGTCGGTGAGCTTCCTGAGCTCGGCGACCTGGTCATTCGGCAGGGTCACCGTGATGCGCGGGGGTCGATGGGAGCCGTGTCGCCCCGTACCTGACCTCTGCGGGCAGTACGGCTAGTCGGCGCTCGCCGTCGCCGCGCGTCGCGCCGCCGCGGGGTCCATGAGCCCTTCGCCGGTCGGCTCGTAGGTCAGGGCCACGACTCCCGAGGAGAAGGCCTGCGACCCGGTCAGGCGCAGGACCCTGGTGTCCACCGACTCGTCGAACAGCCGCGCGCCCTTGCCGATCACGACCGGGTAGGTGACCAGGCGCAGCTCGTCGATGAGCTGTTCGCGCAGCAGCCACCGGACGAGGGCGGCGCTGCCGAAGATCAGGATGTCGCCCTCGATCTCCTTCTTGAGCTGCGCGATCCGCTGGGCCGGATCTTCGCGGATGACGGTGGTGTTGTTCCATTCGCCCCTGTCCAGGGTCGTCGTGACGACGTACTTGGGCAGGGAGTTCATCCTGTCGGCGTAGCCGGCCTCGTCGGTCATGCTCGGCCAGGCCGCGGCGAATCCGTCGTAGGTGACCCGGCCGAGCAGCAGCGCGTCGGCGGCGCGAATCTGGTCGAGGCCCACCGTCATGGCTTCGGGGCTGATGAACGGGAAGGTCCACTCGTGCGGGTTCTCGATGACACCGTCGACGCTGGTGAAGACGGACAGAACGACTCGTCCCATGATGGTGCTCCATTCGCGGGTGTTCCTGCTGGTGTGCTCATCGTCGCGCTGGGGGATCGTCCGGACATCCGGGGCCGGTACCCGGTTCACCACTCAAAGGACCACTCAAAGGACCACGCAAAGGACCGCCTATGCCTTGGGGGCGGGGCATGATGGGCCCGTGTCCGTCGCGTCTGCAGGGGTCGTGTCCAAGCGTGAGGCAGAGGTGCTGGCCTTGGTCGGTACGCAGCTGTCCAACGCGGAGATCGCCGATCAGCTGCACCTGTCGGTCCGCACGGTCGAGAACCACGTGTCGTCGCTGCTACGCAAATGCGGTGTCACCAACCGACGCGACCTCAGCAAGCTGGCCAGGCGCGGATCGGGTGAGCCTCGCGGCATCGCCGGCCTGCCGGTGCCGCTGACCACGTTCATCGGCCGCGGGGCCGAGCGCGAGCGGTTGCTGGAGGCGCTGAGGGTCGCGCGGTTGGTGACGCTGGTGGGTCCGGGCGGCGTCGGCAAGACGCGGTTGGCGATCGAGGTGGCCGGTGCCGCGCAGGGCTCCTTCTCTTCGGGAGGGGTGTTCGTCGACCTGGTGCCCGTGGGCGAGGCGTACGTGGCCCAGGCGGTGGCCGCCGCGCTGGGCGTCACCGAACGTCCGGACCTGCACCTGCACGAGGCCATCGCCGAACGGCTCGGTGAGGGCGAGGCGCTGTTGATCCTCGACAACTGCGAGCACGTGATCGACGCAGTCGCCGCGTTCGCCAAGCGGATGCTCGGCCGCTGCCCCGGCGCCCGGATCCTGGCCACCAGCAGGGAACGTCTCGGCGTGCCGGGCGAACGTTGCCTCTCCCTGGCGCCCTTCCCCCTGGCGTCGGCCACGGCGGCTCCGGTGCCGCTCACCTCCCACGCCGAACTGCTCTTCCTCGACCGGGCCACCGCGGCGGATCCGGGCTTCACCGCCGACCCCGCCACGCTCGCGCTGCTGTGCGCGAGGCTCGACGGGATGCCGCTGGCCATCGAACTGGCTGCGGCCAGGGTGGCCACCCTGGGGGTCGACGCGCTCCTGGTCGGCCTCGACGACCACCTGCGCTTGCTTGCCGGCGGCCGGGGCGCCGACGAACGGCACCAGTCGCTGCGCGCGGTCATCGGATGGAGCCACGAGCTGCTGGATGAGGAGGAGCGGGCGCTGTTTCGGCGGCTGGCCGTCTTCGCCGGCCCGTTCGACCTGGAATCCGTCGTGGCCGTCACCCCCGGCATGACGCAGAGCGCGGCTGCCGACGTGCTCGGTCGCCTGGCGGACAAGAGCCTGCTGATCGTAGGCCGCCGCTCCGGCGCGGCCAGGTGGGGACTGCTGGAGACCGTACGGGCCTACGCCGTGGAGCGGCTCGAAAGCGCGGGTGAGACGGAAGCGGTCGGCCAACTGCACTTCGAGTGGGCCACGGGGGTGGCGACGGCCCTGGAGGCGGGCTTGGAGACGGCGGCGGACGGCCGTACCGCCGACTCGTGGCGGGACGACTTCGACGCCGTCGCCGACAACCTGCGCAGCGCCCTGGCCTGGGCACCAGATGGGGCCGGTCACTTGCCGCACCGGCTGGCCCGGGCGCTCGGTCACCTGACGTACGCACGACGGTTCCTCGAGGAGGCACTCGGCCACTACGAGACGGCGGCGCGGCGGGCGCCGACTCCACGGGAGGCGGTGGCCGACCTGCGCGCGGCGGCCGAATGCACGTTCGCCATCGGTGATATCGGACGGCAGCCGTTCGAGCTGCTGCTCAAGGCCGTCGATCGGGCGCGCGAGACGGGCGACGGCGACCTGACGGCCATGACGCTGGCCTGCGCCGTCAGTGCCGCCTGCCGCCATCACGCCGAGTTCGAGGAGGAGGTGCCGTACGCGAGCAACGCCGAGCTCCTGGCGCAGGCACGGGCCGTCGGCGACATGACGAACCCGACGGTGGCGGCGTACTTGGCGGCCGCGGCAGCATGGCTGGCGACCGAGGCCCCGCCCTCCACTCATGCCCAGGCGCCCAGAACGCCGGCGACGGCCGAGGACGGCGACTGGGCGGATCCGGCGCCGGTCGTGGCGGCGGTGGAGGCGGCGCGGGCGACCGGGGATCCCGTGCTCGTCAGTGGGGCGCTGGACATCGCGACCATCGCCGCTCTCAAGAGCCGGAGGCGGCGCCACGCCTGCCGCGTCACCGGCCGGCGTCTGTCTCTGCTGGAGAGCCTGCCACGGCACGCCCCCGCCGCCTGCCCCGAGATCATGGACACCTTCAGGATGGCCTTCTACGGCTTTCTCAGCGTGGGCGATCTGCCCGCCGCCCTGAACGTCGCCCGCCAGGCCATGGACGACGACCTGGTGGGCGGCTCCTACCTGGCAGCCGCTCATCTGATCACGCCGCTGGTCCTCACCGGCCGGTTCGACGAGGCGCTGAGCCTGCAGACCATGGTGTGGGAGGGCTGGCGACGGGTGGGCCGGCCGTTCGGCCCACAGCTCGGTCCTGCGGTCGGCGCCCTCGCGCTCGCCCACGGCCTGCGCGGCGACAGCGACGCCGCGCGACTATGGCGCTCGCGCGCGCTCAACCCACCCGACCGGCAACGGTACGCCCACTTCACGGCCTTCGCCGATGCCCGGCTGGCGCTGCACCACGGACGCTTCGAAAAGGCGGCCGAGCTCATCGACTCCGCCCTGATCGGCGGCCCGACGGCGGCGACGGCGCCGTACCGGGCGGCGATCGCGGCTGAGCTGGCGGTGGTCGCCGGTCTGTCGGCAGCGGCCGACCGGCTGGCCGCCACGAGCACGGGCGAGAACGACTGGGCCGCCGCCTGCCTGGCCCGCGCCAGGGGCCGCCTGTACGAGGACCACGGCCAATTCCGCATCGCCCTGGCGATCTGGGAGCGGATCGACGCCCGCTTCGAACGCGCCTGCACCCTGCTTCTGCTTCCCGGCCGGGCGGACGAGGGGCTACACGGGCTGGCCGAGTTGGCCTGCGCGCCTCCCTCGGGCGCCGGAGCCGGGCCGTTCTTGAAACGGCTGTGATGCCGGGGCGGCGGCTGGCGCTTCTGCGACCTGCTCAGTTCGTCGGCCAGGCTCGGTCGCTCAGCGAGGGTTCCCCTCGCGGTCGAGGGCGGCGACCTCGCGGACCGCGTCGGCGATGGCGCGGAAGTCCTTACGCAGGATGGCGCCGTGGTTGCTGGGCACCTTCGCGCTGATCTTGATGTTCGGGTTGCGCTCGACGACCTGAGTGAGGCTGGCGCGAATGAGTTCCTGCTCGTCGCCCTTGCTGCCGAGCGAGGCCCCCGATGCGACTACGTACCGTGCCGGGACGGTGATGTTGTCCAGTACGGGGCCCAGCTCGCGCTCGCGGGCGATCTTGCCGACTTCGATGTTGCTGGTGGCGATCTGTTCGGCGGTCATCCGCGGGGTCAGGCCCGTGGGGCGCAGCAGCGGCAGGAGCGGACTCAGCCGCCGGAACAGCTTGCGGATCCGCTGCTCGATCGCCTCGGTCAGCCAGTCGTAGGGCTGCGCGCCGTCGACCAGGATCGCGCCCACGGTACGGGCGGGATTGCGGCTGGCCCAGTGCGCCGCGACGAACGCCCCATAGGACCAGCCCACCAGCAGCGCCCGCTCCACACCCCTGGCCGCCAGAACGGCATCGACATCGCGGACGTTCGTCTCGAAGGAATAGTCCGCCGAACGCTTCGATTCGCCGCGGGCCCGCATGTCGTAGGTGATGTGCCGCCACCCCGCCCCCAGGTCGGCGATGACGTGTCGCCAGTAGCCCTGCGTGGCGGTATGGCCATTGAGGTAGACCACGGGGACACCGGGACCGCCGGTGTCGGTGACGGCCAGGGCGGTGTCGTCGACCGGCAGCATGCCGGTCCACTTCGTAGGGCTCATGGTTCCTCGTCTCTGTCTTCGTTTTTCCATCGAGGCGCTGGAGTGCGGGGTCGACGAGGGGTGCTATTTCTCGGCTTTGCCGGGTTTTCCGCTGATGGACTCCTGGTAGATGTCGGCGTAGGTGCGCGAGTCCTTGACCAGGTCGTCACAGAAGGCGGCGACGTCGTCGCCGATGAGTTCCAGCACTCCCTTGCCGGCCGCGACGCCCTCCTCGAAGAAGTCGACGATGCCTGAAAGGAGATTCCCCTCAACCAAGTCGACCGGTCCGACCTTGAAGAAGTACCGCTGCAGCTCCTTGTAGACGATCTGGTAGTCCGGCGGGAGCGCCTTGACCCGTGCCAGGTGCGCCCGCCACTGCTTCTTGCCTTCGATGATGTCTCGGATGCCCACGTCAGCCTCCTAGCCGGCCCAGTTTCCTTGCGACGTTCCTGTTCAACTGCTCGCGCCACCGGTCGCGATGGCCCCGAGCCCGTTCTTCGCCGGCCAGCGCCGCGCAGAAGCCCTCGATGTCGTCACCCAGCACCTCGTCAATGCCGCGCCCATCGGCGGCCGTCTCTTCGAGCAGCCCCAGAGCGCCGTCGAGAATCGGCATCAGGTTTCGACCCGTGAAGTCCCCGTAGGGGAAGAGGTGGGCCCCGATCTGTTCCCACGCCGCCCGATAGTCGGCCGGCAAGGCCCCGGCCCGGACTTCGAACGCCTTCCATTCCCTGGTGAGATCGCTGCCCGTCATGGTCTGCCAGAAGTTCATCTCCCGCCCTCCTTGAGCTTGTCGATCCGTGATGTGATGTAGCCCCATTTCGCCCAGAACGTCGCGAGTTCTTCGCGGCCCGCCTCGTTGAGCGCGTAGAACTTGCGCGGCGGGCCCTGCTCGGACGGTCGTTTCGTCACCTGGACGAGGCCGTTCCTCTCCAGTCGCAGCAGGATGGTGTAGACCGTCCCCTCGACGACGTCGGCGAAGCCCAGCTCGTTCAGCCGACGCGTGATGGCGTACCCGTAGGTCTCCTCGCTGCCGATGATCTCCAGCACGCAGCCCTCAAGCGTGCCCTTCAGCATCTCGGTCAGGCCGTCCATCGTGGGTCCTCTTCCGTTCTCCCGGTACTCGGTGCCGCCGAGTACTACTACACGGTATCACGGAGTAGTGGAAAAATGTCCAGCGTCACCCGGAGGCTGACGCACGGGTGATGGTGCCCGGCGTTGTCACGGGGCAGGCAGGTGCGGGCCAGGTCCTGAATGGACGAGCCGATCAGCCGGGTGCTGATCGGCTACCTGAGCGGCGGCGTCCCAGGGACGCGAAAGCACCCGGCCGCTACGCCGGGAAGTAGGCGGATCGGTGGGCGACGGCCCATTGGTGGAAGGTCCGGGGCGGGGTGCCCGTGATCTCCTCCACGGTCGGATGGATCTGCGACTCGTCGAGTGTCCCGTCGCGGTAGAAGCTGAAGAACGCCTCGATGTATCTCTGCGGTATCCGCCCGGTCATGTCCGCCCTGGCCTCCTCGTCGGACTGGGCGTGAAAGCGCAGGTCTCGTCCGAGCACGTCGGCCAGCACGGCCAGCCGTTCGGCGGGCAGCATCCGTTCCGGCCCGCTCAGCGCATGGACCCGTCCCACGTGAACGGGGTCCAGCAGCGCACGGAGGGCCACGGCCGCGACGTCGTAAGGATCGACAGAGGCGATGGGAACGTCGCCGAACGCGTCCTTGACGATGTCGCCCGCGCGCAGTTGCGGCAGCCAGCGCAGGGCGTTGGACATGAGCGCGTTGGGCCGCAGGATCGTCCAGTCCAGCCCGGACTCCCGCACGGCGCTCTCCGAGGCGATCATGTACTCGGACACGGCGTTGCGCGTGTCGGTGGCGACGCTGGCCAGGCTGGACAGCAGGACCACGCGTTCGGCGCCGGCCTGCCGGATGCCCTTGAGCAGCCCGGGCATGTCCTGGTAGCCGGGGAGAAGGAAGACGCCGCGTACACCGTCGAGTGCGGCGGTCAGCGAGCCGGGGTGGTCGAGGTCGCCCACGGCCTGTTCCACCGGCAGGTCGGCGGGCTCGCGCACCAGCGCGCGGGCGGGTTCGCCGGCGCGTACGAGCGCCCGGACGACCTCGCCGCCGACGTTTCCGGTGGCTCCCGTGACGAGGATCATCGAAGGGTCCTTCCGAAGTGCGCCGTGACGGTGTCGACGGCGATGGTGACCTGCGGTTCCGTGTCGTAGAAGTCGAACTGGGTGCCCTGGGTCCAGTAGGCGTCCTTCGGGCCGGCGAGTCCGGCGTGGAAGCGGCGGGCGCCGTCCGGGATGGCGGCGTCCTGGCTGTGCACGACCAGCGTGGGCTGGGAGATGCGCGGGGCCAGCGCGATGGAGTCGTAGGTCAGCCAGTCGGGCCAGGCCATGACGGCGAACCGGTTGGGCCAGGAGGTGCCGCCGCCGCGCGCCGGGTTGAGGTAGAAGTCGATGTCGTACGGCATGGCCGCCAGCTCGTCGGTGGCCGACACGACAGGGACGTAGTCGATCTGGCCGGTCTCGTCATAGCGGGACCTGGCCTCGCGCCCGATCTTGATCTTGTCGCTGACCGCGTCGGCGCCGCCGTAGGCCGCTTCGCAGATGGCGGCGTCGTGCAGCCACGGGGCGACCAGGGCCAGGGCCTTGACACGGGGGTCGTGTGCGGTGGTGTCGGCCATGTACATGGCCGCCGCGCAGATGCCGAGCGCGCCCAGCCGGTCGCCGTCGACCGCCGGGTGGGCGGCGAGGAAGGTCAGCGCATGGTGGACGTCGCGGACTTTGCGTGCCGGCGACTCGGTGTCGCGCGGCTCGCCCTCGGACTCGCCGAAACCGGAGAAGTCGAAGGACAGGGCCGCGTAGCCGCGTTGCGCCAGCCGCTGGGCGTAGCGGTCGGCCATCAGTTCCTTGACGCTGGTCCAGGTTCCGGCGACCACCACGCCGGGGCTCGTTCCACGCCCTCGGGCAGGTACAGGTTGCCGGTCAGGCGCACGCCTTCGCTGTCGAAGGTGACCTTGTTCATGCGCACTCCAGAGTCGCCTTGGTGATCAGGCCGTCGGTGATGTCGAACAGGCCGTCGGGGGCGAAGGCGGCGGCCACCGCGCCGGCGTCCTTGGCGGTCACGGCGTCGAGGTAGCGCTGCGCGGCCGGGTCGAGCGGGCCGTTCGAAGAGGCGGGCTGAGCGGTGCCGGTCGCCGCCGGCTGCGCGGTGCCGGTCGTCACGGCCGCTCCTTGGCCGGCGCCGCCGGAGCAGGCCGCCGCTCCGCCGACGAGCAGGGCGGCGGCAGCCGTCCCCAGCATGAGAGAGGTTTTCATGAAGGCGACCGACCGGTTGACGATGGCCAGGTGCCTGATCGGCTCGGTCGTCACCCGGTGCAGATCGCCCAAGGCGTGGAAGGACCGCGCGTACGGCTCCTGCGCGGGGTCGGCGAGGGCCTGCGCGGCGAACAGGGTACGGCTACGCAGCCCGCGAGCCAGCGCCGCCTTGAACCGGCCGGCGTCATACGGCTTCCTACGGACCAGGGCCTTCCCTTTCATGTGCATGAACTCGCCCGGATGGTCGGCCATCAGCGCACCCATGCGGCGGGTGACGGCCGCTCCGTCGGGCAGGTGCTCGATCATCTGGACCGGGCGTCGGCTGCGGTGCTCCTCGGCCAGTTCGGTGACCATGTCCCAGGCCAGGGTGAGCTCGCCGAGCTGGCGCTGGGTCTGCTCGATGCGCCGCCGTACCAGGAGATCGACGGCCGTCGCGGGCGCCACCGCGGTCAGCGAGAGGTCCACCAGGCCCAGCGCCTGCAGCTCCGCGGCCACCTCCCGGACGCCTGGCTCGCGCAACTCGGCGGCGGCGGTGTCCAGGTCGGCGTGCGCGGTGCGCAGCAGGTAGCGGTACAGCCGTTCCTGTGCGGCGGTCAGCCCCATGCTGGCCAGGCTCATCATCCCTCCGATTTCCGATGTGCCCGGGGGGCGGGCGAGGTAGCAGGTGCGGGGACGGAGGGATCAGAATTGCACGTTGGTCATCGTGTACCACGTCGGAACGAACGTCAGCACGGTCAGTGCGCCGAGGACCGCGATCGACTTGAGCACGCCTGAAGTGGTGACGGTCACGGGTGCGATGGGCCGCCACTTCCATCGCCCGATCGCGATGAACGCCGCGACGCCTCCCAGGAGAAGATTCGCGGGCACCAATGCGTATTCGCCGCGCATGACATGAAAACCAGCCGCGAGGAGCATCGTCAGCGTCAGGCCGGCGCCGGCGAGTGGCGTCAGCTTCGGTTTGACCTTCGTCATCGCCGGCAGGATCAGGCCGACGCCGCCGAGCACCTCGCAGACCCCGATGAAGACGATCAGAGGCTGCGGCACCGCGGCGTACCAGGCCACGGCCCGGGGCGCCGCCGCATACAGAACTCCGTCGTACAACAGCACCTTGCCGAAACCGCTGCCGGCGAAGAAGAAGCCGAACAACGCTTGTAGCGACCAAAGGACGCCGTTGAGCGTGAACCTTATTCCGCGCCTCTTGGGCTGCTGCCCAAGGTCCTTGACGCCGAGCAGGTTGTCGCTGACGTGCTGGTTCATGTCCTGTCACTGCCTTTCGGGGTTGACCACGTTCTGTCCGGTCTTTCGCCGGCCACAGCCGCCGCGAAGTGATCTCCTGTCGCGCTCCTAGTTTCCATCCCGGCCCGGTCGGCGGGCATCCGTGGCGGCCACGGAACCGACCACGGAACCGACCACGGAACCGACCACGGATCACCAGCCCGGATGAAGCACGGAGCAGATGCGACAGAACGTGACTATGACGGCAGGAGGTGGCATCACTCCAAGGGGGTGCCGGATCGGCGGTCGCTCCCTACCGGCCCGTGTCCGGGTTCATGGAGTCGCCCGTGATGTACAGGTTCATGTGGGTGTAGTCGAAGGTGATGGCGAACGGCTTGAAGAAGTCGTGGGTGAAGTTGGCGATCGTGTCGAATTTCATCCCGGCGC
>NZ_JBFAIM010000123.1:0-20077 GCF_040654715.1 Nonomuraea sp. NPDC050643 | reverse complement strand
GTTCAATGTCGGGGTGCCCACGGGTAGGTGCGCCTTGCTGGCCGGGCTAACGCGGGGCGCCGACGCGGGGGGGTGAGGGGGGGGGGGCCACCGAGGCCCCGCCCGCACCGCGTCACCGGTCATGAGGGCACGGCGCTCAGCGCGAACGCCCACACGGGCACCAGACCCCGCTTGAGCAGCCGGTACGTGACCATCGGGCTGCTGCTCACGACCTCCTTGTACGTCACCGCCGCCCGCCCCTTCAGATACCACCTGCGCGGGCTGTCGTCGGGCCGGGTGAACTGGATGACGGCGTCCTTGCGGCCCAGGCTGACGGGCTGGTGGTAATAGCCGAACCGGAACGGCTTCGGGGTCCTGCCGCGCAGCGTGGCGGCCAGGGAGTCGGCCGCGTGCAGGCCGGTGGGGATGCCGCCCTGACAGGTGCCGTGGAGCACGCCGAAGCGCTGGGTGACCGCGGCGGCGTCGCCGACGGCGTACACGTCGGGGTGCGACACCGAGCGCAGCGCCGCGTCCACCACGATCCTGCCCCGCTCGTCCACCCGCAGCCCGGACTCCGCGGCCAGGGGCAGGCCCTTGGTGCCGGTGGTCCAGAGCGTGGCGTCGGAGTGGATCAGCTCGCCGCCACCCAGCTCCACGCCGTCGGGCAGGACCTTGGTGATGTCCACGCCCGCGCGTACCTCGACGCCGAGCCGCCGCAGCACCTCGTCCAGGTGACGGCGAGCGCCCGGGCCCATCATGGCGCCGGGCCGCCCCCTGGTCACCAGGACGACCCGCAGGTACGGCCGCGCCTCGGCCAGTTCGGTGGCCGACTCGACACCGGTCAGCCCGCCCCCGGCGACCACGACCGTGCCCTTCACCGCTCCACCTCCGGCCAGGGCCGCCGTGCCGCCCGGCGCTGTATCGCCCGGCGCTGTATCGCCCGGCGCTGTATCGCCCGGCGCTGTATCGCCCGGCGCTGTATCGCCCGGCGCTGTGCCGCCCGCCAGCGCGTCGAGGCGCTCGGACAGGCGTACCGTGCCCGCGTGGTCGTCGTAGACGCAGGCGTGCTCGGCGACGCCGGGAACGGAGGCGTCGGTGACGGTGCCGAGGGCGTAGATGAGCTTGTCGTAGCCGAGCACCCGCCCGTCCTCGAGCCGGGCCTCCCGCAGTTCCGGATCGAGCCGGGCCACACGGCCTCGTACGAAGGTGATGCCGGTGCCGGCGACCACCTCGTCGAGCGCGTAGTCGGCCAGCCGCTCCCCCGCCGCCGTCTGGTGCAGCCGCAGCCGCTCGGTGAACCTCGGGGACGCGTTCACGAGCGTGACCTTGCCGCCCGTACGACGAGTCCTGCGGGCGATCCGGAGAGCCGCCGCGACGCCGGTGTACCCCGCACCCAGTACCAGGATGTCGGTCATCTTCCTTACCTCCTCGATTCGCCTTGAAGACGTATCGAGGAGACGCGGACGTGACATGCGCGGCGAAATCCCGAAAAACGGGGCCCTGCCTCAGGGAACCTGCCAGCCCCGCTCGCGCAGCGCCTCGGTGAGCGAGGTGGCCGCGTCGGGCTCCACCGACAGCTCGGCGATGCCCAGCGGCAGCCCGGGAGCGTGCTCCAGGCGCACGTCCTCGACGTTGACCCCGACCTCGTCGCACACCAGGAACAGCCGCGAGAGCTGCCCAGGGCGGTCGCCGATGACGACCTGGACGGCGGCGTAGGAGGAGGCGGGCCCGCCGTGCTTGCCCGGGATGCGGTCATGGCCCACGACGCCGCGCTTGAGGAGCTGGGTGATCTCGTTGGTGGCGGTGCCGTCGCCCTCGGCCAGGGCGCGCAGGGCGCTGGCGGCGTCGGCCAGGTCGTTGGCCACGGCCTCCAGCACCTCGGCGACCGGGGAGGCGTTGCCGGACAGGATGCCCAGCCACAGGCCGGGGTCGCTGCCCGCGATGCGGGTGACGTCGCGTACGCCCTGCCCGGCCAGGCCCAGCGCGACGTCGGTGGCGTCGGCCAGGCGGGCGGCCACGGCGGAGGCGGCCACGTGGGGCGCGTGGGAGACCACGGCCACCGCACGGTCGTGGTCCATCGCGCTCACCTCGACCGCGTTGGCCCCGCACAGCTCGATCAGCCGCAGCACGGCCGCCTTCGCCTCGGCGTCGGCCTCCTCGGTCGGGCACAGCGCCCACGGACGGCCGAGGAACAGGTCGGCCCTGGCCGCCCCGGGGCCGGACTTCTCGCGCCCGGCCAGCGGGTGGGAGGCGACGTAGGTGGCCAGGTCGCAGCCGAGTTGCGCGGCCCGGTGGATGGGCTCGGCCTTCACGCTCGCCACGTCGGTGTAGAACCGGGCGGCGTCGAGCCGCTGCAGCTCCAGCAACTCGGTCGCCACGTGGGCGGGGGGCACCGCGATGATCGCGAGGTCCACCCGCTCGGCGCCGGCGTCGGCGGGGTGCCAGTCTTCTCCCGCACCGAGCTCCCGTGCCAGCCGTACGGCTCCTTGATCGCGGTCGGCGAGGAACACGCGCACGCCCCGCTTGCGCAGCGCCAGCGCCGTCGAGGTGCCGATGAGGCCGGTGCCGACGACGAGCACGGTACGAAGATCCATCTAGGTATCCTGATTTATCGGGCGTTCGGGCTGTCTGGGATTGAGCGTGAGCATCTCGCGGGGCGCTTGCCGGGTGCTTACTGCGCGATGTCCTGGCGCAGCGCCACCGCGCCCCGCAGATAGACGTGCTGGATGTCGTTACGCGGCCGGTCGGTCTCCACGTGGGCCATGAGACGGACGACGCGGGGCAGGGCGCCCGGCACGTCGATCTCGGTGCAGCAGATCAGCGGCACATCGTGGAAGCCCAGCTTACGCGCCGCCAGCGCGGGGAACTCGGCCGTCAGGTCGGGAGTGGCCGTGAACAGCACGCTGATCACGTCGTCCGGGGTCAGGCGATTGCGCTCCATGACCGCGGCGACCAGCTCGGTCGTCCCCCCGATGATCGAGTCGCGGTCGTCGGCGTCCACCTGGATCGCCCCACGGATGGCCCGCACCATGTGGTTCGTCCCCTTCTATAAGCGGGAGAGCCCGTGCGGAGGTTCGCACGGGCTCCTTCGTCCGGCCAGATTACAGCTTCACGGCCGCGTACAGTTCGCCGACTTCCTTCAAGCTCAGCGCTCTGACGGTCCCAGGCTTGGTACGGCCCAGCTTCACCGGCCCGAACTCGATCCTGGCCAGGTCGAGCACCCGGTGCCCGGACTCCTCGAGCATCCGCCTGACGACGTGCTTGCGGCCCTCGTGCAGCACGATCTCGACCAGCGCCTGCTGGGCGTGCTCGTGCACGATGGCGAAGCTGTCGGCCTTGGCGATGCCGTCCTCCAGGTCGATGCCCTGCTTGAGCCGCCGGCCCAGGTCGCGCGGAATCGGACCGGGCACCTTGGCCCAGTATTTCTTCTGCACGCCGTAGCTCGGATGCGTGAGCCTGTTGGCCAGCTCGCCGTCGTTGGTGAGCAGCAGCAGGCCCTCGGTCTCGGTGTCGAGCCTGCCCACATGGAACAGCCTCGGCGCCAGCTCCTCGACGTAGTCGGCGAGGCAGGGGCGGCCCTGCGGGTCGTCCATGGTGGAGACGACGCCGATGGGCTTGTTGAGCGCGTAGTAGACGAGGTCGGGCGCGGTCGGGATGCGCTTGCCGTCCACGTGGATGACCTGGGCGACCGGGTCCACCTTGGCGCCGAAACGCCGTACGACCTGGCCGTTGACGGTCACGCGACCGTCCCCGATCATCTCCTCGCACGCCCTGCGGCTGGCCACGCCCGCCTGGGCGAGCACCTTCTGCAGCCGCACGCCGTCCGGAACCTCGGTGGTGTCGCGCTCGTCGGTGTAGCCCTCGGGGTAGAAGGCGTGGTCGCGCAGCGGCTGCCGCGCCGCCTTCACCCGGTCGCGCTGCGGGCTTCCATGGCTCTCACGCCGGCCGCCCCCGACGGTCTGCACGTCGTCCCGGCGCGGGCCGCGCCCCGTACGGGGGTCGCCGCCGCGCTCGGTACGGGCGTCGCCGTCGCGCCTGCCGTAACGGGACCGGGACGAGGCCGCGAACTGAGCCCCGGCGTCCTCCCTGCGTCCGCTACGACCGGCACGCACCACGCCACGGTCGTCGCTCCGGCCACCACGACCGGCACCGCGATCGGCACCGCGATCGGCACCGCGATCGGCACCGCGATCGTCGCTCCGGCCGCCGCGCATCGCGCCACGGTCGCCGCCGCTGTAGCGGTCGTCCCGACGCCCCGCGCCGTAACCACCACCACGCTCATCACGCCGGTCGTCGCGCCGCTCGGGCCTGTCGTCACGCCGCTCGGGCCGGTAGCCGCCCCGATCGTCGCGGGATCGCTCGAAACGGCCCCCACCACGCTCGTCGCGGTCACCGGCACGCCCGAAGCGACCGCCGCCACGCTCGGACCGCTCACCGCCATGCCCGAACCGGCTGCCACCACGGTCGTCACGGTCTCCACCACGTCCGAAGCGGCTGCCACCGCGCTCGTCACGGTCACCACCATGCCCGAAGCGGCTGCCACCACGGTCGTCGCGGTCTCCGCCACGCCCGAAGCGGTCGGTGCGGTCGCCAGGACGCCCGAAACGGTCGGTGCCCCGGCCGGCGCGGTCTCCGCCGCTCCCGAAACGGTCGGCGCGCTCGGGCCGCCCGCTGCCGCGCTCGTATCGGCCTTCGCCCTGGTCACGGCGGTCGCCGCCGCGCTCGGAGCGGTCGGCGGGCCGCTGGTAGCGGTCTCGGCTCCCAGCGCCCTGGTAGCCCCCGGTGCCCGGGTAACGTGCTCCGCCACCTTCGCGACGGTCGCCGCCGCGCTCGTGGCGGGCCTCGCGGTCGCCGCCGCGCGTCCATTCGTCGCGGTCACGGCGCGGGGCACCTTCACGCGGGGCCCCACTGGAGAAACGGCCCTCACGCGAGTTGCCGCGCGGGTCGGCGTCGCCGTCGCGCCTGCCGAACCGGGCACGGGAGCCGCCCCGGTCGGCGCGCAGGGAGTCACGGGAGGTACGGGAGTCGCCCGCGGACTCACGCCGCCCTCCACCACGGAAATCGTCTCGCCCGGCTCCACCTCGGAAGCCGTCGCGACCGGACCCCCCACGGGAGTCGTCACGGCCGGACGCGCCGCGGGAGTCCCGGCGGTCACCCCCGCCGCGGGAATCGTCGTTGCGGCGGAAGTCGCCGCGGTTGTCGTCGGAGCGGAAGGCGGGACGCCCGCCACGGCCGGAGCCGGTGGTACGTCCACGACCGCGTCCATCACCGGACGGGGTGCTGCGCCTGTTGATCACTTTGTTGTCTCCTCGAGATTTTCCACGTCGTCGGGGAGGAAGGGCGCGAGCTCAGGAAGCTCGCTCAGATCCCTCAGTCCCAGACGTTCAAGGAAGTATGAGCTTGTCCGGTAGAGCACTGCCTGGCTCTCCGGGTCGGTGCCGGCCTCTTCGACCAGCCCCCTGGCGACGAGTGTCCGCATGACACCGTCGCTGTTGACGCCGCGCACGGCGGCGACACGGGCCCTGCTCACCGGTTGCCGGTAAGCCACGACCGCGAGTGTTTCCAGCGCGGCTTGGGTCAGCCGCGTTTGCTGGCCGTCGCGTACGAACCGCTCGACCAGCGGCGCGCAGTCGGCCCGGGTGTAGAACCGCCAGCCGCCCGCGACTTCTCTCAGATCAAAACCCCGCCCGGCGGCAGTGTATTCCGCCGCCAGCGAACGCAGGGCCGCGGCGACCAGGTGGGTCGGCCGCTCGAGCACCTGGGCCAGGGTAATTTCGGCCACAGGTTCGTCGACGACCATCAGGATAGCCTCCAACGCCGCCTCAAGTGCAGGCCCCTCCCCTTTACCCTCAGCTCCACCGCCCGCCCCGAAGGTGGGCTCGGTGACCGAAAGCTCAGGCTCGGTTTCCGACGGCTCGAGGTCGGTGGCCGAAAGCTCGGGCTCGGGGTCCGGCGCGCCGGTGACGCCGGCGTCCGCGTCAGGCGCTGCGCCCGCCGTCACGTCGGCGCCGTCAGCCTCCTCCGAGGCCCGGCCACCCTCCGAAACAGCAGGCCCGTCCGAAGCAGCAGGCTCGCCCAGACCCTCGGGCTCATCGGGCTCGTCCGAAACAACGGGCTCGTCCGGGGCGACGGGCTCGTCGCCCCGGTCCGGCTCGCTCGCCGCCGGAGCGCTCTCTTCGACCTCCGGCGCCCCCGCCTGCACCATGGCCCCCGGAAGGGTCATCCAGGCGGGCAGCGGCGGCTCGGAGTCGGGGGACTTGCGGGGGTTGGGCAAGGGGTTGTCGTCAGTCATTGGCTGGTCTCTCCGCGGATTCCTCGTAGTCGTCCCCCACCGAGACGTCCCCGTCATCGGAGCCCGTCCACGTCACGTGCAGATCGCCCAGCGGCTCGACCTGCTCGAACGTCACCGCCGACTCCCGGAAGAGCTCGAGCACGGCCAGGAACCGGGCGATGACCTCGATGGTCCCCTCGCAGTCGGACACCAGCGCGCGGAACGTGGCCCGGCGCAGGCGGCGCAGGTGCATGACCAGGATGGCCGCCTGTTCCTTGACGCTCGCCAGCGGCTGGTAGACGTGCCCCAGGTTGACCGTCGGCGGCAGCTTGGGGATGAAGGCCTTGGCGGCGATGCGGGCGAGCTGCTCGGGCCCGATGCCCAGGATCAGCTCGGGCAGCAGGTTGGCGAACTGCTCCTCCATCCGCACCGTACGCGGAAAGCGCAGCGCCTCCTCGGCCATCCGCCCCGCGAAGACCTTGGCCACTTCCTTGTACGCCTTGTACTGCAGCAACCGTGCGAACAGCAGGTCTCTGGCCTCCAGGAGCGCCAGGTCCTCCTCGTCCTCCACCTCGCCGGACGGCAGCAGCCGGGCCGCCTTCAGGTCGAGCAGGGTCGCCGCCACCAGCAGGAAGTGGCTGGTCTGGTCGAGGTCCCACTCCGGCCCCTTGGAGCGGATGTAGGAGATGAACTCGTCGGTGACCTTGGAGAGCGAGACTTCGGTGATGTCGAGCTTGTGTTTGGCGATGAGGCCGAGGAGCAGGTCGAAGGGTCCCTCGAAGACGTCCAGGTGGACCTGGAAGCCCTGGGGTTCGGTCTGCTCGGTGGTCACCTGGCCATTGTCGCAGGCGCCGGCCAGCGCGAGAGCACCTCGCGGGCCAGCTCACGGTAGGCGTTGGCGCCGAGGGATGACGGGTCGAACGTGGTGATCGGCTCACCGGCGACCGTCGCGTCGGGGAAGCGCACCGTGCGGTTGATCACCGTGTGGAACACCTTCTCGTCGAACGCCTCCACGACCCGGGCCAGCACCTCGCGGCCGTGCAGGGTGCGGGCGTCGTACATGGTGGCGAGCAGGCCCTCGATCTCGAGCTCCTCGTTGAGCCGCTCCTGCACCTTGGAGATGGTGTCCATGAGCAGCGCCACGCCGCGCAGGGCGAAGAACTCGCACTCCAGCGGCACCATCACGCCGTGCGCGCAGGTGAGGGCGTTGATCGTGAGCAGGCCGAGCGACGGCTGGCAGTCGATGAGGCACACGTCGTAGTGCGGCAGCAGCGGCTTGATCACGCGGCCGAGCACCTGCTCACGGGCGACCTCGGTGACGAGCTGCACTTCGGCGGCCGACAGGTCGATGTTGCTCGGCAGCAGGTCGAGGCCCTCGACGCCGGTCTCGAGCAGCACGTCTTCGGCGGTGACGCCGCGTTCCATCAGCAGGTTGTAGACGGTCAGGTCGAGCTGGAGCGGGTTGATGCCCAGGCCGACCGAGAGCGCGCCCTGCGGGTCGAAGTCGACCAGCAGCACCTTGAGCCCGTATTCGACGAGCGCGGCCCCCAGGTTGATGGTGGTCGTGGTCTTGCCGACGCCACCCTTCTGGTTGACCATCGCGACCACGCGCGCCGGGCCGTGCACCGCGGGGGGCACCGGTTCGGGGAACACGGGACGCGGCCGCTGCGTCGGGCCCAGATTGACGCCGTTGGAGGGCGTGTTGGTCTTCGTGTCGCCCCAGGGGTTGTCGGGGGTCCCCGGGGTCGAACCCTTGGTCGTCACAGTCACCAGCTCGAACCTCCCTGACGATCCCGAACCGGACCGTCCGGACGGACACTATGGCGTCACCACTTAACGCGGCAAGGCGGCACGCCGAGGGCGGCGCACACCCCAAAAGACTATAGATCAATGCCGAGCACGTGGATGCGCCGCGGCGTAGACCTCGCGGAGCTTGTCGACCGTGACCAACGTGTAGACCTGCGTGGTCGTCACAGAGGCGTGACCGAGCAGCTCCTGCACCACCCTAACGTCCGCGCCTCCGTCCAAGAGGTGGGTTGCGAAGGAATGCCGGAGTATGTGCGGACTTATCCTGTCGAGTCCGGCTCGTTCGGCGGCGGCCTGGAGCACCTCCCAGGCTCCCTGCCTGGTCAGACGGCCTCCCCGGGCGTTCAGGAAGACGGCGGGGGTGCCGCGGCCGTGGGCGAGAAGACCGGGACGGGCGCGGACGAGGTAGGTGTCGAGGGCGGACCGGGCGTAACGCCCCAACGGCACGACCCGGGTGCGGGCCCCTTTGCCGCGCAGCCGTACCTGGTCGTCCTCGAGGTCGTCCACGGCCAGCCCGACGGCCTCCGAGATGCGGGCACCGGTGCCGTACAGGACCTCGAGCAGGGCCCGGTTGCGCAGCGTGAGAGGGGCGCCGTCGGGGCCGGAGGCGGCGATCAGGCGTTCGACCTCGTCCACGGCGATGGCCTTGGGCAGCCTGCGGAGCTGGCGCGGCGGGCGTACCTCGTGGGCGGGGTCGTGGGCCGTGACGCCTTCGCGCAGGGCGAAACGGTGCAGCCCGCGCACGGCCGAGACGGCGCGGGCGGCCGAGCTGGCGACGAGGGCGGGGTGCTCTCCGTCGCCCTCGCGCAGCGCGGCGAGGAAGGCCAGCACGTCGGCCTCCCCCACCTCGCCGAGCTCCGCACGACCGCGCGCCTGCAGGTGCTCGAAGTATCGGCGCAGGTCACGCCGGTAGGACGCGAGCGTGTTGGCAGCCAGGCCCCGTTCCACCGCGAGATGGGCGAGGTAGCTGGAGAGCACCGCCTCCACGAATTGGTCCTTCCGTCACGCCTCAGGGGCGTCGGCGGGGCGCAACAGGGCGAGCCCTTCAACCGAAGCCACATATGCGGCGAGGATACCGGCCACGGCCGGGGAATTGTGGATCATTCCCATGAGCGCCTTCTCGACCGCGTCGGCCAGAGGGACCCATTCGACCGGCATGTCGATTTCCTCGTGCTCCTGGACGAAGTCGTTCTCGTCGTCGGGGATCTTGCTGAGGCCCCGGGCGAGGAACACCCGGATGCGCTCGTCGGTCATGCCCGGCGAGGAGCGCAGGTCGACGAGCGTGTGCCAGGTGTCGGCCCGGTAGCCCGCCTCCTCGGCGAGCTCGCGGGCGGCCGTCGTGACGAGCGGTTCGCCCGCCACGTCGCGGATCCCGGCGGGCAGCTCCCACATCAGCCGGCGGGTGGGGTGGCGGTACTGCCTGATCATCAGGACCCGGTCACGGTCGTCGAGGGCGAGCACGGCGACCGAGCCGGGGTGGACCACGTAGTCGCGCTCGGCCTCGGCGTCGTGGGGCATCTTCACGGTGTCGGTGACGACGCGGATGATGTGGCCCTGGAACCGCTGCCTGGTCTCGGAGACGTTCCAGGACTCGGGCGTGTCTTCGATCTTCACTGGCTCACCTTGTCACCGACGCGGTCGTCGGCGTAGGCCAGGGCGGCACTGATGAGGCCCTTGAACATCGGGTTGGCGCGGGTCGGGCGGGAGCGGAACTCCGGGTGCGCCTGGGTGCCGATGAAGAACGGGTGGGTGTCGGCGGGCAGCTCGGTGTACTCGACCAGGCGCCCGTCGGGCGACAGCCCCGAGAAGACCAGGCCGACCTTCTCGAGCTGCTCGCGGTAGGCGTTGTTGACCTCGTAGCGGTGGCGGTGGCGCTCGTCGACCTTGGCCTTGCCGCCGTAGAGCTGCCGGGCGAGGGTGCCCTCGCCGAGCTTGGCGGTGTAGCTGCCCAGGCGCATGGTGCCGCCCATGTCGCGCTCGCCGGCGACGACGTCTTCCTGGTCGGCCATGGTGGAGATGACCGCGTGCTTGGTGTCGGGGTCGAACTCGGCGGAGTTGGCGTCCTCGATGCCGGCCATGTTGCGGGCGGCCTCGATGACCATGCCCTGCATGCCGAGGCAGATGCCGAGCAGCGGGATCTTGCCCTCGCGGGCGTGGCGGATGGCGCCGATCTTGCCCTCGATGCCGCGCACGCCGAACCCGCCGGGGATCAGCACGCCGTCGACGCCGTCGAGCTCACGCCCGGCGCCCTCGGGGGTCTCGCAGTCGTCGCTCTTGACCCAGCGGATGTTGACGCGGGCGTCGTTGGCGAACCCGCCGGCGCGCAGGGCCTCGGTGACGGACAGGTAGGCATCGGGCAGGTCGATGTATTTCCCCACCAGCGCGATGGTGACCTCCTTCGCCGGTCTGTGCACCCGGCGCAGAAGCTGCTCCCACTCCTTCCAGTCCACGTCGCGGAAGGGCAGGCCGAGCCGGCGCACCACGTAGGCGTCGAGGCCCTCGGAGTGGAGCACCTTCGGGATGTCGTAGATCGAGACGGCGTCCACCGCCGAGACGACGGCGTCCTCGTCGACGTCGCACATGAGGCTGATCTTGCGCTTGATCGCCGTCTGCACCGGCCGGTCGGACCGCAGCACGATCGCGTCCGGCTGGATGCCGATGCTGCGCAGGGCCGCCACGCTGTGCTGCGTCGGCTTGGTCTTCAGCTCACCCGACGGCCCGATGTACGGCAGCAGCGACACGTGCAGGAAGAACACGTTGTCGCGCCCCACCTCGTGCCTGATCTGCCGCACGGCCTCCAGGAACGGCAGCGACTCGATGTCGCCCACCGTGCCGCCGACCTCGGTGATGACCACGTCCACCTCAGGACCGGCCATGCCCCGGATCCGGTCCTTGATCTCGTTGGTGATGTGCGGGATGACCTGGACGGTGTCGCCCAGGTATTCGCCCCGCCGCTCCTTGGCGATGACGTTGGAGTAGACCTGGCCGGTGGTCACGTTGGCCGAGCCGTGCAGGTCGGTGTCGAGGAACCGCTCGTAGTGGCCGACGTCGAGGTCGGTCTCGGCACCGTCGTCGGTGACGAACACCTCGCCGTGCTGGAACGGGTTCATGGTGCCGGGGTCGACATTGAGGTAAGGGTCGAGCTTCTGCATGGTGACCCTGAGACCTCGTGCCTTGAGCAGGCGACCGAGACTGGATGCCGTGAGCCCCTTGCCGAGACTGGAGGCGACACCGCCGGTGACGAACAGATGCTTGGTTTGCGATGCGCTGCGCAAAGGGGCTCCCGTGGCTCGAGGTGTGGTCGAAGTGTCCACGGGCTCTCAGGATATCAAACAACGCCCCTCACATGCCCGAACGGCATGACCTACCGGTAACTTTGGTCCCTATGTCACTTGTACGGCGGGCTTTGGGCGCATTGATACACCGTGCCTACACGGCGATCCGCCACGCCGGTGCGATCACTCCGGCCACTCCGGCCGGCTACCGGTTCCGCCGGCTCGGCGACGGCGTCAGCATCGCCTTCCCCCCAGGCGCGATCTTCGGCGAACGCTGGATCGAGATCGGCGACCACACGCTGGTCGGCGAACGCGTCTCGCTCTCCTGCGGCATGATGCCCGGCCCCGACCTCGGCCCCGACTCGATCCTGCGCATCGGCCGGAGCTGCTCGATCGGCCGGGGCACGCACATCGTGGCCCACCAGTCGATCGACATCGGCGACGACGTCTTCACCGGCCCGTACGTGTACGTCACCGACCAGAACCACGTCTACGACGACCCCGACGTGCCCATCGGCAGGCAGTGGCCGCGTAACAGCCCGGTCTCGATCGGCTCGGGCTCGTGGCTGGGCGCGGGCGCGATCATCCTGCCGGGCACCACGCTGGGCCGTCAGTGCGTGGTGGCGGGCGGCGCCGTCGTACGCGGCACGTTCCCCGACCACAGCGTGGTCGCCGGGGTTCCGGCCAGGCGCGTCCGCGGCTACACGCCCGGGCAGGGCTGGCACGCCCCCGTCACCTTGGACACCGCCACCCAGGGGATGGACCGAACAACCTTCTGACGGTTAGCGTCACACTATGCGGACCGCCATTTGTGAGCGTTTGGGCATCGAGTTTCCGTTGTTCGCCTTCAGCCACTGCCGCGACGTGGTGGCCGCCGTCACCAACGCGGGCGGGTTCGGGGTGCTGGGCGCGGTCGCGTACTCGCCCGAGCAGCTCGACACCGAGCTGACCTGGCTGGACGAGCGGGTGAACGGCCGCCCGTACGGCGTGGACGTGCTCGTCCCCGGCAAGGTCGACGCCTCCGCGCTCGACCTGCGCACGCACCTCATGGACGCCATCCCCGACCGGCACCGCGACTTCGTCACCCATCTGCTGGCCAAGTACGGCGTGAGCGCCTCGGCCAGGCCGCTGACCGCCGTGGCCGACGAGTTCGGCAGGCGGGTGACGGCGGCGGGGGCGACGGGGCTGATCGACGTGGCGCTCAAGCACCGGATCGGGCTGATCGCCAGCGCCCTGGGGCCACCGCCGCCCGAGATGACGGCCAAGGCCAGGGAGGCGGGCGTGCCGGTGGCCGCGCTGGTCGGCACGGTCGAGCACGCCCGCAGGCAGGTGGCGGCGGGCGTGGACCTCATCGTGGCGCAGGGCACGGAGGCGGGCGGGCACACCGGTGAGATCTCGACACTGGTGCTGGTGCCGCAGGTCGTGGACGCCGTCGCGCCGGTGCCGGTGCTGGCCGCGGGCGGGATCGCGTCCGGGCGGCAGATGGCGGCGGCCATGGCGCTCGGGGCGGAGGGCGTGTGGTGCGGCTCGGTCTGGCTCACGACCGAGGAGGCGGAGACGTCGCCGGCGGTCAGGCGCAAGCTGCTGGCGGCCTCGTCGCTGGACACGGTGCGGTCGCGCTCGCGTACGGGCAAGCCGGCCCGGCAGCTCAAGTCCGCCTGGACGGAGGAGTGGGACTCCGGCCAGGAGAGCCCGGGGCCGCTGGGGATGCCGCTGCAGATGCTGGTCGCCGAGGGCGCCATGGCCCGGATCGGGGCGGCGGCGGAGAAGGGCGAGCCGGGGGCGCTGGAGCTGGTCAACTACTACGTGGGGCAGGTCGTGGGCCAGCTCGACCAGGTCAGGCCGGCCCGCGACGTCGTCTACGACCTGATCAGTGAGTTCGGCGAAGCGGTTGAGCGCTTGGCGCGTCTGTCCGGGTGAAGACGTACAGGTAGGGGTGACGGGGCCGGACGCTCGCCGCGGCCTCGGCCAGGGCGAGCGCGCCGTCGGCCGAGGTGCCCAGCGGCGGGGTGAAGCGGGCGTCCGGCAGCAGGGCCCGTACGGTGCTCTGGAACGGCTCCATGAGCAGGTCCGCGGCGTCGAACAGGCGGCCGCCCCACGAGAAGACGGGCTCCAGCCCGGCGGCGGCGGCCACGGCCGTCTGGGCGAGCTGCCGCCCGGCCTCGGTCCAGATCCGGCGGGCCACCGCGTCCCCCTCACGGGCCGCCTCGGCGACGGAGGGCGCGAACGAGGCCAGGTGGTGGGCCGGGGAGCCCGACTGGTAGACGAGCGCCACCAGGTCCAGCGGGTGGCCGAAGCGGGCTGTCATGCGTTCGAGCAGCGCGGGCGAGCCGCCCATGCGGCCGTCGTGGGCCCGCAGGGCGGCCTGCAGGCCCTGTGCGCCGACCCAGGCGCCGCTGCCGTGGTCGCCGAGCAGGTGCCCCCATCCGTCGGCCTGGTTCCACACGCCGTCGAGGTCGGTGCCGAGCGTGATCACGCCCGTGCCCGCGGCCACGACGACCCCGGGCCGGAACCCGAGCGCGCCGACGTGCGTGGTCACCATGTCGCCGGCGACGACGAGCGCGCCGAGGCCGAACCGGTCGCCCAGGGCGTTCCAGAGCGTGCCCGGCTCGCTGACCAGGCCCGGCAGCCCGGTCACGCCGATCGCCATCCCGGCCAGCCGGTCCACGCCAGGACCGGTGTCCTCGATGACCGCGGCGATGCGGGCGGCGAGCCGGTGCAGGTCCACGCGGCCCCGCTCGCGTGGCACCGGGGCCGGGTCCTCCCCGTGCGCGCTCACCCCGTCACCCTCGATCCGGACCCTGATCCCTCCGCCGCCGACGTCCACGCCCGCGTGGACGTCGGCGTGAACACCGGCAGAGGCGTCGGCGGGGACGTCGGCTGAGGCTGGCAGGCTCATTCGGCCTGCCCGCCGAGCGCGGCCACCGCGGCCCGCACGCCCGTGTACGCCCCCAGCGCCGCCCGCGCCCGCTCCCCCGAGCAGCCGGTGAGCAGCCGCACCAGCGCCTCGGGGATGTGCCCCGACGCGTCGGCCAGCGCGGCGCGGCTGGTCGCCTCGTCCGCCCCGGCGGCCTCCATGAGCAGGCTCACCGCCCGCTCGGCCAGCTTGGCGTTGGTGGCCACCAGCCCGACCATGAGGTTCCCGTACGTCCGCCCACCCTTGATCATGAGGGCGGTCGAGAACGCGTTCAGGATGACCTTGGTCGCCGTCCCCGCCTTGAGCCGGGTGGAGCCGGTCAGCGCCTCGGGCCCGGTGTCGGCCACGACGACGATGTCGGCCAGGTCGCGGGCGGCGGCGTCGGGGTTGCAGGTGACCAGCACCGTCAGCGCCCCGGCCGTCCGTGCCCCGCGCAGCGCCCCGATCACGTACGCGGTGGAGCCGGAGGCCGTGATCCCGACCGCCACGTCGGCCGCTCCCACCCCGCCGGCGTCGGCGGTGCCGAGCGCCCCGGCGTCCTCGCGGTCGATGGAGGAGTCGGTGAGCGCCGCGGGGCCGCCCGCGAAGTGCGCGGTGAACAGCTCGCGCGGAGCCCCGAACGTGGGCGTGACCTCCGTGGCGTCCAGCACGGCGAGCCGCCCGGAGGCGCCCGCGCCGAAGTAGTGCACCCGGCCGCCGCGCGCGAGCCGCAGGTGGGTCTCGTCCACCGCCTTGGCGAGCTGCCCGGTCGCCGCCCGCGCGGCCTCGACCGCCCGGGCGTCCTCCTCCAGCAGCAGCTCCAGGATGCCGGCGGCCTCCTGGGCGTCGATGTCGCCGGTGCGGGGGTTGCGGCGCTCGGTCGGTGATACCTGGGTCATCGTGCTCCTTCGGATTCGAATGCGTCCGCGTACGCGGTGAGCAGGTGGCGCGACCGCGCGGCCAGGTCCCCGGGGGCCAGCGGCGGCACGCCCTCCCGCAGGAACAGCTCGGCCCGCTCGCGCAGCCGCTCGCGCAGCGCGGCCTCGTCACCGGAGCCGGGAGCAGAGCCGGAACCCGGGCCGGAGGTGAGCCCGTCCGCCCACAGCGCCCAGCGGTCGCGGTAGTAGCCGCCCACGAGCCCCGCCCAGTGCCGGCCCGCGTAGTCGTCGAGCAGGGGGCTGTCGGAGGTGCCCCACACCGTGATGATCCGGCGGGCGTTGTCGCGCAGCACGTCGCCGTCGCCCGGCTCGGCGGCCCATGACAGCGCCCTGGCCTCCCAGTCGTGGAAGGTGTACTCGGGGCGGCAGGCCAGCATCCCGTCGAGGTCCTCGAAGACCTTCAGGAACCGGGCGACGCTCGACGGCTCGCCGGACGACTCCACGACGTCGAGGTAGCGGCGGTCGGCGACCCTGGCCATGTACGCGATGCCGGTCTCGGCGAGGTCGTGCCCGAGCGGCCCGGCCGCCAGCTCGGGGTCCCGCTCGGCCACCTCGATCATCCGCTCCCAGGCCCGCGCCAGCGTGGCCGGGTCGTACCAGAGGGGGCCGGTGGGCGTGCGCGTGTACGACGGCTCGGCGGTGAGGACGCCCTTGAACTGGTCGGGGGCGATCCGCAGGCCGCCGGGGGCGTAGACGGTGCTCAGCAGCCCGTGCCAGGCGGCCCGCAGCTCGTCGGCCCACCGGCCGGCGTAGCGCTGGGTCACGAAGGCGTCGAGCCAGGCGTCGACGTCGGGGACGGCGCTCCAGATCTGGTCGGTCACCAGCTCGAAGAAGACCGGGTTGTTGCGGGTGGCCTCCATGGACAGGCCGATCCCGGTCGGCGGGCTCGGCGCCGCCAGGGCCCGGTCGATGCCGGCCGGCACGCCGCGCAGCTCGGCGACCGGATCGGTGCGGCCGCCGAAGTTGAGCAGCGCGCACCAGAGCCACGGCTTGCCGGAGAACTCCTCGAACCGGTCCCACAGCGGGTCGTGCTCCGCCCACAGGTCCGCCACGATCATCCGGTCGTTCGGGATCGCGTCGAGGAAGGCGTTGACGCGGTCCTCGGTCCAGAAGTCGCGCTGGTAGGAGAACGGCCAGGCCTGCATGAGCCAGACCGCCTCCGGGTCGGCGGCGCGCAGACCGGCCAGCGTCGCCGCCGCCACGGCTCCGGGGAAGGCCGGGTCGGCGTCGATGGGGATCATCTCGATGAAGGGGTCGGCGGCGTAGAGGTGGTCGGTGCCGAAGAGCTTGATCTGGGCGCGGGCGATCTCGGCGCCGATGCGCTCGTACAGCGGGTCGGACGGGTCGAGCGACCAGGTCTCGAACCCCTGCCAGTTACGCCGGCCGGCGCGCGCCGTCGCGGCGAGCTCGCGCGGGACGTGCCCGGTGAAGGCCGGCAGCACGGGGGTCATGCCGAAGGCGCGCTCACGGTCGAGGATGCGCGCGCCGAGCTCGCGGTGGCCGTCGATCCAGGACGCGGGCAGCGGGCCGGCGAAGTCGTCGAGACAGCCCATGAACTGGAACGGCAGGTAGCCGGGGCCGCCCAGGAAGCTCCTGATCTGGTCGTCGCCGAGCCCGAGCTGGGAGTAGGCGGCGTGCAGGGCGGCCTCGTGGCCGGTGACGGCCAGCGGCATGGTGATGCCGTGCAGGGCCATCCAGTCGATCTCACGCTCCCACTCGGCCCAGGTCCAGTAGGGCGTGGTGTAGCTGAAGGTGCAGAAGTTGAAGTAGTAGCCCTCTCGCACCCTGGGCGTGCCCTCGTGGAGCGGGGCGTCGGGGAGCGAGGTCAGCGGCAGGGGCAGCACCGTGTCCCAGCCCACGGACATGCCGCAGTGGTCCCGGAGGTAGTGGTGCAGCGCGACGGAGGCGCTCACCCCGTCGGTCGCGCTTACGGTGAGCACGCCGCCCTTCGCCTCGTACGCGTGGCCGCGGCCCGCGCCCTCGCGCGCTCCGAACCGGACCGACTCCGCCACGGGCCCCAGAACGCGGTGGGCCAGGCCGCGTACGACGTCCGCCCAAGGCGTCTCAAGCTCACCGTCACCGGACAACATCCCAGGTCACACCCCTCGACGAATTAGTTCCGTACGATACATAATTATTATGCTAGCGTACGCCGCATCGCCCGGAAGGTTGGAGGGTTCATGGAGCAACTGGTCGCCGCGGGCACCCAGTTCATGCGGGAGGTCAACGCGGCCGCGATCTTGCGCCGGCTGCGGGCCGAGCCCAGCATGAGCGTGTCGGCGCTGGCCAAGGCCGTCGGCCTGTCACGGCAGGCCGTCACCCGCTCGCTGAACGCGCTGGCCGAGGAGGGCCTGGTCGAGTTCGGCTCCCTCGACCGCGACTCGAGCCGGGCGGGCCGGCCGGCGCAGCTCGTCCGGTTCCGCGCGGAGGCGGGCCACGTGCTCGGCGTCTCGATCAGCCCGCAGGACCTGCGGGTCGCGGTCGCGGACCTGTGCGGCACGGTCGTGGCGGCCGACGCCGTCACGTTCGGCGTCCGCCCGAGCGCCGACGAGATGGTGGGAACGCTCCTGTCCACCATCGAGCGCACGCTGGCGGCGGCGGGCCGGACCACCCTGTGGTTCGCCTCCGTCGGCACCCCAGGCATCGTCGACCCGGCCGCCGGGGTCATCAAGCTCATCCCGAGCATGCCCGGCCTGACCGGCGACGTCCTGCTGAGCCGGCTCAAGGAGCCGCTCGGCTGCCCGATCTACCTCGACAACGACGTCAAGCTGGCCACGCAGGGCGAGCGCTGGCGCGACGCGGAGCGGCGCGAGGACTCGCTGGTCATGCTTCACTGGGGCGAGCGCGTCGGCGCCGGGATCGTGCTCAACGGCGAGCTCTACCGCGGCGCCTCCAACGACGCCGGCGACATCGGCTTCCTCGACCTGTTCGAGGGCGGCGCCGAGTCCCGCCACCCGCACGGCCTCGGCCCGTTCGAGGACCGCGTCGGCGGCGAGGAGATCGTGCGCCAGGCCGCCGCGGCGGCGGAGCGCGCCGGCGACGCCGAGTTCCGTGCCCGGATCGAGGCCGCGGGCGAGCGCGCGTTCGAGGCCGTGCTGGCCGCCGTGGCCGACGGCACGCCGGCCGCCCTCGAGGCGATCGACGTGGTCGCCCGCCGTTTCGCCAAGGGCATCGCCGTGATCCGGGCGATCCTCAATCCCCGGCTCGTCGTCATCGGCGGGCCGATGGCCGGATGCGGCGAGCCGCTGCTCGCGGCTCTGCGCCGGCACCTGGCCGACGAACCTCTGGATCAGCCGGTCCTGGAGGTCTCGGCGCTCCAGGAGGACGCCGTCGTCCACGGAGCACTGCTCCACTCGCTGGACGAGATCGAGCGCACCAGGTTCGGCCTGGTGAGAACCCCCCGGTCGTCATGAAGGCCGTTGATGACGCCACCACCAGTAACACGAGAAAGGTCATGCATATGACGACACCACCCCGGCGGCACGCGCTCGTGGCGCTCGGCGTCACGGCGGCGCTCGCTCTGACGGCGTGCGCGGGCACCAGCGGCACGAACGCCCCGGCCCCCGCGCAGAAGGTCGCCGTGTCGACGACCATTCCCAGCGATCCGGTGACGCTCACCCTGGCCTACAGCAACGACCCGCCCACCAAGACGCTCATCGACGGCTTCACCCAGAAGCACCCGAACGTCACCATCAAGCCCCAGATGACGCCGTTCAACGACTACGTCAAGTCCATCAAGCTCGCGATGTCGGGCGACGCGGCCCCGGACATCGCCCAGTACAACCCCGGCGCGATGAACTCCCTGGTCCCGGCCGGCCTCATCCTGGACCTGGGCCCGTGGGCCACGGCGTACGGCTGGACCGGCAAGTTCCCGCCGTCGACCCTCGAGATCCTCAGCTCCGACAAGTCGGCCAAGCAGTTCGGCACCGGCGGCCTCTACGCGGTGCCGGGCGGCCTGTCGGTGGTCGGCGTCTACTACAACAAGAAGCTGGTCAAGGAGGCGCCGAAGACGCTGGGCGAGTTCGAGGCCGCGATGCAGAAGGTCAAGGACTCCGGCGGCACCCCGCTGAGCCTCGGCGGGCTGCAGGTCGGCGGCTTCCACCTGTGGAACGCGCTGCTCAACGTCACCGGCAACGTCGACGAATACCGGGGCTGGGTGTACGGCAAGCCCGGCGCCACGATCGAGACCGAGGGCGCCAAGAAGGCCACCGACACGATCGCCGCCTGGGCCAAGAAGGGCTTCTTCCCCGACTCGGCCAACGCCACGGCCGACACCGACGCGCTGGCGAACTTCGCCAAGGGCAAGAGCGCGTTCCTGGTGACCGGCAACTGGGGCGCCACCGCCCTGGAGAAGGACCTGAAGGACGACGTCGGCTTCTTCCTCATGCCGACGGCGTCGGCGGACCAGCCGGCGAAGGTCGCCTCGGGCGCGAGCGTCGCGTACGCCATCTCGGCCAAGACCAAGCACCCGAACGTCGCCGCGGCGTTCCTCGACTACCTGAGCTCGCCGGAGGCGGCGAAGATCGAGTTCGACGGCGGGTTCATGCCCGTCGACACCAAGACCGAGGTCGGCGGCGAGGGGCTGCGCGGCGAGATCGCGACCGTCTTCGGGCCCGTGGCGCAGAGCAACGGCATCGTCCCCTTCCCCGACTACGCCTCCCCCGGCATGATCGACAAGCTGACCCCCGGCATCCAGGGCCTGATCAGCGGCAAGATGACCACCGACGACTTCCTGAAGTCCCTGCAGGAGTCGTGGGACGCCCACCATGGCTCGTGAGCTGAGCGCCCCCGTCTCCCCGCCGCGTGCCACCCCGGCACGGAGGGCCGCTCCAACGCCGGCATCGGCCAGGCCCTGGTGCTCAGCGAAGGGGCCGTGGGCAAGCACATCGGCAACATCTTCACCAAGCTCGAC
>NZ_JBFAIM010000122.1:0-20491 GCF_040654715.1 Nonomuraea sp. NPDC050643 | reverse complement strand
CCGCATCCGCGACGCGCAGGCCCCCGCCACCCCGGCGGCCCGGCAGGCCGGCATCGTCAGGGACTTCAAGCAGGCCTGGGAGGCCAAGGACATCGGCGCCCTCATCGCCCTGCTCGACCCCGACGCCACGGCGATCGCCGACGGCGGCGGTGTCGTCGGCGCGGTGCTCCACCCGGTCGAAGGCGCCGAGCAGATCGTGCGCTCCATCGTCCATCTCGAGGGCAGGCTGCGCGACCTGACGCTCCTGGAGCGCACGGTCAACGGCCGGCCCGGTCTGATCGCCCAGCTCGACGGCGTCACCGTGTCGGTGTACGCCTTCGAGGTCGCCGGCGACCGGATCAAGCACATCTGGGCCGTGCGCAACCCCGACAAGCTCCGGCCGTGGACGATGGGACCCGCCTCGTAGAACCGTCGGCCTGGCCGCCGTCCCCGGCCGTTCGTCGTCCTGCTCACGTTTCGTCGATCACCGCGGTTCCTCGTAGGGGATGCGGCTCAGGTGCAGGATGTCGCCCAGCGTGCCCCACTCGTCGCCGCCGAGCTTGGTCAGCGGGCGCAGCCGTCCGGCGTCAGGCCGGCCGTCGACGAGATACTCCTCGTGCACGGCCGCGAGGAAGATCCTGCCGAAGACCAGGGTGGAGTTGCCCATGCGCAGGGTGGTGTGCGACCGGCACTCCAGGACGACGGGAGCGGCGGCAACCCGGGGCGGACGCACATGACGGCTGGGCTCGCGTTCGATGCCCGCGAAGCCGAACTCGCTGACGGTCCGGGGGAAGTCGGTGGCGGTGTCGCGGATCAGGCGCAGCATCGGTTCGGAGGAGAAGTTGACGACGAACTCCCCGGTGTCCTCGACATTGCGCAGCGAGTCCTTGCGGCCGATCGAGGTGAACTGCACGATCGGCGGATCGGTGCTGGCGATGCTGAAGAAGGAGTGCGGCGCGAGGTTCGCCACCGCCGCGTCGGGCGTGATGGTGGAGATCCACGCGATCGGACGTGGGACGACGACCGAGGTCATGAACCGGTAGAACGCATCCCCGCCCAGGGCCTCGGGATCGAAGTCGACACGCATGCCGCTCAGTATTCATCGCGCTCACACCCTGTGGTGGCCCGCCACGCGGAGCCATTTCGGGGCCCGTCGTGCGGCCCCTGGAGGGTCTTCCCACACGGCGCCGGGTCAGCGCGGCCGGCGTAGGCCGGCGATGAGGAGGGCGACCAGCCGCCGCGCGTCGTAACGGGGGTCGTTGTCCGCGCCGATGCAGAGGTTGCCGACGCCGCGCATGAGCTCGAGGGCGTTGAGGTCGGAGCGGATCTCGCCGGCGGCGGCGGCAGCGTCGAGGAGCCGGGTGCACACGGGCACGAGGCGGTCGAGGAAGTAGGCGTGCAGCGTCTCGAAACCGGCGCTGTCGGACCGCAGCGCGGCGGCGAGCCCGTGCTTGGTGACCAGGAAGTCGACGAAGAGGTCGATCCACCGCCCCAGCGCGGCGTACGGGCTCGCGACGCTCGACAGCAGGGCCGGACCGGCCTCGGCGCAGGCTTCGACCTGGTGCCGGTAGACGGCGATGATGAGATCCGCCCGGGTCGGGAAATGGCGGTAGATCGTGGCCACGCCGACGCCCGCCCTGGCCGCGATGTCGCGCACCGGCGCCTCGACCCCCGAGGTCACGAACACGGCCGCGGCGGCGTCGAGGAGCGTCCTCTCGTTGCGCAGGGCGTCGGCCCGCTTCCGGGGGGCCGCACGCCCCGCGCCTCCGTCGCCGTCGTTCACCACGCCGCTCCTTCCACCGCCGGACTTGCAAAGCGGAACCGTGTTCCGTATTGTAGCTGGAACCAGATTCCGTTTGCCTATGATGCCAGAGCGCCCGGCACAGGCAAAAACCGTGCCTTGGCCATGGAGGGGGCGCGGCCAGGCGTGCTGCTTGCCGGGTGCCCGTAACGGGCCTCGCATATCGGAAACCCGTTCCGGTTGTTCGCACATCGGGATCGACATCGTTGAAGGAGAAGCCATCATGATCGAAACAGGCCTGGCGCCCACGGGCACGGCCGTCGGCGTGCCCGCTCCCGTCGTCTCGGTGAAGCCGGTCATCCTGGCCGCCCCGGGCCGTGGCGAGGATCTCCAGGTCCGCGTCTCCGCCCCCGCGACCGGCGGTGACCTGCCCGTCATCGTCTTCTCGCACGGCTTCGGCCAGTCGATGAACGGCTACGCCCCGCTGGCCGACCACTGGGCCGCGCACGGCTTCGTGGTCCTGCAGCCCACCCACCTCGACTCCAGGACGCTCGCCCTGCCGCCCGAGGACCCTCGTACCCCGCGGATCTGGCGCATCCGCATCGAGGACCTCACGCGCGTCCTGGACGGGCTCGACACCCTGGAAGCCGCCCTGCCGGGCCTCGGCGGGCGCCTCGACCGCGGCCGTGTCGCCGTGGCCGGCCACTCCTGGGGAGCCCAGAGCGCGAGCGCGCTGCTGGGGGCGCGCGTGCTGGACGCCGGCGGCGTTCCCGGCGAGGACATGTCCGACCCCCGCGTCAAGGCGGGCGTGCTGCTCGCCCTGACCGGCCTGGGCGACGACCTGACCCCGTTCGCGGCCGAGCATTTCCCCTTCATGAAGCCGTTCTTCGGCGACATGACCACCCCGGCCCTCGTCGTCGCGGGGGACCACGACCAGTCCGCGCTGTCCACCCGGGGGCCCGACTGGTTCGAGGACCCCTACGTCCATGGTCCCGAGGGCACGAGCCTGCTCACGCTGTTCGGGGGAGAGCACTCGCTCGGCGGCGTCTCCGGGTACGAGGCGGCCGAGACGACCGACGAGGACCCCGCCCGCGTCGCCCTGGTCCAGCGGCTCACCTCCGCCTTCCTGCGCGGTGCCCTCTACCCCGGCGACACGAGCTGGAGCACGGCGGCCGCCGCGCTGGAGGAGGACCCCAGCCCGCTGGGGAGACTCCAGAGCAAGTAGGCGGGCGCGACACGCCCGATCACCGACGCCCGGCCCGTTTCTCGGCGTCGAGGGTCTCCTGGGCGAGGCGGAGGGTGGTCTGGTTCGCCCGCCTGGCCCCTTGGAGGGCGGTGGCGTTCTGGGCGATCATCGTCCGCTGGTACGCGCTCTCGACGGACAGCCAGACGCCCACCAGATCGGTCCGCTTCTTGCAGGCGAGGTCGGTCCGGGCGGTCGCGAGCTCCTTCTCGGACGTCCCGTCGCGGAAGGCCGGGTCGGCTATGGGATCGAAGGGGGTGGCGTAGGCGTGGCCGGCGGCGCGCATGCAGTCCGACCAGGCCTCGACGGCGGCTCGGACCCGGGGATCGGTGCGCGACCGCTGGAAGCTGATCCTGGACAGGCGCTGGGGGAGCGCGGGATCGGCCCCCGCGGGAGCCATGGCGAGGGCCTTGCGGGTCTGCTCCTGGCAGCCGCCCGGCGGGGCCTCGTCGCCGGTGCCGGTGATGACGGCGATGGACGCGGGGTCCAGGACCGGGCTCTCGGGCGGCTGGTGGGCGGGGTCGCGGGGGCCGAGGCCGTAGCCGTAGGCGGCGGCGTCGGCCGGGTCGGTGAGACCGTAGCGGCGCTCCATCCACGTCCGGGGGCCGACCAGCGGGCGGGGAGAGGAAGTGATCGGAAGGGTGCGGCCGTGACGCCGCGCGCAGCGGATGAGGTGGACGCGGTAGGCGTTGGTCACCGTGAGCCCCTGGGTGGGGGAGTGCTGATAGTCGTCCAGAGGGAGGCGAAGGGCGGCGCCGTCCGGGGTGGGGGCGCCGCTCGGAAGGGCCTGGGCGCACGATGCGGTGAGGGCCGTGACGGCTGTCAGCAGGGCGGCGAGGAGGGGGCGCATGGTGTCTCCCAGAAGGGCGGCCGCGGGCGCGGGCCCGCGGCCGCCCGGAATTCGGGTCAGTTCCAGTAATGGGATTCGGAATTGTTCACGAACGGGGCCGCGGTGTTGCCGTAACCGCCCGGAATGAGTACGCCGCATTGACCGGCCTGATAGGGGTCGGTGCAGATGTAAGCGTTCAGGAACAGGTGCGCGTTGATGGCGGACTCGTCATTGTTGGCGATGAATCCGTTGGCCGTGCTGGCGGACCAGACGGGGTGCCCGGTCGTGTCCATGTACGTGAAGTCCGCCATGCGGCCGGTCAGGTTCGTGTTTTCCCAGATGCACAGGTCGTACCAATTGCAGACGCCGTCCTCCATGGTTCCGGAGATGGGCGGCTTCTGGAACGTGGCGGAAAGCTTGGACTTTCCCAGGTAGGACGGCTCCGGCGCTGCTTGGGCCGGGAGGGAGAGCAGGGGGAGGGCGAGGAATGCCAGGAGCACTCCGATGATGAGGCGGCGCATTGTCGTCCTTTCCTTAGCAGGCGAGGCTGACCTGGGGGGTGGTGCCGTTCATGACCAGCGGCGAGCCGGCGTAGCCGGCCTTGGTGAACACGGCGGTTCCGCCGGCGAAGTAGCTGTTCGTGGTGCCCTGACATGGGAAGTTGGAGAAGTGGAACCCGTAGTTGGCCGGGTTGAACCGCTTGGTGGTCGTGGTGGTGGATCCGTCGCGGTAGAGGTTGAGGTACAGGTCGATCGAGTCGACGACGGCGGTGCACTGCACCTCGATCTCGGTGCGGATGTCGCCGTACAGGCTGCTGACGTACGGGAGGCTGAGATAGCCGCCGCAGTAGATGACGTCCGCCGGCGCGTTGACGCCCTTCGGGGTGTCGGCCTTTCTGGTGAGCGTCATGGTGAACGACTGGGTGGTGCCGCCTTTGAGGGGGACGGACGGCTTTTCCGGGGCGGCGGAGGCCGGGCTGCCCAGAAGGACAACGGATAACGCTAGGGCGACGGATAAGAAGATTGTGCGAAGACGTGCTGGCATTGTTTCGCCTCCTGGGGGGATATGAGTGGTATGCCTTCTGTATAGTGATCCACTCGTCCCGGAGTCGTCTTCGTGATATTGCGTAAAATATCTTGTCAATATCTGCCAGATGTTTGTGACAAGAGGTGAAGTCCCGTGTCGGCCACCGGATCGCGGTTGGCGCGCAGATTGACGGGGTAGAGGCATGTGCCCGGCGCCGCCGGCACGGATAACCGATTGGCCGGCGCCCCCGTCGTGCCCGATGCTGGGGATCGTGATCAGGATTCCGCCGCGCACGGCCACCGACGCCTACTTCGCCAAGATGGGCGGGTCGAGGCGCCCCGACATCGTTTTCGACATCGATCTCGGAGAACTGGTCGACGGCCACCACGTGGTCGCCCGCGCGCTGGAGTTCTCGGACGTCGGCGGTGTGCTGCACTACGAGTTCGTCCCCGGGCTGCGGGAACACGAGGAGGAGACCAAGGGGCCGTTCTTCTGGTATTGGAGGCTGTCCGTCGAGGACGACCTCGGCACCCCCTACCGCGACGACAACACCGGCGCCTTCGACCGAAGCGGCCGGGCGGCCGCGCACGGAACCCGCTACCTGGGCGGGCCGGTTCCCCGAGCGGCCCGCCGGCTGCGTGTGGACTTCACGCCGCCCGATGGACGGACACCGGCGCGACCGTGGTGCCGGCGGCTGGACATCACCCTGCCCGACGGGGGCGTCACGCAGACGTGGACCCGCTAGGGGGCGGGAGAGCGGCTGCTCGGTGAGCCCCGTGCTCGGCGCCGCGCTCTCGTACCTCCTACGCGGGCCCCTACGCGGGGTCCGCCCTGACCAGCCGCAGGAACGCCTTCAACCCCGTGATCACCTCCTGGTTGTCGCTCAGCCCGTCCACGGTCTCGTCGAAACGGCGGGTCATGAGCGTCATCCGGCGGCCCAGATCGTGGTCGGCCAGCTCCAGCCCCCGGCCGGCGGCGGCCAGTTCTTCGATGTCCCTGCGCAGGTTCTGCGTGACCGTCTCCAGCTCGGACACCCGGTCGCCCAGGGCGATCACGTCCACGCGCGGGTAGCGTACCTCCTGCCCGAGGGTCCTGACCCGGTCGCGCAGATGCGAGGTGTACGCCGCGATCGGCCGGAAACCGGTCGCCAGCAGGTAGAACCCGGCGAAGTAGTACCCGGTCTGGGCCCCCGAGAAGAACGTGACGACCGCGATCACCGCGGCGGACACGACGTGGCCGGAGACCGCGAGCACGAGCATGCGCCGGGCGATGTGCCGCGCCTCGTCCTCGCGGTGCCCGGCCACCTCGATGCCGGCCCCCCTGGACACCTGGATCTCGTGGAGGACATGGCGGGCGGCGAAGCACAGGTTCCACGGGACGGTCAGGACGACGACCAGCCAGAGCAGGCAGAGCGCGCCGGCGCCCAGCGACAGGAGCGTGGACAGCGCCACGCCCGCGTAGAGGATCAGCCAGGCGGTGAGCAACGTGACGATCAGGGACGCGAGGAGCAACCACCATTTCATGGGCTCCAGGATGCTGTGCCGCCGCCCATGAGCACGAGCGTTCGGCTACTCAGATCCGGCCTGAGCACCCCGCGGTCCTCTGGTCACGCCGTCGCTTCCAGGGCGTGGTCCCAGAGGCGGTCGGCGGAGGCCGGGTCGACCGACCAGGCCGCGACGCCGGTGGTCGCGTCGGGGCCGCCCGGCACCACCTCGGCCTCCTGGTTGTCGGAGGAGAAGTACCGGCCGGTCACGCCGTCCACGAGCGGGGAGGCGGCGAGCAGCACCGAGGTGGCGGCGCCCTGCTCCGGGGTCGTGAAGTAGCCGGGGGTCAGGAGGTTTCCCTCCTCGTCCATCGCGTCCATCGCCCGCATGGTGGCCTGGTCGACGTGCCGCTGCAGGTTGGTGTGGACGTAGCCGGGCTCGAACGCGTTCGCGGTGACGCCGTCGGCGGCCCAGCGCCGGGCGACGCCGACGGCGAGCAGCACGTCGGCCGTCTTCGACTGCGCGTACGCGGCCCACGGATCGTACGGGCGGCGCTCGAAGTGCGGGTCGTCGAAGTCGAACGGCGCGCGCAACTGGGCACCCGAGCTCACCACGACCACCCGCGCGCCGCCGGCCTGCCGAAGGTTGTCGCGCAGGCCGGTGATCAGCGCGAAATGTCCGAGGAAGTTGGTGGCCAGTTGCAGCTCCCAGCCGTTGGCGGCGAGCCGGCGGTCGGGCAGGGCCATGATCCCGGCGTTCGCGACGATCGCGTGCACCGGCCCGGTCCAGCCGGCCGCGAACGCGCGCACCGAGCCGAGATCGCTCAGGTCCAGGGCCCGCTGCCCGCCGGTGGGGTTGCGGGTGGCGACGGTGACCTCGGCCCCCGCGCCCTCGAGTGCCCGGACGGTCGCGAGACCGATCCCCGAGGCGCCGCCGGTGACGATGATCCGCCGCCCGGTGAGGTCGACGCCGGTAAGGATCTCGGCGGCCGTGGTCCTGGCGTCGTACGGGGTGCTGATACGTGTCATGACCGCCACGCTATGAGCCCCGATTTGGACTTGGAATGCTCCCGGGTCCAGGATAGTTGAGTGAGCGTCCAGCAGGCCGATCCTCTCGAAGATGTCCTCACCCTCATCGGCACGACCAGCCACCTGTCGGTGGGCCTGGTGGCCGGCGGCCGGTGGGCGCTGTCGTTCGAGCCGCCGCAAGGGGTCAAGTTCAACGCGGTGCGCCGCGGTCGCTGCGTGCTCACCGTGGACGGTGAGCCGGAGCCGATCGAGCTGGCCGAGGGCGACTGCTTCCTGCTCGTCCGGCCGCGTGCCTTCACCCTGGCCAGCGGGTCGGACGTGCGGCCGGTCCCGGCGGGCCCGGTCTTCGCCGCGGCGGCGGACGGCGTGGCCCGCGTGGGGGAGGGCGACGACGTGGTCTTCGTCGGCGGCCGGTTCGGTTTCGGCGAGCGGGCCCAGGAGCTGCTGCTCGACGTGCTGCCGCCGGTGATCCACGTGCCCGGCCACACCGCCGAGGCCACGACCGTGCGCTGGGCGCTGGAGCAGATCGACGCCGAGCTGCGCGACCGGCCGCTCGCCGCCACGCTGGTCACGGAGCATCTCGCCCTGGTCATGCTGATCCACCTGCTGCGCCTGCACCTGGTCGCCGCCGGGCCGGGCGGGACGTCCGGCTGGCTGGCCGGGCTCGCCGACCCGATCGTGGCGCCGGCGCTGCGGGCCATGCACGCCCGGCCGGCCCACGCCTGGACGGTGTCCGAGCTGGCCGGGGTCGCGGCGGTGTCCCGGTCGACGCTGGCCGCGCGGTTCAAGCAGGTCGTCGGGCGGGGCCCGCTCGACTACCTGACCGGCTGGCGGATCGAACTGGCCGCCGACCGCCTGCGCCGCCGTGACGAGACGGTCGAGGCGATCGCCCGTCAGGTCGGCTACGGCTCGGTCAGCGCGCTGAGCAACGCGTTCAAGCGGGTCACCGGCCTTTCCCCGCGCCACTACCGCGGCCAGGGCGGACGGCCCGTCCCGTGAGGATCGGCGACCCCCGCCCGCGCCTCGGTACGCTGCAACGGCTCCCAGCACCCGATCATGGAGGACACCGGTGAAGAGGCTGATCGCCCGGCTCTGGCTCGGCATCCGCGGGTCGATGCAGTGGCGGCTGCTCTACCTGTCCCAGGCCAAGTTCATGGTCGGCGTGACCGGCGTCGTGCGCGACCGCGACGGCAACGTGCTGCTGCTGCGGCACCGGTTCTGGCACCAGAGCCGGCAATGGGGGCTGCCGACGGGAGGCGCCAAGCGGGGCGAGACCTTCGAGCAGACGGTCGTCCGCGAGGTGCGGGAGGAGACCGGGCTGGAGGTGAGCGTGGGCGAGCTGGTGCACCTCAGGAGCGGGTTCCGGCTCAGGATCGAGGTCGCGTACGCGGCCGCGTACGCGGGGGGCGGCACGATGCGGCTGAACCCGATGGAGATCCTGGAGGCCCGATGGTGCGCCCCCGACGACCTTCCCGGCGGACTCCTGGAATCCCACCGTCGCCTGATCGAGTCGTCAGGTGGGCAGAGCTTGTCAGGCGGGCAGAGCTTGTCAGGTGGGCAGGGTGGCCGTGGCGGAGAAGGCGGGGTCGAGGTGCGCGGTGTCGTTGAAGCGGCGCAGGATCCACCGGGCCTCGGTCAGCACCAGGTGTGACACCGACCCGTTGTCCGCGCCGAGGAACGCGAACGGCCGCGACCCCGTCGCCGCCGCCAGCGCCTCGGCGATCACGCCGCCGTGGGTGAAGACGACCACCCGCTGGTCGGGGTGGGCGGCGGCGAGCCTGCCGAGCGCCTTGCGGATGCGATCGGAGAACGCCGCGGCGGGCTCCGCTCCCGGGATGGCGTCCCAGCGCTCCTCGGCCGCCATCAGCTTCGCGGCCGGGTGGCCCTCCGCGACCAGGCGGCGGAACAGGCCGCCCTCCCACTCGCCGAGATGCACCTCTCGCAGGCCGGGATCCACCACGGGCGTCAGTCCCAGTCGGGCGGCGAGCGGCGCGGCGGTCTGGGCCGTACGCCGCAGTGTGCTCACGTAGATCGCGTCGATGCGCTCGGCCGCCAGTCGCAGGGCCACCCGTTCCGCGTGCTCGCGGCCCTCGGGTGCGAGCCCGGGGTCGCCCTGGCCGTCCACCAGGGGGAACGGCCGGTCGGGGCGCGCGGGCTCCGACTCGCCGTGCCGGACCAGGAGGACTTCGGCCGCCCCCGGCGGCGTACGGAATCGGCCCTGCCGATATTCGACCGGCTTTTCGCTCTCAGATCCCACAATCACCGGACATTACTCCACCGATCCGGATGCGCTCCGAGGGGGTGACCACCGCATGAGGGAGGGGTGAACTCTTTCCGCGCCCTCTGTCCGGTTTGGTGATCACGCCAGCACAATGTCGCCGTGATCCGATTTCTCCTGACGCGTCTGCGTACCGTGATGCTTGTGGCAGTGGCCGGGCTGCTGTCGTTCCCCGGCGTCGCCATGGCCGCCGCCACCCCGCGGGCCGGGGACGCGCCGTCGCAGGGCGCGCGCCGGCCGTACTCGCTGCTGCAGATGAACCTCTGCCTGAGCGGGTACGCCGGCTGCTACGCCCGGACCCAGTACCCGAAGATCCTCGACGAGGCGGTGGAGCGCATCCAGGCCAACGACGTCAACGCGGTGACCCTCAACGAGGCGTGCAGCGGCGACGTGGCCGAGATCGCCGAGCGGACCGGCTACCACTACCGGTTCGCCACGGTCATCTACAACGGCGCCCCGCTGGCCTGCAAGACGCCGGACGGGCGAGGCGAGTTCGGCAACGCCGTCCTGACCAAGGAGGCGATCCGGGGCTCGCAGGACGAGCCGTACTCCGTGTTCAGCGGCGTGGAGCAGCGGCGCTGGCTCTGCGTGCGGACGGCCCGCGGCGTGAACGTGTGCACCAGCCACCTGTCCACCGACGGCGAGACGCCCGGCACCGCCAACTCGGTCCAGTGCGCCGAACTCGCCCAGGTGCTCGCCTCCCGCGGCCGTGCGACGATCTTCGCCGGTGACGTCAACCGCCGATCGTCGTGCGCCCCCAAGGGTCAGTGGACGCTCACCGACGAGGCCGCCGTCCAGGCTCCCGGCATCCAGCACGCCTACGGCGACCTCAGGGCTCCCGTCCTGGAGCTGGAGGGGACCACGTACACCGATCACGACGCGCTCGTGATCCGCGCCCTCCTGCCGAAGTGAGCCGACCTGAGCGGGGAAGGAACCTCCTGCCGGTGACGCGGAGTCTCCGGCAGGCGGGAGGGCGGATGGGTTCCCGGTCGCAGTCCGAGACGGACGACGCCATGATGGCGATCGCGATCGCCGAGGCGAAGAAGAGCCTCGACGACGGGGGTGTCCCCATCGGGGCCGCGCTGGCCCTGGGCGACAGGCTGGTGGGCGCGGGGCACAACGAGCGCGTCCAGCGGGGAGACCCGATCGCCCACGGGGAGATCGCGTGCCTGCGCAACAGCGGTCGCATCACCTCATACCGCGACATGACGCTGTACACGACGCTCTCGCCCTGCGAGATGTGCAGCGGCGCGGTGCTGCTCTTCCGCATCCCCCGGGTGGTGATCGGTGAGCGGGAGACCTACCCCGGCGACGTGGACTTCCTGCGCTCGCGGGGCGTCGAGGTCGTCGTGCTCGACGACGAGGTGTGCCGGTCGATGATGGCGCGGTTCCAGCGGGAGAGCCCCGGCGTGTGGAGCGAGGACATCGGCGGACGATGAAGACCGGGCGGGGGTGCTCCCGGCCCGCCGGTCGGCCGGGCGGGGTGGCCTTCACACTCACGTCGTTCCGCGATGACGCGAAGGTGATGGGGGAGACCCGGCGGGCTTCGCCTGTGAAGCCCGCCGGCGCGGATCACCGCGGCGGCTCGGTGGGCTCCCGTCCGAGGCGGTGGTGCGATGTGGACAGGGCCGGGAGCTCGGGATGGTCGCGCAGCGCCGCGACGACCGCGTTCACCGCGGCCCGCTGCGTCGTGCCGCGCCGCACCACGATGGTCACGTTCCGGTGGACCGGCGTGCTGAGCCCCCGGGTGACGACGGCATGCTCAGGTGTGACGGCCAGGGCGGGCAGCAGGGCGATCGACCGGCCCGCCTCGACGTGTCGCAACAGCATCAGGTAGTTGCCGAACCGGCAGGCCACCCGGGGCTCGAACCCCGACTCGCGGCACAGCCGCACGGTCAGCTCCGCCATGTACGACTGCGGCCGGTCACACGCCCAGATCTCGTCCTTGCAGGCCGCGAGGCTCACCGTCGTCCGGCAGGCGAGCGGGTGCCCGGGCGGGAGCACCAGCACGATCTGGTCGCTCCCCAGGGGAATGAGTTCGAGGTCGGCCCCCCACGAGAGGCCGGTGTAATCGGTGGTGGTGACGATGATGTCCGCCTCGCCCGAGCGCAGGGCCGGTCCGCTCTCATGAGGCTCCAGCTCGATCAGTTCGAGGTGCAGACGCGGGTGGGTGGTGGCCAGGCGCGTCGCCGCCGGCACCGCGAGGGTGTAGATCGCGCTCTGGAACACGCCGAGCCGTACGAGGCCGATCGGCTCGTCGTTCAGGGCGTGCAGCTCGGCCTCGGCCTCGGCCATCTGGTCGAGGATCTCCCGGCCGCGCCGGGCCAGCAGCAGACCGGCCGGGGTCAGCCGTACGCGCCGTCCGGTCCGCTCGAGCAGCCGGCATCGGGTCTCGGTCTCGAGCACGGCCAGTTGCTGGGACACCGTCGAGGCGCTCAGGTGCGCGGTCTCGGCGACGGCGCGGACGGTGCCGAGGGTTTCGAGCAGGCTGAGCAGCCGTAGCCGTCCCGAGTGGAGCACATCCCGATTGTACGGTTTCACCGAACAGAACAGTCGAAACTGTGCGATGGACGCGTGCAGTGGTGCATCCCTAACGTCGGTCGCATGAGTCCCGAAACGACCCATGTCACCCTGGAACGCCACCTCATCCGCTACAGCGGCCATGCCGCGTTCACGCCCGAGGTCATCGCCCGTGCCGCGGGCACGTCGGTGTTCACCGAGAGCGGTCGCGAGCTGCTCGACTTCACCTCCGGTCAGATGAGCGCGATCCTCGGGCACTCTCACCCCGCGATCGTCGCGACGGTCCGCGAGCAGGTCGCCCTCCTCGACCACCTCCACAGCGGCATGCTCAGCCGCCCCGTCCTCGAGCTCGCCCGCCGGCTCGCCGGCACGCTGCCCGATCCTCTGGAGAAGGCGTTGCTCCTCACCACCGGGGCGGAGGCGAACGAGGCCGCGGTGCGGATGGCGAAACTCGTCACCGGCCGCCATGAGATCGTCTCGTTCGCCCGCTCCTGGCATGGGATGACCCAGGCCGCCGCGAACGCCACCTACAGCGCCGGCCGCAAGGGCTATGGGCCCGCCGCGCCGGGCAACTTCGCGCTGCCGGTGCCGGACCGCTTCCGCCCCGACATCGTCGGCGCCGACGGCTCACTCGACTGGCGCCGCCAGCTCGACCTGGGCTTCGACCTGATCGACGCCCAGTCGGTCGGCAGCCTCGCCGCGTGCCTGGTCGAACCCATCCTCAGCTCCGGCGGTGTCATCGAACTCCCGCCCGGCTACCTCGCCGCCCTGGCGCGCAAGTGCCGGGAACGCGACATGCTGCTGATCCTCGACGAGGCCCAGACCGGGCTGTGCCGGACCGGCGACTGGTACGCCTTCGAGCACGACGGCGTCGTCCCGGACATCCTCACGCTGTCCAAGACGCTCGGCGCGGGGCTGCCGCTGGCCGCCGTGCTGACCAGCGCGGAGATCGAGGAGCAGGCGTACGAGCGAGGGTTCCTGTTCTTCACCACCCACGTCAACGACCCGCTGCCGGCCGCCGTCGGCAACACCGTCCTCGACGTGCTGGCCCGCGACCGCCTCGACGAGCGCGCGCGCCTGCTCGGCACGGTGTTGCGCGCTCATCTCGACGGGCTCGCCGCCCGCCACGCCATCGTCGGGGACGTCCGTGGCCGCGGGCTGCTGCTGGGCATGGAGCTGGTCGGTGACCAGGTGCTGGGCGCCGGCGGCGCCGACCGGCTCGGAGCCGCCGTCACCCGGCGCTGCTTCGACCTCGGGCTGCACATGAACATCGTTCAGCTACCTGGAATGGGAGGCATCTTCCGGATCGCGCCCCCGCTGACGGCGAGCGACGACGAGATCGCCCGCGGCGCCGCCATTCTCGACCAGGCGCTCACCGACGCCGCCCGGGACGTCTGACAGGTCCGCGCTCGGACGCCGTCCGAGCGCGGACCCGGTGGGGCTGGGGTGTCAGCAGCCTCGGCCGCTGATGATGCCGAGCTCGGGGGTTCCGTCGTAGGACCTGCAGGAGTAGGTGCCTCCTGGGATGGTGATCCCGGGAGGCCCTCCCGGTGTGCAGCCGGAGGCGATGATGACGTAGCCGAGGAGGTCGCCGAAGTAGACGCGCGACCCACTGGTGCAGGTGTAGGAGACCAGAGCCTGCGCGGACGACGCGGGCAGGGACGCTCCGGCGAGTGCCAGGACCGAGACGACGGCGAGCCGCTTCACCCGGGTGAGCATGCGATTCCTCCTCGTCGAAGGGGATGGGGGAACGCCTTCCTACCCGGAAGCCGGCGCCGGCCACCCGCCGACGCTGTCCGGTATCGGACACCGTGGAGTGTCAGCCGGACCGGCGGAGGTGGACGCAGACGTCGTCGCGCCGGACTCCGTCCTGGTCGGGGGCGGACGACACCCCGGAACGGGGCGGCGGGCCACTGGAGTAGGTGCTGAGCGAGGGGTCGAGCACCCACGTGCCGAGGAAGGGGGCGATGGCGGCGGCGCTCATGGTGTCACCTCGCCGACGCCGTGTACCGCCCACGCGATGCCGTCCACCGCCAGCCATGGCTCGCCGATCACGGTCGCCGGGGTCACCGCGGTGAACGCTCGTACGTCCCGATACAGGTGGGACTGGTCGGCGTAGCCGCCGTCCGCCGCGACCTGGGCCGCGCCCTCGCCCGCGGCCAGGCGATGGGCCGCGTGGTCGAAGCGGACCAGCCGCGCGGCGCGCTTGGGGGCAAGGCCGATCTGCGACCGGAACCGGGACCACAACGCCTCCGCCAGCGCGGAACGGTCCGGCCACGACGTGGCGTCGCCGAGCCGCTGCCGGATTCGTGCCGCGTCCCGGCCCCACAGGTCGTCGAGGGCGACCACGGTACGGTCGAGCTCCGCCGGGGAGACGCCCAGCACGGCGCGTGCGACCACCGGCGACAGGCGTACCTGGACGCACTCGACGTTCTCGCCGCGCACGCGCATGGCGCCGTGCGGGAACCCGGCGACCAGGTTCCCCCGCTGCTGCCGGCCGGTGGCGGCATCCACCACGAGCGGGCCGTTGCCGAACTCCAGGACCAGCGTGACGGCCGGATGCGGGACGACCCGCACGTCGACCGGGCCCTCGCCGCGCCCGCGGAACCCGGCCATGCTGACGCCTGCTGTCCGGCTGGGCCCCGACGGCCTCGCGACCTCCCACCCGGCCACGGCCCCCTGCTCGTGCGCGGCGAATCGCATGTCCCCATGCTAAGAGGCGGGCCCGCCGGAACAATCGTCCAAGACGCGGGCGGGCGGCGGCGGCGACAGTGGGGCCATGAGCCACAGCATCATCCAGAACGCCTTCCAGGCGCTCGCCGGCAACGACCCCGACCGGATCTCCGCGATCTTCACCGAGGACGCCGAATGGCTGTCGCCCCCGGGGAACGCCACCGCCGTCGCGCTCGAGGCGCCCAGCCACATGGTGGGCAGGAAGGCGATCGTGCGCTTCTTCGCCGAGGACTTCCCCCGCCTGTTCGTACGTGACGTCGCCGTCACCTTCCACGGCACCCACACCGACGGCGAGCGGGTGACCACGGAGGCGACCATGGCGGCGACGCTCGCCGACGGCGGCCACTACAGCAACGACTACTGCTTCGTCTTCGAGCTGCGGGACGAGCTGATCCACCGGGTCCGCGAGTACGTGGACACGGCCCGCGGGCACCGCATGATCTTCGGCGAACCTCCGCGGTAGCCACCCCGCCATCGACGGCCCCCACCCGAGGAGACGGTGATCCGCCCGGCCCCCGCGCGCGAATCAGGGGCGGATCTGACATCACCACGGGGAGATCTCATGAGGAAACTGCTCGTCACGCTGCTCGCCGGCGGGGCGCTGCTGGCCACCGGCACGCCCGCCTTCGCCCAGGCCGCGAAGCCCACCCTGGGCCCCTACGGCTACGGCACGGTCAAGCTCGGCATGAGCGCCACGAAGGCGAGGGCCACGGGGAGGATCGTGTTCAAGATGGGTGCCGGGGCGGGCTCGTGCTCCGGCTGGGACCTGAAGGCGCACCCGACCGGCAAGGGGAGCGTGGGCCTGTACATCTCCAGGAAGGCCGGCGTGGCCGTGATCCTGGCGCCGAAGGGGGTCAGGACGCCCCGGGGGATCGGCCTCGGGTCCACGATGAAGCAGGTCAAGAAGGCCTACCCGAGGCTGAGGACCTCGCCCAGCGGGTTCCAGTACGTCTCGGTGCCCGGCAACCCCAAGGCCTACTACGCCTTCATCGCGTCCAAGGGCAAGGTCAGGCAACTGGCCTTCGCGCTCAACAGACAGGACTGCGTCAACTGACGGCGAGGGCGGCGGGCCCCCGGGCCCGCCGCTTCGGTGGGGGTGCGTCAGCGGACGCCGAGCCAGCTGTCGACGACCTGGCAACCCCAGGAATCGCCGCTGATCGCCGAATCGGCGCCGCCGGGGGAACGCCAGGGGCCGACGATCGTCCGGGTGTACGGCCAGTGCGCCGAGTTGCACCTGGCCTCCACCCGGAAGCCGCCGAAGCCTGAGGCGCAGCGGGCCACGGCCACGTTGATCCGCGGCTCGACCCAGTCCGAGCAGTTGTACACATCTGCCTGGGCCGGTGTCGCGGCCATGCCGAGGAGGGCGGCACCGAGTATCGCGGTCGCGGCGGCGGACGCTGCGACCCTGCGCCTGCCGGACGTGTCCCGTTTCCGCATGGGGAACTCCTTCTGGAGCGGCTGGGAAGGCTGCATCGTGATCGATGCCCTCACAGAGTCGCCCGACAGATGACGCCGGAACAGGGCAACAACCGGGCATATGCCGGGCAAACGACATTCCCTATCACGCGGGGTTCTGCTGACCTCACCCGGCCACCGAACCGGGCGAGGACCGCTCGATGGCGGCCGGGCGCCGCTGCGCCGCGCGGATCCGCGAGACGTCCAGCTTGCTCGTACGGTCGAAGCGGTAGACGCCGTTCTGCTCCTGGAAGACGTCGGTGAGCTGGGTGTAGCAGTAGCCGAACATCAGGGGGTCGTCCAGCAGGACCGCGGTCAGCCCGGCGAACCGCTCCTGGAACTCCCGCTCACTCGTCGGGCGTTCGCCGTAACCCCAGGAGCTCTCCCCGGGCCGCGCGTCCGGGTTCCACCAGATGCCCCCGAACTCGCTGCAGAAGTACGGCTGGCCGAGGTAGGGCACCGACCAGGCCGTGCCGTCGGGATCGGCGTTGACGAAGGGCCTCCCGTCGGCCAGGCCCGCCATCAGCCTGCCGAAGGTCTCGGGATCCTGCTCGTAGCAGTGCGAGTCGTAGACGTCGGCGCCGGGCACCCGGTGCGCGTAGCCGGACGCGTCGACCACCGGACGGGTGGGGTCGGCCGCCTTGGTGGCCAGGTACATGCCCAGGGTGACGTCGTCGAGCACGGTGATCCGGTCGTGCCGCCGCTGCCACGTCTCGTTGAGCGGACACCAGCCGACGATGCTCGGGTGGGAGTAGTCGCGCTCGACCGCCTCCAGCCACTGCGTCACGAACGACGCGGTCGGCCGCTGGTTGTCACCGGCGGGCCCGCCGGTGTTGGCCCCCCAGTCCCCGAACTCCCCCCAGACCAGGAAACCCGCCCGGTCGGCGTGGTACAGGTACCGCTCCTCGAACACCTTCTGGTGCAGCCGGGCGCCGTTGAACCCCGCGGCCACGGCCAGTTCGATGTCGTGGCGCAGAGCCTCGTCCGTGGGCGCGGTCATCAGGCCGTCGGGATAGTAGCCCTGGTCGAGCACGAGCCGCTGGAAGCGGACCTCGCCGTTGAGCAGGACGGCGTGCCCGTCGATGGCGATCGAGCGAAGCCCCGCGTAACTGGCCGCGGTGTCGGCCACGGTGTCGGCCACGGTGTCGGCCACGGTGTCGGCCTCGGCGCCGTCGCCGTCGAGCAGGTCGACGCGCAGGTCGTACAGGTGCGGGTCCTCGGGGCTCCACAGCCGTACCCGGTCGGCGGGCAGCGGCAGCCACACCTCGGCGGCCAGGTCGAGGTCGGCGCGCGCCTCCGCCTGCGTGACGGCGCCGGCCTGGTCCGAGACCGTCACCCGGACCCGGTGCCCGGCGCGGGCGGCCGACACCGGCACGGTGACGCGGAACGCGGAGGCCGCGACGTTCGGCGTGATCCGCGGCCGGCCGAGGTGCGTGCCGGGCACGGGCTCGCACCACACGGTCTGCCAGATGCCGGTGGTGCGCCCGTAGTTCGCGCCGGTGCCGTGGTAGGTGACCGCCTGCTTGCCCCGCGCCTGGGCCCCGGTGCGGGGGTCGCGGGCGCGTACGACCACGGTGTACGTGTGCGCAGGGTCGGCCGCGGCGGCCAGATCGCAGGTGAACGGGGTGAACCCGCCCCGGTGCCGCCCGGCTTCGACGCCGTCCACCCACACCGTGGCGTCGTGGTCGACCGCCTGGAAATGCAGCAGCACCCGCCGCCCCGCCCAGTCCTCGGGCACCCGGACGGTACGCCGGTACCAGACGGCCGGATGGAAGTCGGGGTCGCCGACGCCGGACAGCTCTGACTCCGGGCAGAACGGCACGACGACCTCGCCGCTCAGCTCCCGGTCGAGCAGCCCTCGCTCCAGCCCGGAGTCACCCGGATCCCGCTCGAACTGCCAGGTTCCGTTCAGGCACTGCCACGCGGCGCGGACGAACTGCGGCCGGGGGTACTCCGGGCGGGGGATCACAGACACGACGCTCACTTTCTTGTTGGGGGTGGGGCGGATCAGGATTTGACGGCACCCGCGATGCCCTCGACGAAGTACCGCTGCAGGACGATGAACAGCGCGACGACCGGCAGCAGCGAGATCGTCGCGGCGGCGGCCATGCCCGACCAGTCGGTGGTGTTCTCGCCGACGAACGCGAGCATGCCGACGCTGACGGTGCGCAGGTCGGGCCGGGAGAAGGTGAACACCAGCGGCAGGAAGAACGCGTTCCAGGTGGACAGGAAGGTCAGGACGGTGACCGTGGCCGTCACCGGCTTGGCCAGCGGCAGCATGATGCGGAAGAAGACGGTCGCGAACCCGGCGCCGTCGATGAGCGCGCTTTCGGTCAGTTCCTTGGGGATGCCGCGGAAGTATCCGACGTAGAGCAGGATCGCCGCCACGTTCGCGCCGCCCGACATCGCCAGGATCATGCCGGTCAGCGAGTTCAGCAGGCCGAGCCGCTGGGTGAGGTCGACCAGCGGGATGATGGTGTAGCCGGCCGGGACGAACAGCGTGGCGACCAGGACGCCCATGACGACCTTGCGCCCGCGGAACTCATGGCGGGCCAGGACATATCCGGCCATGGCGCACCGGACGACCACGATCACCACCGTGCTCACGGTGACGATCACGGTGTTGAGCAGGTATTTCCCGAACTCCGCCGCGACCCACGCGCGCTCGTAGTTGTCCCACGCCGGGCTCGCGGGCAGCAGGTCCAGCCCTTGGGTGAACACCTCGGCCGACGTCTTCAGCGACGCCGACACCATCCACAGGAACGGGTAGATCCACAGCAGGCAGCCGGCGGCGAGCGCGGCGGCGGCGAGCCACCAGGGCAGCCGGCGCAGCGTACGACCCCAGGTCCGGCTCATGCCGTGCTCCTCGTCTTGCGGGTGGCGCGGATCGCGGCCAGTTGCAGCAGCCCCACGAGGCCGATGAACAGGCCGAACAGGACGGCGGCGGCGGAGGCGAAGCCGAGCCGCGGGATCGTCGCGGCGAACGCCCACCGGTAGATGTAGACCTCGATCACCTCGGTGGAGTAGAACGGGCCGCCCCCGGTCATGGTCAGGACGAGGTCGAAGACCTGGAGCGAGGCCTCGATCGAGAGCAGGGTGATGATGACCAGGAAGGGTTTGAGCAGGGGCATGGTGATGTGCCGCAGGGTGGCCAGGCCGCCGGCGCCGTCGAGGCGCGCCGCCTCGTACACCTCGTTCGGCACGGTCTGCAGCGCGGCCAGCCAGTAGACCAGGGTGATCCCGAACCACTTCCACACGTACACGGCGATCGTCGTGCCCAGGGCCGTCGACGACTGCCCGAGGAAGTCGATGCCGTCCGTCACCAGGCCGATCTCGCGCAGCGCGAGGTTCACCGGGCCGCTCGCCGGGTCGAAGACGAACTGCATGACCACGCCGATGATCGCGGTGGTGGTGACCACCGGCAGGAACAGGGCGGTCCGGAACAGCTTGCGCAGCGGCATGCGCGGCGAGTTGAGGACGATCGCGACCAGCAGGGTCGCCAGCACCTGGAGCGGCACGGCGAAGACCATGAACGTCAGCGTCAGCCGGAACGAGCTCCAGAACATCGGGTCGGCGAGGACCTCGCGGTAGTTGGCCACGCCGATGAACGACGGGCTCGCGTCGAACCCGTTCCAGTCGGTGAGCGAGTAGACGTAGCTGCCGATGATCGGATAGAGGGTGAACGCGCCGCACAGCAGCACGGTCGGGGCCAGGAACAACCAGACGTACGCGGTGCTGTGCGCGGCGCCGGGAGCCCGGCGCGGGGGGAGGGCGACCGTCATTCGCGCGCCTCGGGGGCGGCCTGCTCCGACGGGACGCCCGTGGTGCTCTCGTCGACCACCAGATGCCAGGGCGCCTCGAGCTGGACGGGCGGGCTCTGGTCGCCCTCGACGCGCTGCAGCAGGCGGGTCACGGCGAGCTCGGCGATCCGCTCCTTGTCGGGCGCGATGGTGGTCAGTGCCGGGGTGACGAAGCGGCCCTCCTCGATGCCGTCGAACCCGACGACGGCGACGTCCTGCGGCACCCGCAGCCCCCGGGACTGCACCGCGCGCATCGCGCCGATGGCGAGCAGGTCGTTGACCGAGTTGCTGTTTGAGCAGGGCGAGCTCGTGGTCGGGCAGTTCGCGCCGGGTGAGCGCGGCGGCGTCCGGCAGGGTGCTGAGCCGGACCTGCCC
>NZ_JBFAIM010000121.1:0-20747 GCF_040654715.1 Nonomuraea sp. NPDC050643 | reverse complement strand
ACCGTGGCCAGCCTGATCAAGGCCCGCATGGACACGCGCAAGCCGCCCCCGCCGCCCCCGCCGCCGCCGTGCCGACACCGCCGGCAGTGGTGCCGGTAGTGGTGCCGGCCGTCGTACGGTCCGAGGATGGGACCGCGGCCGGTGCCGGGGCCGGGACCGTGCCGCCCAGGCCCACGGCCACGACCAGGACGAACAGCACCCGCGCCGACACCACCGCAACCCGCCGGATCACGAACGCGCCCACTTCTGGTTGGAGCCGCCGCCGCACGTCCAGATCTGCAGCTTCGCCCCGTCGGCGCTGTTCCAGTCCTTGACGTCGACGCACTTGTTCGCCTGCGGATTGACCAGGTCTCCCGCCCCGCTCAGCACGAACTGCTGCGCCGGGTTGCCGCTGCAGTTGGCGATCTGCACATTGGCGCCGTCGGCGGTGGAGCCCCATGCCACGTCCATGCACATGCCCATCCCGCGCACCGTCCCGTCCGGGGCGAACGTCCAGTCCTGCGCGCTGGTGCCGTTGCAGGTGTGGATCTGCAACTGGCTGCCGTCGGCCGGGTTCCCGCCGGGCACGTCGATGCACTTGCCCGCGTACCCGACCAGCCTGTTGGTGTTCCCGGGCGTGACGAGCGCGAGCCGGTACGCGCTGAGGATCGGGTTGACCGGCTGGTAGACACTGGTGCCGCCGGAGGAGCAGTTGCCGCCGGCCCCCGAGGTCACCCCCTGGGCCTGGGTGCCCGACAGGAACGAGCCGCCCGAGTCGCCCGGCTCGGCGCAGGCGGACGTGGCGGTCAGCCCGTGGACGAGCTGGCCGTTGTAGTTGACGGTGACGTTCTTGCCCTGGACGGTGCCGCAGCGCCACCCGGTGGTACGCCCGGAGCGGCACGCCGAGCCGCCCACCGAAACCTCCTGCGAGCCGGTCACCTGGACGGTCCCGCCGGAGTGGTTGTTCACGACGGGGCGGGCCTTCCACGAGCTGTTCACCTGGACCCACGCCATGTCGGCGCCGGGGAACTGCGACGCTCGGACGGTGCCCTGGTCCACCCCGGCGCCCGAGGTGCTCTGCCCGGCGCTGCCGCAGTGCCCGGCCGTGACGAAGCCGCCCGACACCGCGAACCCGACCGAGCAGATCGCGATGTACCCGTTGCCGAGGTTGACGTGGAACTCGTCGCCGCCGCGGGTGTCGTAGACCGGGCGGTAGGCCATGTCGGCGCCGCGCAGCTCGACGTGGGCGTCCTTCACTCCGGCGGCCTTGGTGAACGCCTCCGCGGCCGGGCGGTCGTCGGCCTGGACGATCACCTCGTTGCGGGCCGGGTTCACGAACCAGCCGTGGACGGCCGTACCGGCGGCCTTGGCGTGCTGGTCCAGGGCGGCCTTGGCCGTGTCCAGCGCCGCCGCGCTGCGCTCGACGACCTGGGGTCGCGCGCCGGCGGCCCGGATCTCGTCGGTGCGGCCGGCGTCGGTGACGCCGACCACGAGGGTGCTGCCGTCCTCGGCCAGCCACGCGCCGCCGAAGGCCGGGCCCAGCCGGGCGCGCAGTTTCGCCTCCTGGGCGGGAGCGGCGGCTTCGACGTTGAGCCGGGTGCGCAGCTCCGGCCAGTCCTGATCGAGATCGCGCTCCATCGCGGCGCGCAGCTCGGCGGGTAAGGGGGAATCGGGTGCCGGGTCGGGTGCCGCCACCGCGGGGTGAGTGAACGCCGGCACGGCCGTTACCGTGCAGGTGGCGAGCATCACGGCCGCGAGCGTCACGAACGCTCGTTTCATGCAGGCTGCCTTCCGAAGGGGGGATGAGGGTTGAAACCTGGCAAGAAAGCGCTCTCTCGGCGAGGAGTATAACGCCGACAGCTCTGGTAAAGAATGGTGAAGTTGCGTAGTCGGATGAACGCGAGTGAGCGCGACCGAAACGGGGCGACCGCCGGGCGTTACGTGATCACGACGGTGGAGCCGGTCCTCACCTGACCCGGGCGGCGGGTCAGAGACGCGAGGACGATCTCCCGCGCCGCGCGGACCGTGGCCGCGAAGGCGGCCGGTTCGCGGCCGATGCGCTCGGCGCCCGCCCGCATGACACCGGACAGCAGTTCCACCGCGAGCCGCACGTCGCCGACGTCGCGGAACTCTCCGCGCGCGACGCCGGCCCGGACGACGTTCTCCACCTCGACCACGATCGCGTGGAACGGGCTGTCCGGCCCCTTCGGCGCCTCGGCGAACGGCGGGCCGGAGCCCGGCCGGAACATCAGTTGCAGGACCGGGTCGGTGAACGCCTCCAGGACCGCCTCGATGATCTCCCGCATCCGCTCCGCGGCCGGGTCCGCGGACCGCGCGGCGATCGCGGCCACACGCTCGACCGCGGGCCGGCCCGCCCGCTGGGTCAGCAGCAGGACCAGCGCGCTCTTGTCGCGGGCGTAGTTGTACAGCGTGTTGCGCGCGAGCCCGGCCCGGGCCGCGATGTGACCCATGTTGATCGAGTCGTAGTCGCGCTCGATCAGCAGGTGCCGCATCGCCTCGGAAAGGTCGGCCCACACCATCTCGTGGTGCTCCTCGATGCTGGCTCCCCGGATCCGCGGCATCCGATCATCCTCTCACCCCCGGGTCCGCGTCCCGCCCCGGCGCCTGAGCCGGTGATCCCGCGCGGGCCGGAGGACGCGGTGGGTTACGCGGCGGGCTGCGCCGTGGCCGTCTTCGGGTGGTGGCGGCGCAGGTTGGCGGCGATGACGCGGTCGAGCGTGCGGTCGGACAGGATCCGGACCATGCGGGTGATCAGGGCGGCGTCCCGGCCGATGGTGTAGCGGGCGCGCGGCTTGCGGGTCGTCACGACCTTCGCGATGACCCGGGCGGCCGCGTCGGCGGTCACGCCCGACGCGGTGCCCGAGGCCATCAGCCTGTTGATCGCCTGGACCAGGCCGCCGTAGCGCTCGTCCTGCTCCGGCGTCATCTGGGCGGCCAGCCGGTTCGCCGTCGCGATCCCGCGGGCGGCCATCTCCGTGCGGACGCCGCCGGGCTCGACCACGACCACCTGTACGCCCAGCGGCGCGACCTCCCGGCGCAGCGAGTCGCTGACCGCCTCCAGCGCGAACTTCGCGCCGGCGTACGCGCCGTAGGTGGGCATGGCGGCCTTGCCGCCGACCGAGCTGATGTTGACCACGCGGCCCTCGCCGCGCAGCAGCGTGGGCAGGAGCGCCTGGGTGACGGCGATGTGGCCGAACAGGTTGACCTCGAACACCCACCGCCACTGCGCCATCGGCAGGGCTTCGACCGGGGCGTTGACCTGGATGCCGGCGTTGTTGACGAGCGCGTGCAGAGGGCGCGGGTCGCCGGCGACCCGCGCGGCGAGCGCCGCCACGTGCTCGGACTCGGTGATGTCGAGGATGACCGGCTCGATGCCGGTCGATCGGATGGCGTCGGCGTCACGGTCGCGTCGCACGCCGGCCAGGACGTGGAATCCCTGGCGCGCCAGTTCGCGGGCGGCCGACGCGCCCATGCCCGTGGAGGCTCCGGTTACGACGATCAACTTCTGGGTGCGCTTCGTCACGGCTTCACATTCCTTTGCGAGACAACCTGTCGCAAAGTTTACGACATTTCGTCGCAAAACCAGCCCATGCGATGTTCGCGGCCGGGCGGACTGATCAACCGGCCGCCGACCTGGTCAGCTCGGCGAGGATCCGCCAGGCTCGCCCCCGGTGCTCGCGGGCCTGGTCCTTACGCCCCAGCGCGTGGCACGCCATGGCCAGCCCGTGGAGCGCGCGCGCCTCGTCGCGCTGGTGATCCCCCTTGTGGACCAGGTCCAGCGCGGCCTGCTGATAGGTCATGGCCTGCCCGGGCCGCCCCGCCGCCCTGCAGACGTGTCCGAGGCCGTACAGGGCCTCGAAGCGCCCGTTGGGCTGGCCGAGCTCGTCGGCGATGGCCAGCGCGCGGGTGAAGCGGTCCTCGGCGTGGTCGTGCCGGCCCGCCCGTCGGTGGCAGTGACCGAGCCCGACCAGCGCCCACATCTCACCCGCACGGTCCCCGGCGCGCCTGGCGGCGGTCAGGGCCCGGCCGAAGTTCGCGTCTCTCTCCTCTCGCCGGCCGACGTAGCCGAGCCCGATCAGCGCGTACGCCTCCCCGATCGTGTTGCCGGTGCGCCGGCATACCGCGAGGCACTGCTCGAAGTGCTCGCACGCCTGCCGCCGGTCGCTCGTGCGCAGGCAGAGGTGGCCGAGTCCGAGCAGCGCGTTCAGCTCGCCGGCCGGGTGGCCGATCTTGCGTGAGGTGGTCAGCGCGTCGTGGAGGCAGTCGCTCGCCTGCTTCAGACGGCCCACGTGGATGTGCGCGTGGCCGAGCCCGGCGAGGGCGTCGGCCTGCCCCGCGTGGTGCCCGGTCTTGCCGGCGAGGACCAGCGCGCGCTCGAAGTAGTCGTGGGCCTGAGAGTGGGAGCCGCTCTGCAACTGGGCCTCGCCCAGGCCGGTCAGCGCCTCGGTCTGGAAGGGGACGTGCCCGATCGTCCGCGCCAGGTCCAGCGCCTGCAGCAGCAGGGTGCCGGCCTGGGCGAAACGGCCGCTCCTCAGGTGTCCCGCGCCCAGGCTGAGCAGCGCCTCCGCCTGGGCGTACTCGTCCCGCGTCCGCCTGGCGATCTGCAGCACCCGCGTGTGCAGCGGCTCGGTGAAGCTGCCGCGGGTGCGCAGGTGCAGGTGCAGGATCGCGGACAGGTGCGGGGTGTGGCCGGGCTGCTCCTGCCTGGCGGCGGCCAGCAAATTGGCCAGCTCGGTCTCCAGCCACTGCTGCGCGTGCGAGGGCGACGGGAAGGACCGGGCCGGCGCCGGCGCCTCCTTGGCGCGGGGGCGGCGCGGCGTCTCGAAGGGGTACAGGACCTGCATCGCCTTCGCCGCCGTGTGCATGTAGTACTCGAGGAGCCGTCCCAGCGCGGCCTGACGCTGGGCGTCCGATTCCTCCGCGCCGGCGGCGTAGGCCCGCAGCAGATCGTGCAGCCGGTAGCGGCCCGGCATGGGCTCGTGGACGAGGCCGGCCTCCAGCAGGTCGTCGAGCAGCCGGTCTGCCTCGTCCAGCGTGGTGCCGGCCAGCGCGGCGGCGGAGTAGGCGTCGGTGTCGGGGCCCGGGTGCAGGCCGAGCAGCCGGAACAACCGCTGCTGCGACGTGGTGAGCTGGTGGTAGGACAGGTCGATGGCCGAGGTGACGCTGCGCTGCCCCAGCTCCAGCTCGGCCAGCCGGCGGTTGCGGTTGCGCAGCCGATCGACCAGGTGGGCGAGCGGCCAGGCGGGCCGGGCCCGCAGGCGCGACGTGGCGATGCGTACGGCCAGGGGCAGCCGCCCGCACAGCTCCACCAGCTCGGCCACCAGCGCGGCAGGGTGACCGTCCCCGGCGATCCTGGTGAACATGGTGATCGCGTCGTCGTGCGGCAGCACCTCGAGCCTGATCCGGTGCGCGTCGTCCAGGCCGGCGAGCTGGTGCCTGCTGGTGATCAGCACCAGGCAGCCGGGTGAGCCGGGCAGCAGCGGCTGGATCTGCGCCTCGTTGAGGGCGTTGTCCAGCAGGATCAGCAGCCGTCGCCCCGCCAGGGTGGTGCGCAGCAGCGCGGCCCGCTCGTCGAGCTGACGGGGCACGCGCTCGTGCGGCACGCCGAGGGCGCACAGCAGCCCGTGCAGCGTCTCAGAGGGCATGACCGGCGCGACTCCGTGGGTGAAGCCGTGCAGGTCCACGAAGAGCTGCCCGTCGGGGAACCGGTCGGCCAGCAGGTGGGCGGCGTGCACCGCGAGCGCCGTCTTGCCGATGCCCGCCATGCCGTCGATCACCCCGACCATCACGGTGGACGTGGCCAGCTCGTCGTCGGCGAGCGCGAGCAGGGTGTCCAGCACGTCCGCGCGGCCCACGAAGGTGGGCAGGTCGGCCGGGAGCTGCCGCGGGGCGGGAGCCGGGTGGTGCTGTGGCGCGGGGTCGGGGGTGCGCACCGGATCGTTGCGCACGAGTCTCAGGTGCAGCTCCTGCAGTTCGGCAGGAGGGTCCAGACCGAGCTGGTCGCCCAGGTGCTGCCGCGTCTGCTGGTAGATCACCAGCGCCTCGGCGGTGCGGCCCGCCCGGTGCAGGGCCTGCATGAGCCCGCCGATCAGCCGTGGCCGGCCGGGGTGCTCGGCGGCCAGCGCCAGGAGCTCCTCCAGCAGCTCCTCGTGACGGCCCAGCCGCAACTGCGCGGCGATCAGATCCTCGACCGCCGCCAGCCGTGCCTCGTTGAGCCCCCTGCACACCGCCTCCCTGACCTCCTCGGGGGCGGCCCCGGCCAGCGCGGGCCCGCGCCACAGCGCCAGCGCCCTGCGCAGCAGCTCCACCTTGGTCTCGTCGTCGCCGACCCTGGCCTGGGCGAGCAGCGCGCGGAACCGGTGCACGTCGATGTGGTCGGGGTCGCAGCGCAGCAGGTAGGCGCCCGCCGTGCGCTCCACGGACGTCCCGGGGCAGTTCGCGCGCGCGATGGCGCTGCGCAGACCGCTGATGTACGTGTGGATCATGCCGCGGGCCGTGACCGGCGGATCCTGGGGCCAGATCCGCTCCACCAGGCGCTCGGTGGTCACTTGTTTGTTCGCTTCCAGGGCGAGCAGCGCCAGCACGAATCGCTGCTTGCGCACGCCGAGGTCGACAGGCCGCTCTTGCACGCTGGCGTGTACAGGTCCAAGCAGGAAGAACTTCAGGGGAACCCCCCGTGCAGCTATTCGAAATGACACAAGAAGGCTGTGTCTCATCCAATCAGAACGGCTGTCCATCGCAAGCAAACATAAAGATCAACTTAGAGTCACGGCTGTAATCATTTGTCGGTGCGCAACTCTCATGTGCGCGGAAAGGAGATGAACGCCAGCTATTGACACCCTTAATGGCGGGCTGCCAGTGACCATATTCCCATGATGACGAGCCCGAGGATGGAAGCCGTGAGCGACGCCCACAGGCCCGAAGTGTACGGACTCAACGACATAATCCTGTGCCATACCCGAATTTCCCACGTGGACGGCCACCTGGGTCGCTACCGCTATCGCGACTACGACGCGATCGAACTCGTCAATAGCTGTGCTCTGGAGGAAGTCTGGTGCCTCCTTGTGGACGGCCAACTACCGGACGCGACGCGGCGCGCCGAATTCGCCGCCGAACTCGCGGCGCTGAGCACGATTCCGCCCGCGGTCACCGGCCTGCTGCCCGCCATGGCCCGGCTGGGGGAGCGGCCCGACGGCATCGGCTGGCTGCAATCGGCCGTCCTGCTCCTGGCCAGGTCGCTCGACTGGCGGCCCGTCCTGGAGCTGGACCGGACGGTGCTGCGCCGCCAGGTCCTCCAGACCCTGGTCACCGCTCCGATCATGCTGGCGGCGCAGCACCGGCTGCGGCAAGGGCTGGAGCCCGTGCCCCCGGATCCCGGCCTGGACCACGCGGCCAACCTGCTGCACATGATCTCCGGTGAGCCGCCGCCGGAGGCGCACGCCCGGGCGCTGGAGCAGTACCTGATGGTCGCCGCCGAGCACGGCATGGCCGCCTCCACCTTCGCCGGCCGGGTCATCTTCTCCACCGGCGCCGACCTCGGCTCCGCGTTCGCCGGCGCGCTCGGCGCGATGGGCGGGCCGTTGCACGGGGGAGCCCCGACCCTCGTGCTGGAGATGCTGGACGAGATCGGCTCACCCGACCAGGTCGAGCCGTGGCTGCGCGACCGGCTGCTCAAGGACGAGCGGATCATGGGGTTCGGCCACCGCATCTACCGTGCGGTGGACCCCCGTGTCGAGGTGCTGCGCGAGGTCACCGCCCGGCTGGGCAGTGACCGCCTCGCCCTGACCCAGCAGGTCGAGAAGCAGGCCGCCGTCCTGCTGGACGAGGCCAAACCGGGACGCACCCTCCGTGCCAACGTGGAGCTGTACACCGCGCTGGTCATGGAGGCGGTCGGGCTGCCCAGGTCCCTGTTCTCGGCCACGTTCGCGATGGCCCGGCTGGCCGGCTGGGGCGCCCACCTGCTGGAGCAGCGCTCGGGCAATCGGCTGATCAGGCCCGTCACCGCCTTCGCCGGCGGACCCACCGTGCCAGTCCCATCACCCGCAGAGAGAGGCCGCACGCATGGCTGACCAGCCCATGACCCTTCACCTGGCCAGATACGCCACGTCGGCGAAGTTCGAGGATCTGCCGGACGAGGCGCGCGAAGCGCTGAAGATCCGGTTGCTGGACGCTCTCGGTTGCGCCATCGGGGCCCTGGACGGCCCGCCGATCGCGATCCTGCGTCAGGACATCGCCGAGTTCGGCGGCGCCCCGCTCGTGTCCCTCGTCGGCGGCGGCCACGCCGCGCCACGCGACGCCGCGCTCTACAACGGCGCGCTCGTCCGTTACCTCGACTTCAACGACTCCTACATCGCCCCCGGGGAGACCTGCCACCCCAGCGACAACATCGGCGCGGTGCTCGCCGCGGCCGAGTACCGCGACCTGCCGGGCAGCGAACTGCTCACCGCGCTCGCGGTGGCCTACCAGGTCCAGTGCAGGCTGGGGGACGAAGGGCCGGTCCGGGCACGGCACTTCGACCACGTCACCCACGCCGGCTACGCGGCCACCTCCGGCGTGGCCCGCGCGCTGCGGCTGGACGCGGGCCAGGCCGCGCACGCGCTGGCCATGGCGGGTACGGCGCTCAACGCGCTGCGGGTCACCCGCACGTCGTTGTCCCACTGGAAGGGCCTCGCCTACCCGTACGCCGCGGCGGAGGCCGTACACCTGGCGCTGCTGGCCGCCCGCGGGCTCACCGGCCCGCTCGGCGCGCTCGACGGGCGCAAGGGGCTCATGGACGCCATCAGCGGCCCGTTCACCATCGACTGGGAACGCGCGGGCTTCGACAGGATCACCAGGACGTTCGTCAAGCGGTTCAACGCCGAGGTGCACTCCCAGCCCGCGCTGGAGGCGCTGCTGGAGCTGCGCGCCGAGCACGGGCTGCGCCCCGAGGACGTCACCGGCATAGAGCTCGACACGTTCGACGTGGCGTACGACATCATCGGCGGCGGGAGCGACGGCGAGAAGACCCGGATCAGCACCAAGGAGGAAGCCGACCACTCCCTGCCCTACCTGCTCGCCGTCGCCCTCCTGGACGGCCAGGTGCTGCCGGCGCAGTACGCGCCCGAGCGGGTGGTCGCGGCCGACGTCCAGGACCTGCTCACCCGGGTCGTGATCAGGAACCGGCCCGAGTACACGGCGAGGTTCCCCGACGAGCTGGCCTGCCGGGTGCGCGTGCTCACCCGCGACGGCGCCGTGCTGGAACGGGAGAAGAGCGACTACGCGGGTCACTTCCGCCGCCCCGCCGACTGGGCCTCCGCGATGGCCAAGTTCACCGGGCTGACCGAGCCGATCATCACCCCCGCGCTGCGCGAAGAACTGGCCGCCTGCGTCCGGTCGCTGGAGGAGCGGCGGACCAGCACGCTGACCGACCTGCTGAGGAAGGTTCCGGGAGACGCCAAGACCGACGAGCGCGGCGCGTAGCGGGGAGGCGGCGACCATGAGAAAGATCCAGGTGCGCGGCCCGGTGACCGACCTCGACGGTGACGAGATGGCCAGGGTCATCTGGGGGCTGGTCAAGGACCGCCTCATACTCCCGCACGTGGACGTCGGGCTGGACTACTACGACCTGTCGATCCAGAACAGGGACGCCACCGGCGACCAGGTGACGCTCGACGCCATCCGTGCCGTCCAGAAGCACCAGGTGGGCGTCAAGTGCGCCACGATCAACCCGGACGAGCCGCGGGTCGAGGAATTCGGGCTGAAGCAGATGTGGACCTCGCCGAACGCCCGGATCCGCAACCTGCTCGGCGGTGTCATCTTCCGCGAGCCCATCGTGATGAGGAACATCCCGCGGCTCGTCCCCGGCTGGACCGGGCCGATCGTCATCGGTCGGCACGCGCACGCCGACCAGTACGAGGCCACCGAGCTCGCCGTCTCGCGGCCCGGTGTCGTCCGGCTGGTCTACGTGCCGGACGACGGCGGCGAGCCGATCGAGAGGGAGGTGGCCACGCTCCGCGGCGCAGGGGTCGTGCTCGGGATGTACAACCTCGACGAGTCGATCCGCGACTTCGCCAGGGCCACCATGCGGTACGCGCTGGACCGGGCGCTGCCGCTCTACCTGTCGACCAAGAACACGGTGCTGAAGACGTACGACGGGCGCTTCAAGGAGGCGTTCGCCGAGATGTACGAGACCGAGTTCAAGGACGAGTTCGAACGGGCCGGAATCGGCTACGAGCACCGGCTGATCGACGACATGGTGGCCCAGACGCTCAAGTCGGCGGGCGGCTTCGTCTGGGCGTGCAAGAACTACGACGGCGACGTGCAGTCCGACTTCGTCGCGCAGGGCTTCGGCTCGCTCGGGCTGATGACGTCGGTGCTGATGACGGCGGACGGCCGCACCGCGGTGGCGGAGGCGGCGCACGGCACGGTGACCCGTCACTACCGGCTCCACCTGCGGGGCCGGCCGACCTCCACCAATCCCGTCGCGTCGATCTACGCCTGGACCCGCGCCCTGGCCCACCGGGGACGGCTGGACGGCACCCCGGACGTCGCCGCGTTCGCCGCCACGCTGGAGCGAGCCTGTGTGGCGGCCGTGGAGTCGGGTCACATGACCAAGGACCTGGCGCTGCTCGCGGGCCGTGACACCTGGCTGACCACCGAGGACTTCGTGGCCGCCGTGGCCGACCGGCTCGACGCCCTGCGGAGGGACGGCGAAGCCGGTCAGGACTTGGCGTAGGCGACGAGCAACGCCGAGGCCACGACGCTGCACGCGGCGACCACCAGCATGACCGCGGGGTAGCCGGGCCCCTGGCTGAGGATCGCCGCGCCCAGCGGGCCGAGCGCCTTGGCCAGGATGATCGGCAGTGCCAGGGTCCCGGCGATCGTGGCGTAGGCGTGGGCGCCGTACCGCTCGGCGATGAGCAGTGGCCTGGCGATCGTCCCCACGCCGAAGCCGATCCCGAAGGCGATCACGCAGGCGATCGCGCCCGCCGCGCTGCCGCCGACGGGCGGGAGCACGGCCACGGCCACGGCCTGCAGGGCGAAGACGGACGCGGTGACCGCCGCGGGACGGAAGCGCCGTTGCAGGCCGGTGGCGACCAGCCGGCCCGTCACCGACAGGACGCCGAGCAGGCCCGTCACCGCGGCCGCGAACGTGGGCGAGTGACCCAGCTCGACGAGGTAGGCGAGCAGGTGGACCGCCATGATCGCGATGGCCGCGCTGTGCGCCACGAACGCCACGGCCAGCAGCCAGAAGGCCCGGCCGCGTGCGGCCTGCCTCAGCGTCACGTGGTCGAGCTCGGCCTCCTTCTCGTCGGACGCCTGCTCCACCGGGTCGGCCCGCAGCGGCCGGCGCACGAAGAAGGCGTGCAGCGGGATCGTCGTCACCCCGAAGATCACCGCCAGCAGCACCGAGGCCGTGCGCCAGCCGTAGCGCTCCACGAACAGTCCCGTGAGGGGCAGGAAGATCGTGGAGGCGAAACCGGCCACCAGCGTGACCGCCAGCAGCGCGTTGGCCCGCCGTTCCGGGTCGAACCAGGCCACCACGACCGCGAACGCGGGCTCGTAGAGCGCGAGCGCCGACGCCACGCCGATGGCCGCGAGCACCAGGTAAAGAGAGGGGACGTCCGCCACGCGGGACCAGGCCAGCATCGCCAGCGTCCCGGCGACGGAGCCGGCGGTCATCAGGCCGCGTCCGCCGTACCGGTCCAGCAGGCGGCCGACCAGCGGCGCGGCCAGCCCCGTGATGAGCACGGCGAGGGTGAAGGCGCCGGTGACCTGGCTGGCCGAGGCGTGCAGGTCACGCTGCAACGGACCGAGGAACACGGCGAAGGCGTAGTAGAGCACCCCCCAGCCGACCGTCTGCGTGATGGCCAGGGCGACCACCACGCGCCAGCCCATCGAGACCCGGACCCGCTGACGGACGCTCACGTCACCCCCCATGGTCGGAGCAGCAGCCGTCCTTGCGCATGAAGCGGGACACCGCCATCCAGTCGGTCGTCGCGGCCGCCGGTGAGACGGCCCGCGGTTGCCTGCCCACCAGGTCCTCCTGCCGGTACAGCACGCCGTCGCGCATGGTCATCGTGGTCTGCACCAGGCTGGCGAAGTCGGCGAACGGGTCGCCCGCCACGAAGGCGAGGTCGGCCAGTTTGCCCGGTTCGACGGTGCCGAGCTGGTCGCCGACACCGAACACCTTCGCGGGCAGCGACGTGACCATGCGCAGTGCCTGCAGCGGCGTGACCCCGTACATGTGCAGGGCGCGCAGGCCCAGGTGCAGGTGGAGGCCGACGGGGTAGAGCGGCGAGTCGGTGCCCAGCACGATTCCCCCGGCCTCGTCGCGCAGCATGCGCTTGTAGACCTCCACCTCGGTCTCGATCCGGACCAGCTCGGCCTGGGTGGGCGCCTCCGCGGCGGTCGCCCGGATCAGGGCCACGTCCCAGGGCGGCAACAGCGCGGCCACGCGCGGGTCGTCGGCCAGCTCGGGCGCGGCGCCGAGGAGCTGCAGCGCCGAGAACGGCGTGGCGACCAGGTGGAACCCGGGCTCCCGGTAGATCTCCTCGACGTCCTGATAGGCGCGGCCCATCGTGGAGACCTGGTGCCCCTGCTCCAGCCGCTGGGTGGCCTGCAGGTGAGTGGTCACGTCCTGGCCGGAGTTGACGCCGGGGTAGGCCAGGTGGCTGCCCGCGAGCACGCCCAGCTCGGAGTGGGCGACGCGGGCCGCCTCCGTCATGATCCAGCCGGGGGCGCGCACGTACGTCTTGACGAAGTCGAAGTCCAGCGCCACCGCCCGGTCCAGCGTGCGGCGCAGTCCTTCGCGGGTCCGGTGCGCGCGCCCCATGGTGTACGCCACCCGGTCGCCGTCGATGAGCTCACCGGTGGCGAACAGGCGCGGCCCGTCCAGCTCGCCCGCCGCCAGGGCCTCGCGGATGCGCACGCCCTCATAGGCGAACCCGCCCAGGGAGACGGTGGAGGTGATGCCGTAGGCCAGGTTGGCGAGGTTCTGCCGGTTGCCGTACGTCGCGTTCCAGGGATGCACATGGGAGTCCCACAGGCCCGGCAGCACGGTATGGGCGGTGGCGTCGATGAATCGCTCGCCGGCGCGCGGCTCTCGGTGCGGCTCGACGCCGGCGATCCTGTTGCCGCGCACGATGATGTCCACGTCTCGGCGGACGCGCTCCCCGGTGCCGTCCCACAGGCGGCCGGCGTGGATGCGCGTCACCTCGGACGAGGCGGGCGTGCGGCGGCGGTATCGGAGCCGCACGGGCAGCGTACGCCGGCCGCCTCCGTCGCGCCGGATCGTGCGGAGCGTCCCGTTGGACAGGTAGAGGATCGAGCGGGAGTCACCCGACCAGGAGGGGAAGTCGGCGGGCTCGTCCGTGATCCGCCGCGCCGGTCCTGCCGGGGATCCGTCCGCCCCGACCGGGAGCACCCACAGCGCGGTCTCGGCGACGAACGCCATCGACCGGCCGTCGGGGGACCACACGGGGCCGGAGGCGTAGCGGTCCGACAGCGACGTGTGGTCAAGGGGCGCGTGCAGCACCGCCTGGCCGGTCTGCGTGTCGACGACCCGGATGAGGTTGTAGCCCTCCCGGAAGCGTAACGTGAGCCGGTTGCGGTCGGCGGTCGCGAGGAAGCGGCCGTCAGGGGACCACGTGGGCGCCCCCGGCAGCCCTCCGCCGCCCAGCGCGGCCACGAGCGTGCGCTCCTGCCCGGTGGCCAGGTCGCGCACCAGCAGGTTGCCCGTCATGTCGTGGCAGGCGAGCCTGGCGCCGTCGGGCGACAGCGCGGGGTTGACCCGGCCGCCGGTGGCGAGGGTGGTCTCCGCGCCGCCGGCCAGGTCGTGCCGGTAGACGGCGTTCAGGCCGTCCTTGTCGCTGCAGTAGAGGACGCCGCGGCCGTCGGGCGTCCAGGCGGGCCCCTGCACGTAGTGCTCCGGGGCGGCCTGCACGAGCTTGCGCGGCTCGTCGCCGGACCGCAGCACCCACAGGGCGTTGAGCGCGGTGAAGGCCACCGACCTGCCGTCGGGGGAGAGCACCGGCTGGTTGATCCCGCGTACGGCACGCGGCTCGGTCGAGCGGAAGTCGTACTTCTTCGGCCGGTAGGCCGGCCGGGCCACTTCGAGGGCGGCCGTGAACGGGATGGCCACGGCGTTGCCGGGTGTCCCCACCCGCCGGGTGCGGACCTGCCCGTCGGCGAGGTAGAGCAGTTCGTCGGCCGACACCCAGACGGGCGGCACCGCGAAGACGTCCTCGCCCGTCGTGACCGGCACACCGTCCACCACCAGCGTGGCCACCGGGCCGTTGACGTCCGTGGTGAGCTGGACGTAGGCGACGCGGGAGCCGTCGGGGGAGACGGCGGGGCACGTCACGGAGCCGCTGTCCACGGTGCGGACCACGCTCGCCGCACCGCCAGAGCCGGGCACGGCGGCGATGGTCCTGGCGCTCACCGCGTCGGCGCGGACGAACAGGACGCGGCCGTCGGACGACCAGGCGGGGTCATAGTCGTTCTGTGGCCCGTCGGTGAGCTGGGTCAGCCGGCCGGACCGGACGTCCACCGTCCAGATGTGATAGAAGCTGCCCGCCGCCGGGTCTCCGCCGCGCTCGGAGGAGAAGGCGACGCGGCTGCCGTCGGGCGACCAGCTCACGCCCCTGTCATCCCAGGGTCCTTTCGTGAGCTGGCGTAACCGGGAGCCGTCGGGGGCCATGGTCCAGATGTGGAAGCCGCCTCCCTTGTAGGCGCACAGGGCCACGGCAGAGCCGTCGGGGGACCAGGTGGGGCGGGTGGGCTCCAGATCGGCGGAGGTCAGGGCCTTGGCCGTGCCGCCCGCCCGGGGCAGGGACCACAGGATGCCCTGCGTCTCCACGATGAGCCGGTCGGCCGCGGGTGAGACGGCCACGGTGCCGTTGGTGACGCCGGTGAAGGTGAGCGTCCTGGTCGCCGCCGCTGTCGTGGTCGCCGTTGTGGTCGCTGTCGTGGTCGCTGTGGCCGGCGCGGGCATCGTCCCGGCTGCCGCACCGGTGACCGCCACGGTCTGGATGAAACGTCGTCTGGTGAAGCCTCTCATGGTCGGCCCTGCCTTCTCTGGATACGTCGATCTGCGCTTCGCTCAACGAAATGAGCGGTCATGGGGATACGGGGTATGGGACGAGGCAGGGCCGAACCGGGAGAAGTCATGACGGGGCGGCCGGACGGGACTGGGTGAATCGCATTTGGTGATGATGGCATCCGCCTCCCTAAGTTGATCTTTATGTTTTCTTGTCGCGGCGGGGCCGGGAAAAGGAAAATGGCGGCGACGGGCCTTCATTTGATGTTATCGAACCGTAATATACGGCACGAGCGTGCATGAAGTCCTGGTGAACCACGGCTTAACCTCACCGTACTCAACGAACGGGCCAGGCGGTGGTCACAGGACGTCGCGCGATGATTACCCGTGAACGCTTGTGCTCGTTCGAGTCACTGTGTTGTGTTGGCGCAATGAGAGGGCGGCCGGTCGGTGACGATTTGCCAATTGCATTGCGGTTCCAGCAGCACCGCGAGCTTTCTCTCAGTGCTGAAGAGGTCTACCATTCATGTCTGCTCCTCCTGTCTCTGTTGAAATGCTCCTGTTCGATGGTCCGCGGACGCTGATCGGCGCGGGCCGTGCCGTCACCGTCGCCGAAGAGGTCGAAGCCGTGGCGTGCGACCGGCGGCGTTCCCCGCGCGTCCTGCTGGTCACCGGCGCGGGCTTCCCCGGCCGCCCATGGTCGTCCGGGTTGCTCGCCGCGCTGCGCCCGTTCCGTCCGCGTGTGTGCGTCCAGTCGGGCATGCCGACGCCGGCCTCCGTCGCGCGGCTCGCCCGCACGTTACGCGAGCACCGCGCCGAGGTCGTGGTGGCGGTGGGCGGCGGCAGCGTCATGGACGCCGCCAAGGCCGCCGCGGCCCTGGCCACCGGGCCCGACGTCACCCCGGCGCTGGTGGCCCAGGCGTGCGAGAACGACGTACGGGGCCAGGGCCTGCCCGTCGTGGCCCTGCCTTCGACGCCGGGCACCGGTGCCGAGACCACGCCGTTCGCCACCATCTGGGACGTCGCGCGGGGCCGTAAACTCTCCCTCAGAGGCGATCCGGTCCGGCCGGCGACCGCGATCCTCGACGCCGACCTGCTGCTCGGCCTCCCCCCGGAACAGCTCACCGGCAGCATGCTCGACACGCTCGCTCAGGGCGTGGAGGCGGCGTGGTCCACCAGGGCGGACGCCCGGGCCGAGACGCTCGGCGCGGCGGCCTGGGCCCAGCTCACCGAGCTGCTCGATCGGCCGTCTCACCCGCCGGCCGCCGGCGACCGGCAGGCCCTGCTGCTCGCCGGGCACCTGTCTGGGAGGGCCATCGCCATCGCCGGCACCACCCTGTGCCACGCCCTGTCCTACCCGCTGACCCTGCGGTACGGCCTGGGCCACGGGCATGCGTGCGGCGTCACCCTGGCCCGGGTGATCCGCTTCAACGCGGAGGTGGAGGCGGAGGACTGCGCCGATGCCCGGGGCGCCGGGCGGGTACGCGAGGCCATCGCGGCCGTGGCCACCGCGGCGGGAGCCGGCGACGCCGCCGCCCTGGCCGGCCGGGTGGAGGCGTTCCTGGCCCGAGCCGACCTGCCTCGGGCGCCCGACCTGAGCCGGGACGCGGCTTGGATCGCGGGCCAGGCGCTCGGCTACGACCGTGCCGGCAACAACCCCCGCAACCTCGACGTCCCCACGCTGATCCGGCTGCTGACCTCGTGACCCGATCCCGGACGTGGTGACGTCCGCGTCATCCCCCCACCGCACCCACCGCTAGGTCCTGACCATCGCTCGGAGACTTCTCGGAGGCGAGCATGCGCCTTGACACCTTCAAGGTCGTCCACTGGATGAACGTACGCAAGATGACGGTCGGGCAGGTCGCCGAGGCCGCCGGACTCGGCCGCGCGCGCCTGGCGGCGCTGCTGGACAAGCCGGGCGGCGACGAGTGGCCCGAACCGGAGGTGAGCGCTCTGTCGCGCGCGCTGGGCGTCGAGCCCGAGCGCCTGACCGAGAGCGGCCGCCGCGACCTGACCGTGGTGACCCGGACGGCCGCGGAACTCGGCGAGACCCGCCGCCCGATCCAGCGCGACGGCATCCATTTCTACAACTACTACACGATGGCCGCGCCGCCGGGCGCCGTCGCGCCGGTCATCCTGGACATCCTCTGCCCCGCGGGCCGCGTGCCGGCGCTCAACAACGGGCACCTGGAGCCCGCGATCACCGTCAACCTGGGGCCGGGCGACATCCACGGCCGCTGGGGAGAGGAGCTGACCGACGCCACCTGGCAGGTCATCGAGGCCAACGGCGGCGAGGACCCGTGGATCGTCGGCGACTCCTACCTCGAGCCCTCCTACTGCCCCCACAGCTACTCACTCGCCTCCGACGTCCCGGCCCGCATCGTGTCCTACACAGGTCAGTCGAATCTGGCCGGCCTGCTGGAGGACGTCAACGACTGGTCGGAACCGGCGGCGACGGAGCTGTTCGGCTGGCTCGGCAGCGAGCCGTCACCCAAGGCGCTCGCCGGCCTCCTGCTGGCCCGTCGCGGCCACACCATCGACTCGGCCGCCGCCGAGCTGGGCATGAGCGGGGAGAAGCTGGCCGCCGCGCTGGAATACGGGGCCGTGGAGGACCTGCGCGAGCTCGGCTGGCGGCTCGGCCTCGACGACCGGCTCCTGCTGCGCCGGGATCTCCGGCACGACGACGTCGGCAAGACGTACATGAACGTCGCCGAGTGCCGGCGGCAGGTCCGCGACTTTTTCGGCTACCGGGTGACCTCGCTGGCCGGCGCGCCGCACCTGCCCGACCTCTCCGGCCTCTACCTGTCGGTACGCGGTGACGCGGGCGGCGACCTGCTCGAACCGGGGGAGACCCACTACCTGGTGACCGGCGGCAGCCTGCGCCTGGACTGGGTCACCGCCGACGGCGGGACCGCGTCCCGCGAGCTGGCCGCGGACGGGACGGCCTGGGTGGCGCCCTTCGTCAAGCACCGCTGGTCGGGCGACGGGTCCCTGATCAAGCTCGGCTCCGGGCGGCACCTGACCTACCTGGACCTGTACGAGCTGACCAACACCTACGCCGCGGCCGCGACGCTGCGCCGAGGCCGGCGTGACGGCCGAAGCTGGGGCTACGACTCCTAGGGAGGGTCATGCGCATCGTCTACACCGATCCGGCCTGGGCCCTCGACGGGTCGGGCCGGCCCGACCCGGCGCTGGCCGGCATCGAGCGCGAGGTGTTCGGCGCGGACGCCGACCTGGACCTGGGCCTGTTCACCGACGGCTACGTGACCGAGGGGCCGCACTTCCTGCGGCACGTGCGCGGCGCCGACGCGCTGGTGATCTACCGGTGCCAGGTGACCAAGGAACTCCTGGACGCCGTACCGGCCTGCAAGGTCGTGGCCCGCAGCGGCGTGGGCGTCGACAATCTCAACGCGCCGCTGCTGGCCGCGTCCGGCATCGCCGGTTTCAATGTCCCCGACTACTGCGGCGACGAGGTGAGCACCCACACGCTCGCGCTCCTGCTGGCGCTGGAACGCAAGATCTGCACCCAGGACCGGCTCGTCAAGACGGGCCGGTGGAACATCCACGCCGGCGGCGTCCCCAGACGCCTGTCGAAGCGGGTGGCGGGCATCGCCGGCTTCGGCCGCATCGGCCGGGCCACCGCCAGGAAGCTGCACGCCTTCTACGGCCGGGTCCTCGCCTACGACCCGTACGTGTCGGCCGACCTCATGGCGGGTCACGGCGTCGAAGCGGTGGACGACCTGGGCGGGCTGTTCGCCGCCTGCGACGCGGTGGTGATCCACGCGGCGCTCACCGAGGAGACCCGCCTGCTCGTCGGCGCCGCCGCCCTCGGCCGGGCCCGGCCCGGCACGCTCCTGGTCAACACGGCCCGGGGCCTGCTGGTCGACGTCGCCGCCGTACGCGACGCGCTCCAGGAGGGCACGCTGGGCGGCTTCGCCTCCGACGTGTTCAGCCCGGAGGATCCCAACGAAAATCCCGTGACCCGCACGCTGCTCGACCACGACGACGTGGTGGTGTCCGCGCACCGCGCGTTCCTGTCCATGGAGTCGGAACGCAGTCTCAGACGGCGGGTCGCAGAAGGCGTCATGGCCGTGCTGAGCGGCGGTCTGCCGCCGGCCGAGTGCCGGGTCGTCTGACCAAGACAAGGAGAGAACCATTGAGCGTTAACGGCACAAAGCAGCGCAAGATGTCGATGGCAGACCTGGCGCCCCACCCGGGCGCCGCCCTGCGGGCGCTGCTCGGCGGTCCCGAGCCTGTCGTTCTCATGGGTGCGCACGACGGCCTGAGCGCTCGCATCGCGGCGGAGGCCGGATTCCCCGCACTGTGGGCGTCGGGCTTGTGCATATCGACGGCCTTGGGGGTTCGTGACAGCGACGAGGCCTCCTGGACGGAACTGCTGGACATGGCGGCCCGCGTCGTGGAGGCGTCCGGGCTGCCGGTGCTGGTGGACGGCGACACCGGGCACGGCAACTTCAACACCGCCCGCCGGTTCACCGCGCGGGCCGAGCGGATCGGCGCCGCGGGCGTGTGCCTGGAGGACAAGCTCTTCCCGAAGATGAACTCGTTCGTGGGCGACGACCACGTGCTCGCGCCCATCGGCGAGTTCTGCGGGAAGATCGCCGCCTGCCGCGAGGCGCTGGACAATCCCGACTTCGTCGTCGTGGCGAGGACGGAGGCGCTCATCGCGGGCGCGGGACTGGAGGAGGCGCTGCGCAGGGCCGAGGCCTACCGGCAGGCCGGGGCCGACGCCCTCTTCATCCACTCCAGGAAGCCCACGGTCCAGGAGATCGCCGAGTTCGCCCGGGAGTGGGGCACCGCCCTGCCCCTGCTCATCGCGCCCACCACTTATCACGCGACACCCATGGAGGAGTACGTCAAGCTCGGCATCTCCGGCGTGATCTGGGCCAACCAGAGCATGCGCGCCTCGGTCGCCGCGATGCGGGAGGCCTGCAGGTCGCTCCGCAACAACGGGCCGGCGGCGGTGGAGGCCGGCATCGCCTCGCTGGACGAGCTGTTCTCGCTGATGAAGTACGAGCAACTCGCCGCCGACGAGAAGCGGTACGGCGACGAGGTGCCCCACGTTGCCGCACTCGTGAACGCCCAGGAGCCGGCCTCGTGATCGACGCTCAGGAGTTGCTGGACGGACTGACCGCACGTGCCGTGACCGACGTGACCGGGGTGCCCTGCTCCTACCTGACCCCCCTGATCAACCGGGTGGCCTCCGGGCCGGGCTATCTGCCGGCCACGGTCGAGGGCGAGGCCGTGGCCATCGCGTCCGGCTGCTGGCTGGCCGGCGTGACCGCGTGCGTCATCGCCCAGAACTCCGGTCTCGGCAACATGGTCAACCCGCTCACCTCGCTCAACCACCCCGCCGCCATCCCCGTACCCCTCGTCGTCACCTGGCGAGGGGAGCCGGGCCGTCCCGACGAGCCGCAGCACCGGCTCATGGGAGAGATCACCGGGCCGCTGCTCGACCTCATGCGGATCGGGCACGCGCTGGTGCCCGACAAGGGGAGCGAACTGGGCGCGTGCCTGGACGCGGGCTGGGCGGCGATGGACCGCGAACGGCTGCCGTACGCGTTCGTCCTGCGCGACGAGGTCGTCAAGCCCGAACCGCTGCACGAGAAACCCCCGCCCGCTCCCGTCGTCCCGGCCGTGGCGCGGCACGGACGCGACGACGGGAGCGGCGGCGCGGCGCCCGCCCCGGCCCGCCCGCAGGCGGGGCGGC
>NZ_JBFAIM010000120.1:0-21827 GCF_040654715.1 Nonomuraea sp. NPDC050643 | reverse complement strand
CCGCACTCATCGCCACCCACCGAACTCGCCGGGATGCTCATGCAACCCTGGAACCCCTGGGCGGATCAAGCCCCGGAGCTCCTTACATGACCCGGCGCGCTTTCAGCGGCGCGCAGGGCCTCGCGGGTGGTGTTTACGCGCTGAGCGGACTCGGGAATCGCGAGGCGCCTCGGGGGCGCTGACTCCGGGGACGAAGGAGGAACCCCCGGATGGCGATGATGGGTGGGGGCTTCGGCCCTGGCATGATGACGTCGCTGCGGCGCGACGAGTCGGTCACGAAGCAGCGGCTGCGGCCCGGCACGGTGCGGCGCATCGCGCGCTACGCGCGGCCCTACACCCGGCAGATCGCGGCGTTCCTGGCGCTCGTCGTGGCCGGTGCCATGATCGTGATCGCCAACCCGCTGCTGATGAAGGCGATCATCGACGACGGCATCCTGCCCAAGCGGCCCGGCATGGTCGTCGGGCTGGCCGTGGCGATCGCCGGGCTCGCGGTGGTCGACGCCGGGCTGACGCTCGTGCAGCGGTGGTTCTCCTCCCGCATCGGCGAGGGGCTGATCTACGACCTGCGCACCGAGGTGTTCGACCACGTCCAGCGCATGCCGGTGGCATTCTTCATGCGCGCCCAGACCGGCGCGCTGGTCAGCCGGCTCAACACCGACGTGATCGGCGCCCAGCGGGCGCTGACCAGCACCCTGTCGTCCGTGGTGTCCAACGTCGTCAGCCTGGTCCTGGTGCTGGGCGCGATGCTGGTGCTGTCGTGGCAGGTGACGCTGGTCGCCCTGGTGCTGCTGCCGATCTTCATCGTGCCCGCCAAGTTCGTCGGCCGCCGCATGTCGGTGCTGACCCGCGAGCAGATGCAGCTCGACGCCGAGATGAGCTCGGTGACCACCGAGCGGTTCAACGTGGCCGGCGCGATGGTGGCCAAGCTCTACGGCCGCCCGGAGGACGACGCCGAGGTGTTCGGCCGGCGGGCCGCCCGGGTGCGCGACGTGGGCGTGACCGTCGGCATGTACGGCACCGTGTTCCGGGTCGCGCTCGGCCTGATCGCCGCCCTGGCCACCGCCCTCGTCTACGGCATCGGCGGCGTCCTTTCCGTCTCCGGCGCGTTCGAGCTGGGCACGCTGGTGGCCCTGGCCGCCCTCCTCATGCGCCTCTACGGCCCCCTCACGTCGCTGTCCAACGTGCACGTGGACGTGATGACCGCGCTCGTCAGCTTCGACCGCGTCTTCGAGATCCTCGACCTCAAGCCCATGGTGGCCGAGCGGCCCGGCGCCGTGCCGGTGCCCGGCGGGCCGGTCACGATCGAGTTCGACGACGTGAGCTTCCGCTACCCGGCCGCCGAGGAGGTCTCGCTGGCCTCGCTGGAGTCGGTGGCCAAGCAGGACACCAGCCCGTCCCACCCGGTGCTCAAGGGCGTGTCGTTCACCGCCGCCCCCGGCCGGCTCGTCGCGCTCGTCGGTCACAGCGGCGCGGGCAAGACCACGATCACCTCACTGGTGTCGCGCCTCTACGACGTCAACGAGGGCGCGGTCCGGGTCAACGGGCTCGACGTGCGCGACGCCACCCTCGACTCCCTGCGCGACACCGTTGGCGTGGTCATGCAGGACGCTCATCTCTTCCACGACACGATCGGGGCCAACCTCCGTTACGCCAGGCCCGGGGCGAGCGATGAGGAGATCTGGGAGGCTCTCAGGGCCGCGCAGATCGGTGAGCTCGTCGAGAGCCTGCCCGACGGGCTCGAGACCGTGGTGGGCGACCGCGGCTACCGGATGTCCGGCGGCGAGAAGCAGCGGCTCGCGCTGGCCAGGCTGCTGCTGAAGGCGCCGCGCGTGGTCGTGCTCGACGAGGCCACCGCCCACCTCGACTCCGAGTCCGAGGCGGCCGTGCAGGTGGCGCTGAAGACCGCGCTGAAGGGCCGCACGTCGCTGGTCATCGCGCACCGGCTGTCGACGATCAGGGAGGCCGACGAGATCCTCGTCGTGCACGACGGGCGCATCGCCGAGCGTGGCGGGCACGAGGAGCTGCTGGCGCGCGGCGGGCTCTACGCCGAGCTCTATCGCACCCAGTTCAGCTCTTCTGGTAGCCCAGCCGCGTGAGCTCCTCCCTGGCGACCTTCCGCACCAGCTCGAGGTCGTCGCGCCTGAGCCGGGTGCGCCAGGCGCCGACCTTGGGCACGGCGGCGCCGTACAGGATGGCCTTCGACACCCGTGTCTCCAGGAACTCCGTGAGCGTCGCCGCCGACTGCGGCGGCTTGCCGACCAGGTCCTCGTAGCGCAGCGTCAGGAGCTGGCCCTCGGGCAGGGCCCGGCGCAGCTCGGCGCTCAGCCGGACGGCGCTGCGCCAGCGCAGCGCGCTCTTGCCCGCCGCCGGCATGCCCTTCCAGCGTTCGAGGTGCTCGTCCTTGTTGACGCCCAGGAACGCGTTGGGGAACTCGGTCTGGTCCGACAGCATGGACGGCTTGAACCAGGCCAGGCACGCCGGGTCGGCCAGCATGTCGGACACCACGTCCCTGCCGTCGCGGATGAGCTGGACGAACCGGGCGTCGGGGAACGCCTGCAGCAGCACGGGCGCGCTGTAGATCAGGTCGGGGCTGCCGTCGCCGAACCGGGTGACGTCGGCGACCGACACGCAGGGACCGGTGCCGGTGACCCCGCCCGCGTCCCGGCACGGTTCGGCGCACGTGCCGCAGGAGCGGGGCAGCACCTGCCAGGACTCGGCGAGCGCGTCGCGCATGACGCGCACGGCTCCCGACGTGCGGGCGATGGACGGCTTGCGGGCGAAGGCGTACAGCACGTGCGCCACGCTCGCGCGGCCCATCGTCACGTGGAAGCCCGGCGAGCGTTTCAGGGCGCGGGCCAGCAGGTCCGCGCCGGAATGCGGAGCACCGAGCAGAAAGACCGGCCGGCGGACTTTGATGCCGTTGACCACGAGTATGTGGGGCGGAAGTCGCATACGAGGGACAAGTGTGACACCGTTTCCCACGTGAACGAGCCAACCCCGGTGTCGGTCCTTACTGGAGCGGGCGTCTCCACCGACTCCGGCATCCCCGACTTCCGCGGGCCGCAGGGCGTCTGGACCAGGAATCCGCAGGCCGAGGCCAATGCCACGATCGACCGCTACGTGGCCGACCCCGACGTCAGGCGCGGCTCGTGGCGGGCCAGGCTCGAATCGCCGGCCTGGGACGCCCGCCCGAACGCGGCGCATCACGCGCTGGTCGACCTGGAGCGGGCGGGGCTGCTGCGCGCCCTCATCACCCAGAACATCGACGAGCTGCACCAGCGGGCGGGGTCGTCGCCGGAGAAGGTCATCGAACTGCACGGCACCATGCACCGCGCCGAGTGCCTGTCCTGCGACCTGATCACGCCCATGAGCGAGGTGCTGGCCCGCGTGGAAGCGGGTGAGGCGGACCCGCCGTGCCCGCGCTGCGGCGGCGTCCAGAAGTCGAACACGATCTCGTTCGGCCAGTCGCTCAAGCCCGAGGTGCTGGACGCGGCGCTGCGCGCCGCCCGCTCGTGCCGGGTGTTCGTGGCGGTGGGCACCTCGCTGACCGTGCACCCCGCCGCGGGCCGTGCGGCGAGGCGCTCGACGCCGGCGCCCGGCTGGTGATCGTGAACGCCGAGCCCACGCCCTACGACCCCTTCGCCGATCAGGTGATCAGAGAGCCGATCGGCCAGGCGCTGCCCACGCTCGTCAAGGAGTTGATCGATGCAGCAAGGTGACACCGTCGCGATCGTCTCGCCGTCGGGGCCGGCCGCCGCCGTCCTGCTCGGGCGGGGCGTCGAGCGGATCGAGGGACTCGGGCTGAAGGTGGTGACCGGAGCGCACGCGCTCGACCGCCAGCGGCTCGACTACCTGGCCGGCGACGACGCCGCGCGGGCCGCCGACCTGCAGGCGGCCTGGTGCGACCCGGCCGTCTCCGCGGTGTTCTGCTCCCGCGGCGGCTACGGCGCGGGCCGGCTCCTCGGCCTGCTCGACTGGGACGCCATGCGGGCGGCCGGGCGCAAGGTGCTCATCGGCTCGAGCGACATCACGGCGCTGCACAACGCGTTCGCCATCGAGCTGGGCGTGCCGACGGTGCACGGGCCGATGGTCGCCTGTGACGTCATCGCCGGTGACGAGCACGGGCCCGAGCCGCTGACCTGGGAGAGCCTGCGGGCCGCCCTGTTCGGCGCGTCCGAGCCCGTCCGGGGTGACCGGGTGCTGGCGCCGGGGCGGGCCGAGGGCGTGCTGACCGGCGGGAATCTGTCGCTGCTCGCCTCGATGTGCGGCACCCGCTGGCAGCCGTCGTTCGAGGGCAGGATCGCGTTCCTGGAGGACGTGGCCGAGGAGCCGTACCGGATCGACCGGATGCTCACCCAGTTGCTGCAGGCGGGGGCCTTCGACGGGGTGCGGGGGATCGCGCTCGGGTCGTGGGTGGGGTGCGGGGATCCGTACCCGGTGCTGGAGGACCGGCTGGGGTCGCTCGGCGTGCCCGTGGTGGCCGGGCTCGCGGCCGGACACGGGTCGCCGCAGATGAGTCTGTGGTTGGGTGAGCTTGGTGTTATCGATACCGAATCGTGCTCCCTAGCTGGTCCGATCCGCGATGGCGAGCAGGCAAGGTAGGGGGGACGAATCCGACAGAAAGGGACACGGCGCGTGAACTTGTTCGGGCGTGACCGAGAGCCCTCGCGCCGGCCGATCGAGGACGTCGACCTCGACTCGTTGCTCGCGCTCGTCGCGGAGTCCCTTGGATACTCCTTCGAGTTCGCCCATGACGGGTCCTCCGTGACGCTCAAGGGCGACGGCGAACTGGTCGTCAAGCTCACGGGGCTGCGGCGCGAGGCCGGGCGCAGGGCCAGGGAGGACTGGCCGATGCTCGTCTCCGAGCACCTCGTGCACGCCGTCGCCACCGCCGGCGACCGGCTGGACGTGTGCGACCTGCGGCAGGCCGGGCCGCTGCTGCGGACCCGCGTGGAGGCCGTGGACGAGGTGGCCGACCTGACCCGCGTCGTGGGGCGCCACCTCAACGCCGACCTGGTCGAACTGCTCACCGTGGGCACGCGCGCCGTGCGGCCCGAGGAGGCCGGGTGCTGGCCGCTGCCGTCGGGGCAGGCGCTCGACCTGGCCGTGGCCAACGTCGGCCGCGAGGAGCGGCTGGTGACCGAGCTGATCGAGCTGTCGGGCACGCCGGTGACGCGGCTGACGGCCGCCGGCCCTTACGCCGCCACGCATCTGCGGTGGCTGGGCGACTATCTCGCCGTGCCGGCGGACGGGGTGCTGGTGGTGCTGCCGGACCCGTACACGCTGCTGGTGCATCCGGTCGACGGGATCGGGGTGGTGCGCGCCATCGAGCGGCTGCGGGTGCACGCGGAGCGTACCGAGGGGCTCAGCTCGCAGGTGTACTGGTGGCACGAGGAGCGGCTGACGCTCATCAAGGCCGACCTTGTCACGCAGGGCGGGCACACCCGGCTCGTGGTGGCCCCGCCGCCGGAGTTCGCCCGCGTGCTGGCCCGCCTGGCCGTCTGAACCCCGCGCCGTCTCCGACGGACCTCCGGACGGCGGCCGGGGGTGTCCCCGGCCGCCGGTGGGTGTTCAGGGACGGTCGACGTAGTCGCGCAGGTGGATGGCGGTGAGAGAGTCGCCCTTGGCGACCAGTTCGGCCGGGGTGCCGGAGAAGACGACCTGGCCGCCGTCGTGGCCGGCGCCGGGACCGAGGTCGACGATCCAGTCGGCGTGAGCCATGACGGCCTGGTGGTGCTCGATCACGATGACCGAGTTGCCGTCCTCGACCAGCCGGTCGAGCAGGGCCAGGAGCTGGTCCACGTCCGCCAGGTGCAGCCCGGTGGTGGGCTCGTCCAGCACGTACGTGCTGCCGTTCCTGGCCATGTGGATGGCCAGCTTGAGCCGCTGCCGCTCCCCGCCGGACAGCGTCGTCAGCGGCTGGCCGAGCCCCAGGTAGCCGAGGCCGACGGAGACGAGCCGGTCGAGGATCGTGCCGGCCTGGCCGGTGGGGAAGAAGTCGCGGGCCTCGGAGATCGGCATCTCCAGGACCTCGCTGATGTTCTTGCCGCGCAGCCGGTACGTCAGCACCTCCGGCGTGAACCGCTTGCCCTCGCACTCCTCGCACACCGACGCCACCTCGGCCATCATGGCCAGGTCGGTGTAGATGAGCCCGATGCCCTTGCAGGCCGGGCAGGCGCCCTCGGAGTTGGCGCTGAACAGGCCCGGCTTGACCCCGTTGGCCTTGGCGAACGCCGTGCGGATCGGGTCGAGCACCCCCGTGTACGTGGCCGGGTTGCTCCTGCGCGAGCCTCGGATCGGCGACTGGTCGGCCACCACCACGCCGTCCAGGCCCGCCACGTGGCCGTGGATCAGGGAGCTCTTGCCCGACCCCGCCACGCCGGTGACCACGGTCAGGACGCCGAGCGGGATGTCCACGCTCACGTCGCGCAGGTTGTGCAGGGTGGCGTTCCTGATGGGCAGGTGGCCGGTGGGCCGGCGGACGTCGTCGCGCAGGCGTACGCGGTGGTCCAGGTAGCGGCCGGTCAGCGTGCCCGAGGAGCGCAGCCCGGTCAGGTCGCCCGCGAAGCAGAGCCGCCCGCCGTCCTTGCCCGCGCCCGGGCCCAGGTCCACGACGTGGTCGGCGATCGCGATCGTCTCCGGCTTGTGCTCGACCACGAGCACCGTGTTGCCCTTGTCGCACAGTTGCAGCAGCAGGTTGTTCATCCGCTGGATGTCGTGCGGGTGCAGGCCGGCCGTGGGCTCGTCGAAGACGTACGTGACGTCGGTCAGGCTGGAGTTGAGGTGGCGCACCATCTTCACCCGCTGCGCCTCGCCACCCGACAGCGTGGACGACTCGCGGTCGAGGCTGAGATAGCCGAGGCCGATCTCGACCAGCGAGTCCAGCGTCGAGCGCAGCCCGTCGAGGACCGGGCCCACGGTGGGGTCGCCGATGCCGCGCACGAAGTCGGCCAGGTCGTTGATCTGCATGGCCGAGCAGTCGGCGATGTTCCTGCCCTGGATGAGCGAGGCGCGGGCGGCCTCGTTGAGCCGGGAGCCGCCGCAGGCGGTGCAGGGGGCGAGCTTGACCGCCCGGTCGGCGAACGCGCGCGCCGCCGTCTGCATCGACTCGCGGTCCTTGCCCAGGTAGCTCCGCTTGACCCGGGGGACGAGGCCCTCGTAGGTGAAGTTGTTGGAGCCGTACTTGAGCTTCGTGGCGGGTTTGTGGAGGAGGTCCTCCCACTGCTGCGCGGTGAAGTCCTTCAGCTTGACGGCGGGGTCGAACAGGCCCGAGCCGGCCACGACCTGCCAGGGCCAGCTGTCCACCGTGTACCCGGGGGCCTTGATGGCGCCCTCGTTCAGCGACAGCTCCCGGTCGACCAGTTCGTCCACGTCGATCTCGGACGCCTTGCCCAGACCCTCGCAGCCGGGGCACATGCCCTCGGCCAGGTTGAAGCTGAAGGCGGAGGCGGAGCCGGCATGGGGCTCGCCGATCCGGCTGAAGATGATCCGCAGCATGGTGTGGGCGTCGGTGGCGGTGCCCACGGTGGAGCGGGCGTTGGCGCCCATCCGCTCCTGGTCCACGATGATCGACGCGCTCAGGTTGCGCAGCGCGTCGACGTCGGGGCGGGCCAGGCTCGGCATGAACGCCTGGATGAACGCCGTGTACGTCTCGTCGATCAGCCGCCGGGACTCCGCGGCGATCGTGTCGAAGACGAGTGAGGACTTGCCGGAGCCGGACACTCCGGTGAAGACGGTGAGCCGCCGTTTGGGGATGTCCAGGGAGACGCCCTTGAGGTTGTTCTCCCTGGCGCCACGGACCTGGATGTTGTCGTGGCTGTCCGCGGCGGTGTGGTCGCGGGGCTGGACGGTGCTTGCCTGGTGGCTGGAGCGCACGGAACCTTCCATCGTCGGCCGACTTTTTATGCTGTAAGGGGATAGCCGGGACAGCTTACATCGGCCGAGGAGCGTCGGCGCATCCCAGCAAGTGGTGAAATCACAGCGAAAGTCGGGCGACAGGCCCCCGCAAGGTTCCGGGCGGCCTCCCGGCCCGCCGGGGCGTGGCGGGCCGGGACGGGCCGGATCAGGCCGACAGCGGGTTGACGGCCCTGTGGTGCAGGCCGATCACGGGGATCTCGTGCAGGCTGCCCGAGTACAGGAACTGCGTCATGCCGATCAGCAGCCGCCGTACGTCGTCCTGGGGGCGTACGACCAGGCGCAGGAACTGGCTGGTGGTGCCCAGCTTGTTGCCGCACTCACGGACGTACACGCCGTGCTCGGTGAGCAGGTGGTCGCGTAAGGGCACGCCGTCGTGCCCCGGCGGCAGCTTCACCAGCAGGAAGTTGCCCTGCGAGGCGAACACCGACAGCCCCGGCATGGTGCTGAGCTGCTGGAACATCGCCCGCCTGTCACTGCTGAGCCGTCTGAGGCTCTCCTCGTACTCGCCCATGAACTGCCGCATCATGAACACCACGACCTCGGCGAACGAGTTCAGGTTCCATTTGGGCAGGGCGTCGCGTACGCGCCCGGCCAGCGCCGGGTTGGCGACCATGTAGCCGAAGCGGATGCCGTGCAGGCCGAAGTTCTTGCCCAGGCTGCGCAGCACGATCACGTTCGGCCGGACCGCCGCCTCCGCGGCCACGCCCGGATACGGCTCGGCGTCGACGAAGTCGCCGAACGACTCGTCCACGATCACCAGGTCCAGGTCGATGAGCTCGTCGAGCAGGCGCAGGACCTCGTGTTTGGGCAGATAGCCTCCGTCGGGGTTGTTCGGGTTGCAGATCACCGCCACGCGGGAGCCGCGCATGCGGATGAACGAGACGTAGTCGTTGACGTCGAGGGCGAAGTTGCGGCCCTCCAGCAGCGGATACATGTCCACCCGTTTGCCGGTCTCCAGCGGCTGGTCGGTCCAGCGGCCGAACGTGGGGATCGGCACCGCCAGGCTCTCGCGCACCAGCAGGTGGTCGATCCAGGTGATCAGCTCGGTGGAGCCGTTGCCCATCGCGACGGTCTTCGGGTGGAGCCCGAGCGTGGAGCAGAGCTCCTCGGTGATCGTGCCCGCGTCGCTGGGATAGAACTTGAGGATCGTCTCCAGATTTCTCCCGAGATGCTCGAAGATGTCCGGCGTTGGAAAATATGGGTTGCACGGGATGCAGAAGTCCACCGGGGCGCGCTCTCCCGAGGAGCTGCGCATAAGTGAGAAGTACGACGGGCTGTGCGCCTGCGCCCGCAAGAGACTGAGCTCCACGACACCTCCATGGACCTTTTCGACGTGTGTAGGTACGCGCCGCAGGAGGTTGTGGTTCATGATGTTTCGTCCGACCTTGTCCGAGCATTGCCGGACGGCTTCCCCGTACGGGGCTGACCGAGCTCTCCTGGGTCCATCGACCGGCGCCAGGGGAGGGACGTCATGGACACCGAGCGCGCGTGCGGACCCAATGACGGGGGCGGCGGCGAATCGGACTGGGGCGAGGAGGACGGCGACGACGGTTCACTCGCCCCGGTTCGCTGAGTCGTTCACTCCGGTCCGCTGAGGCGGGGGAGCACCGCGTCCGGGTCGGCCTGCAGACGGGTCTGCCAGCCCCGCAGCCGGCCTGGACGCGCCCGGATCGGGGTGCGCGTCACCTCCGACAGCCACGACAGCGTCGCCCACGCCACGCGTACCGTCTGGTCGAAGACCTCGCCGGGCAGATGCGGCACCTGCGCGGGCAGCATCTCCTCCTGCGTGCCCCGCGGCGGCGGCACGCGCAGGAAGAGATCGTGCCCGGCGGGGCGCTCCGCCCGCGCGAGATGCCGGGCGAGCCCGTCGTAGTGCCCGGCGATGCGCCGGCTCTGGCTCTCGCCGTCGTGACGGCCGGGCGCGTAGTCGCCCTCGATCCGCCGGCCCCACCAGCGCAGGTACGCCCCCGGCGGGCGGGCCGTGACGATCCTGGCGGGGGTGGCGAGCAGCGCGCGCACCTCGGGCTCCGACAGCCCGCCCGCGTCGGCGACGAAGGCCGCCGGGCGGACCAGGACGACCGCCGGCCACGGCTCGCGCTCGGCGTCGCGGCGGGCGATGTGCTCGGCGACGGCCATCCAGCTCCGGTTGCGGGAGCGTACGGCGTCGATGGGGACCGCGCCGATGCGGCCCGACCTGGTCACCAGGATGTTCTTCCGGACCAGGACGAACTGCCAGCCGAGCGCCTCGGCCAGCAGCGCCGCGGCCACGCCCGTCCCATGTCGGCCGCCGATCATCACGATCGTCCTCGGCTCCGGGCACGTCCACGGCACGGTCCCGGCGGGGAACTGGCGGCCGCTGATGGCGCACTGCACGAGCAGGTGCGCCGGCCAGTCCCTGGCCGCCTGCCGCCAGGTCCGCTGGCCCGCGCCGCCCTGCCAGGCGTACTCCTGGCCGTTGTTCAGCCGGCGCCGCGTCCTGGCCCGCAGCTCCAGCCTGACCAGGGCGAACTCGTCGTGCGGGCCCCGCGGCACGTGCAGGGCGGAGGCGGCCGCCAGCGCCGCCAGCTCGCGCTCCGGCAGCGCGCGCACGCCGGGCCGCGGGCCCAGCTCGGCGACGGTGGCCGTCGCCGCGCGGTAACGGTCTCCTGAGACCACCTGCGACAGCCGGGTCTCGAACCGCTCGGCCGCGGCCGGGTCGTCGAGCAGGAGCTGCGCGGCCATGACCGGCGCGGCCGGCGCCGGCTGGGCGAGCTGCGCCAGGTACGGCTCCGCCTTCTCCAGCGTGCCCACCGCCCGCCTCATCTCGTCGGCCAGCGCGGCCAGCTCCTGCGCCGACAGCTCGCTCTCCGGCAGCCACCCCATCGTGTGGAACAACTCCGCCACCGGCACACCCGCGTACAGCCCCAGATCCCGCAGGAAGTCGGGATGGATCGGCCGCTCGCCCTTGAGGATCCGCCGGACCAGGCTGTCGTCACGGCCGAGCCGGCGCGCGATCGCCGCCATCGAGGTCGGCTCGCCCCTGGCCGCCAGCGCCCGCATGCACCGCCCCGCGATCTCCAGAATGGGATTCTCCCCTGTCATCACGCCTCCATGCCAAATCGACCTGCGGAACGGGACAGGGTGGCCTTTTTGCACCTTAGGTCAATTCTTCAGAATTGACTCGGGGCACCGGGCAGAAGACCAAAGGGATGGCATGCATGGAGGGAAACCGCGTCGCTTACGGGATTGACACCGGCATGGCCGGCTGGATCCACGACGACGACGGCTGGGAACTCGGCGGGGCCAGATCGGAACCTTCTATCACCACTTCCATCACCACCGAAACCATGGAGCCGGTCGCGGCGGGGTAGTCGCGAGCTGCCACTCCGGCACCTCACCGCGCAGGTCACGGCTCCTGGACACTGGGCCCGCCCGCATCTCCTGGCGGGCGGGCCCAGACCATTCGGACGGCAATCGGGCGGGGTTACACTGGGCCGGCGTATTGGCTTCCTGGATAGAGAACGCCATGGCCGATGAATGGACGCGATCCGGGCGCACCACATCAGATCAGGTCACCGGCAGGAGCGGATTCGCCCGCGCGCTGACGACATTGCGGGAGCGCGCCGGGCTGACCGTCCGGGACGTCGCCAGGGCGGCCGGAATACCTGACAGCACGGCCGGGGATTATTTCGGCGGTGCGCATCTGCCGCCCGCGACCCAGCCGGATGTGCTGGTGCGCATCCTCGCGGCGTGCGGGGTGAACGATCCCGCCACGGTGGAGCTGTGGCTGGAGCGGCTCGCCGAGGTCCGCCGGGCGCCGGGGCGGCGGCCCGCCGGCGCGCCCAGCCCTTACCGGGGGCTGGAGAGCTTCCAGGCCGAGCACGCCGGCTGGTTCTACGGCCGGGACCGCGCCATCCGGCTCCTGCTGCACGAACTACGGGCCAGACTGCCGGGCCCTCCGATGCCTGGTGCTGCGCTGCCAGGCCATCCGATGTCCGGCGATGCGACGCCCGGGGATCCGATGCCTGGCGATGCGACGCCCGGCGATGGCGGGGGTGATGGCGACGGCGGTCGCGGGGCCGCCGACGTGGATGGCGACGTGGATGGCGACGTGGCTGCCGACGTGGCTGCCGACGTGGCTGCCGACGTGGATGGCGGCGGTGGTGGTGGTGATCGGGGCTGGGGGCCTCTGGTGGCCGTTGGGGCGTCGGGGTCAGGGAAGTCGTCGGTGTTGCGGGCCGGGTTGATTCCGGCGCTGCTGCGGGGCGACCTGGGGGTGGCCGGTTCGGACGGCTGGCCCGTGGTCCTGCTCACCCCCGGTGCCGACCCCCTGCGTACCCTGGCCGATCGGCTCCCGGAGAGCGGGATCGGCGTGAAGGAGTTGTGGGCCGAGCCGGAGCGGTGCGGCGAGTCGTGCCGGCGGGCCGCCGGGGACGGCCGGCTGGTGCTCGTGGTCGACCAGTTCGAGGAGGTCTTCACGGCCTGCGACGATCCCGCCGAGCGGCGGGCGTACGTGGACGCCCTGTGCGCGGCGGCGGCCGACCCGGACGCGCGCACCCTCGTCGTCCTCGGCGTACGGGCCGACTTCTACCCCCACGTCCTGCGCTTCCCCCGGCTGGCCCGCGCGATGCAGGAGGGCCAGGTCGTCATCGGCCCCATGACCGAGGACGAGCTGCGCGAGGCGATCGTCAGCCCCGCCAGGAAGGCCCGGCTCGGCATCGAGGACGGTCTGGTCGAGCTGCTCCTGCGGGACCTGCGGCCGCTCACCGCCGAAGGGGGCACCGGCGCGGCCCACGACGTGGGCGCGCTGCCGCTGCTGTCGTACGCGCTGCTGGCCACCTGGCAGCGCAGCCGGGGCCGCAGGCTCACCGTGCTCGACTACCGGGGCTGCGGCGGCATCAGCGGCGCCGTCGCCGACACCGCCGAGTCGGCGTACGCCGAGCTGCCGCCCGCCCAGCGCGACCTGGCCAGGCGGATCTTCATCCGGCTGGTCCACGTCGCCGAGGACATGGCGGACACGCGCCGCCGCCTGACGCGGGACCGGCTGCTGGCCGACTCCGGGCACGCGTCCCCGGAGGAGATCCAGAACGTCCTGGACACGTTCGTCGAACGGCGCCTGATCACCGCCGGCTCCGAGGCCGTGGAGATCACCCACGAGGCCCTCATCCACGCCTGGCCCCGGCTGCGGGCCTGGATCGACGCCGACCGGGCCGGGCTCATCGTCGCCCAGCAGTTCGCCGACGCCGCCGTCGCCTGGGAGCGCGAGGGGTACGACCCGGCCTCCCTCTATCGGGGCGCCCGGCTGGCCGCCGTGCGCGACTGGGCGGACAGCGGGCACCGGGACGAGCTGTCGTCCTCGACCCGCGACTTCCTGGCGGCCTCGATCGGGCTGGAGGAGGAGGGGCTGCTTGCGGGGCGGCGGCGTACGAGGAGGCTGCGGTCGCTGGTCGCGGTGCTGGCCACGCTCGTGCTGCTCACGGTGACGGCCACCGCGCTGGCCCTGCGCAGCCAGCGCACGCTCACCGAGGAGCGCGACATGGCCGTGTCCCGTCAACTGGCCGCCGACGCCAACCGGCTGCGTGACAGCGATCCGGGGCTGGCGGCTCAGGTGGCGCTGGTCGCGTACCGGGTGGCGCCCACGGTGGAGGCCCGGTCGAGCCTGCTGAGCGCGTACGGCGGGCCGTCGGTCACCCGGCTGCTCGGCCCGACCGGCGTACCGCGACGGGTGGCGTTCAGCCCCGACGGACGCTTCATGGCGACAAGCGACACCCATCCCTCCGCCACCACCCATCCCTCCGCCACCACCCATCCCGGCGGCACCCCCTCCAGCGTCGCGCCATCCACGGGCCCGCCATCCACGGGCCCGCCATCCACGGCCCCGCAGTCCGGTGCGGCGCCGACCACCGGCCCGCCCTCGCTGGGCCCGCCGTCCACCGGCCCGCAGCCCGGGAGCGCGCCGTCCGGTGTTGCGCCGTCAGGGAGTGCGGGGGACGGGGGTGCGGTGTTGCGGTTGTGGCGGGTCAGTGGTGATCGGGCACCGGTCGCGCTCGGCACGCCCGTGAGCGGCGAGCCGTTGCGGACGCTCGTCTTCAGCCCGGACGGCCGCACGCTGGCCGCCTTCGCCGCAGCGGGGACGCTCCGGTTCTGGTCCGCCGACCCCGCGAGGCCGGTCCCGGTCAGCGAGCCCGTTCCCGCTCCCGCCGGCCCGGCCCCCGCCTTCAGCGCGGACGGCCGCGTCCTGGCCGTGGGAGGCGCGGACGGCACCGTGACCGTCTACGACGTCGCCGACCCTCGCCGTCCCCGGCGCCTCGGTGAGCCCCTGACCGGCCACACGGAGGCGGTGCAGACGCTCGCGTTCGGTCCTCGGGGCAGGCTGCTGGCCGCCGGCAGCGCCGACCACACGGTACGCCTGTGGGACCTGACCGATCCGGCGCGGCCCGCCCGGATAGGCACGCCCATCACCGGCTCCAGCAGCGTCCTGCACGTGACGTTCTCCCCGGACGGCGGAACCCTCGCGGTGGCCGCCAGCGGCGAGGAGAAGACCGTCCGGCTCTACGACGTGACCAGGCCCGGACGGCCCGCCCGCCTCGGCGCCCCCATCGAAGGCCCCGCCGGCCTGGTGAACTTCGCCGACTTCAGCCCTGACGGCAAGACCCTGGCCGTGGCCAGCTCCGACAACAAGGCCTGGGTGTGGGACCTGGCCACCCGCCGGACGATCGCGCTCCTGCCGCACCCCGCGCCGGTCGCCGAGGCGCGCTTCCTCGGCGACGACCGCGGGCTCATCACCACCGCCGAGGACGGCACCACCCGCCTCTGGACGCTCCCCGGCCCGCTGATCACCGACCCGAAGGACACCGTGTTCACCGCCGCCATCGGCGCGGACGGCCGGCGCCTGCTCGTGGGCGCCGACGGTGCCGACGAGACGGTCAGGCTGTACGACATCGCCGACCCGCGTCACCCGGTCCCGCTCAGCCCGCCGATGAGCGTACCGACCGGCCTCGGCCTGTCCGGGGCCGCGGCGCAGAGCCCCGACGGAGGGCTCGTCGCGGCCGGCACCCTCGACGGCCCCGTCCACCTGTTCGACGTCACCGATCCGCGACGCCCCGCACGGCAGCCGCGCCCGCTGACCGGCGCGAGCGAGAACATCGAATCGGTGGCCTTCGCCCCCGACGGCCGCACCGTGGCCGCCGCCAGCGACGACGGCACACTGCGGCTGTGGGACGTCACCGACCCCGCCGCACCGGTCCCGCTGGCCACGCTCGAGGACGCCGGCGCCAACGTGTACGCCACCGCCTTCAGCGCCGACGGCCGCCTGCTCACCGCCGGGAGCGGCGACACCAACGCCTACCTGTGGGACGTCACCGACCGCGCCCGCCCCGTCCGCGTGGCCCCACCGCTGACCGGCCACACCCAGGAGGTCTACTCCGTGGCCCTCGATTCCCGCGCGGGCCTCCTGGCCGCCGGCGGCGCGGACAAGACGATCCGCCTGTGGGACATCCGCGACCCCCGCCGCCCCCGCCCCGTGGGCAGGCCGCTCACCGGGCCCAACAACATCGTCTACTGGCTCAGCTTCAGCCCCGACGGCGGCCTCCTCGCCGCCGGCAGCGGGGACGGCACCGTCTGGCTGTGGGACATGCGCTCACCCGAACGGGCCACCACGTACGCGAACCTGGCCGGGCTGTCCAACTCGGTGTGGATGGTCGGCTTCAGCCCCGACGGGAAGATCCTCGCCGCCGGCGGAGCCGACAAGTCGGTACGGCTGTGGAGCATGGACGCCGAACGCGTCGCGGCCCACGTCTGCGCCGTCGCCGGAGACCCGATCACGGTCGCGGAATGGAACCGGTATCTACCGGAACAGCCCTACGACCCGCCCTGCTGATAACCCTGCAGATCACTCTGGTGGGCGATTCTGCGGAGGGTGAGGACGGCGATGTCGTCGCGCGGCGCGGCCCTGGTGAAGGCCCGCAGGTCGGCGCCGAGCGCCGCGGCGAGGTTCGCGGGCGGGTCGCGCGCCCACGCCCGCAGCCGCTCCTCCAGCGGATAGAACGCGCCGCCGGGGTCGCGGGCCTCGGTGACGCCGTCGGTGCACAGCAGCAGCGTCGCCCCGACCGGGAAGGTGAAACGCGCGCCCTGCCGCCGCGCCGTCGTCAGCTCCGCCAGACCGAGGGGCACGGCGGACTCGCCCAGGTTCACCTGCCGGGCGTCGCCGCCGTAGATGAGGAACGGCGCGATGTGCCCGCAGTCGACCACCTCGACCACCGTTTCCGCGCCGATGTCGAGCACGAGGGCGGTGACCAGGCGCTCGGGCTCACCGGTCCGCGTGGCGAAGGAGTTCTGCCTGACCACGGAGTTCTCCAGGGCGTTCACGACGCCCGTGAGACGGTCTTCCCGGTAGGCCGCCTCCCTGAACGATCCCAGCACGGCCAGCGCGGTCCCGATCGCGGGCAGGCCCTTGCCCTGGACGTCCGCGATCAGCACCCTGGTGCCGCAGCGGGAGGGGGCGACGTCGTACATGTCGCCGCCCACCAGCGCGTCCTCCTCCACCGGCTGGTAGAGGCCATCGACGAGCACGTCCTTCGTACGCATCGGCAGCGGGCGCACGATCAGCCGCTGGAGGGCGGCGGCGGCCGAGCGCAGCCGGTAGACCTCCTCCTCGCGCCGCACGCGGTAGCGGCACCCCATCACGCTCAGCACGCCGAACACCGTCGTGAACCCGGCCGCCAGAAGATTGTCGTCCACCTCCCCGCCCAGGTACGCGGCGATCCCGGTCTCCACCAGCACCACCCACGCCGAGGCGACGATCGTCTGCCACACCGTGCCCAGACCCGAGACGATGGCGGGCAGGAAGATCAGCAGCGGCCACAGGCGCACCGCCGTGCCCGTGGTCACGTCGAGCGCGGCCACCACCGCGGTGACGAGGATGAGCCCCGCCCAGAACACCGGCGTACGGAGCCGGGAGGTGACCCCGCCCCGGCCCGCCCCGGGCAACGTGACGCCCCGCCGCCCATCATCCATCACCAGTCCCCGTCACCTCCCATGTCATCTTCTATCAGCCCGTTTCGCCGTCGCCGCCCGCTGGCGCGCGCCCTTGACCCCACCTTGCCCTGACGAATGAGAACGGCCCCCGAACTGCGCGGCAAAGCGATTTCCCGGAACGGCGGGAAGAAAACAGATCGCGTTTATTTGAATGCCCGTCGAAATTGTTGGCGATCTGGGCGGTCAAAGAGATCGCGGCCGGGCTTTGACGCTCTGTACAGGCAGGATAGGCAGATGAACTACGGAAAGTAAACAGTGGCGTCCCTTATGGCGGGGTTTGTTTGTGTTGGCGGCCCATTCTGCGTGGGTCGTGATCGACCGAATCGTGAACTCTCATTTTCTTCTAATCAGCGAACTCATTGACACAGAAAATTGATCTTGTAAGCATCTGAGTTGAGGCGCGCCACTTCCATTAATGCCAGGAAAGGAAGAGGTCCATATGGACATCGAACGCGCGGGAGCCGGGGCGGGTGACCGCGTGCGCCAACGCGACTGGACCCTGCTGCCGACCGTGGTCGTGCGGAGCGCGGGGTTCCCCTGGGCGCTGGTGCTATCCCTCGCCTACCCGAGGGCGGCGGAGGCGGCCGTGGCGGTCGTAGAGCTGGAGAGGCAGGCGCTCGACCTGCTCGCCGAGGGCGGGGAGGGCACGGCAGGCGTACCCGCCGGCCCGGCGGGAAGCGGGCGGCTGTCGCGCGGTCTGCGCGGCCGGCTGCGCGACCTGCGCCCCCTGCCCGCCGACGCCCTCGCGCCCGGCGACTGGCTGGCGGCCTGGAACAAGGTGACCGGCCTGCTGGAGGAGGCCAGGCTCACGCTGACCGGCATGGTCTCGGGGGACGCGGCGCTCGTACGGGCCGCCATGGCCGGCATCGTGGCCGACGAGCGGTTCCTCGACGCGCTCGTGTGCTCCTCGCCCGGCCTCTACCGGGACCTGCGGCGCGGTGGCAAGAGCGGCGAACCACGCCGCCAGATCGCCGCCCACCTGCAGGAGCTGTCGGCCAAGAGCGGGACGGCGGGCTGCTTCGGGCCGATCAACTACGCGACGATCGAGCCCGGCGGGGCCAGCGGCTACACCTGGGAGGGGCATCGCGAGTGCGCGCGGCGGATGGCGTACCCGGCCGCGCGGGTGGGCGAGGCGCTGCAGCAGCGCATCCTGGCCGACCCGGGGATCGTGGCGGGGCTGGTGCCGCGGCGCAAGACGTGGACGAGGGCCGTGCCCGACGGGGCCGCCTTCGTGGGGCACTGCGACGGCGAGCGTACGCTGGCCGAGATCGCCGCGGAGTCGGGCACGGGCATGGAACGGGCCTCGGCGGCGCTGGCCGTGGCGGTCCGCCGCGGGCTGCTCACCCACGACCTCTGCCCGCCCGCCACCATCCCCGACACCCTGGGCTGGCTCCGCGAACGGCTGGCCGCCGCCGGGGTGCGGATGACGCCGCAGCCCGCTCGTGGACCGGGGACTCCCGCGAGCCGCGGCCGGAGCCCGAAGCCCGCCGCCTCCGGCAGGGGGCTGCCGGACACCGTGTGCGAGTGCGGCTTCCGCCACGGCACGGCCACCCCGGGCCACGCGCTCCCGGATTCCGAGCGGCGGTCGGCGGACGACGGATGCGACCTCAAAGAGGGACAGGCCCCCACTCCGGACCCGTCCGCGCGTGGGGACGCGGGGGGTAGGTCCTCGCGCGGGGACGTGGGGGGCGCTTCTGGGGGTGGGGATGGGGCTCGTGCGTCTTCGTCGCGTAGGGATGGGGCGGGCGGGCCTTCGCGTGAGGACGCGGTGGGCAGGTCTTCGCGTGGGGATGCGGCCGGTACGTCGGCACGGGCGTCCGCGATGGCGTCGGGAGTGCCCGCGCAGCTCAGGCGGCCCGCGACCGGCCCACGGCCCGCGCCGGACGGCGAGTTGCCGCTCGGGCGGCGGGTCGGGGAGCTCGCCGAGCTCCTCGGGCAGTATCCCGCCGCCTCGCCCGACGTGAAGCTGGCCGTGCAGCGGCGGATCGAGGCCCTGGCCGGAGGCGGGGGGCGCGACGACGGGGTCATCGTGCACGAGGCCGCCGCAGGCACGTTGCAGGTGACGGCCGGCGGCGGGCTGGCGGCCGACCTCGAGAGCCGGGTGCCCCGGGTGCTCGACCTGCTCGCGGCGGAGGCCGAGCTGACGAGGCTGCGTACCAACCGGCTGCTGGCCGGGAGGCTCGGCGCCGGCACGTTCGAGCTGTCCCAGGCGCTGCGGGCGACCGGCGATCTGGAGATCCAGCACGCCGACCACCTCTCGGCACGGATCGCGGCCATCGTGCGCGACGCGCCGGCCGGGGCCACCGTGCTGAACCTCGCCGGGCTGCTGGACGAGCCCGCCCCGCCGGCCGCGCCGGTGCTCTGCACGGCCGACGTCATGGTGGCCGCGTCGTCGCTGCAGGCGTACGAGGCCGGCACGACCCCGCTGATCCTCGGCGACCTCCACGACGCCGTGCTGCTCACGCCGTGGGCGCTGCAGTTCCACGAGGAGGGCGCCGCCTGCCTGGCCGAACGTGACACCGAGATCAGGCGGGCGCTGTCCGGGTTCACCGCGCTCAACGTCATCTCCCGCCGTGCCAACGGGCTGGTGCCGCTGGAGCTGCCTGGGCCGGTGCTGGAGCTCGGCGGGGTGGCCGCCGACCCGCGCCGGCGCCGCGTCGGGATCGACGAGCTGTACGTGCACAGCGACGGCCGGCGTGCCCTCCTGCACGCCAAGGGCATGGAGGAGCCGCTGCTGTTCCACAACGGCGAGCACGACACCGCCCTGCACACCGCGCTGGCCCTGCCCAGAATCCGGCCGCTCCGGCTCGGAGACCTGCCCCGCGTGCCTCGGCTGACCTGGGACAACGTCGTCATCTCGCGGCGGCGGTGGCGGGTGGGACGGTCCTCGTTCGGGGCGCTCGGGCAGGCGGCGGGCGACCGCGAGCTGCTGGTCGCCATGGCCCGGCTGCGGGAGATCCACGATCTGCCGGTCACGTTCTTCGTCTCGTCGGCGCGCGAGCGCAGGCCGGTCTTCGTGGACACGCGCTCGCCCGCGCTCATCGAAGAACTGGGAAGGCTGGCGGACGCGGCCGACCGGCTCACGGTGACGGAGGCGCTGCCAGGGCCGGAGGGGTGCTGGCTGCGGGAGGGCGAGCAGCGCTTCACCGCAGAGCTGCGCTGCGTCTACCTGCGTCCCGCCCGGAGCACCCGCGCCGACCCCCAAGCCGGTACCCAAACCGACGCCCGCACTGACGTGCGCGCCGAGGTCCGTGGCGAGGTCCGTGGCGAGGTCCGTGCCGAGGCACGTTCCGGGCACCGGCACAGACAGGTGGGCTCGCCTTCCGGGGCGGGCGGGCCGGTGGAGGGGTGGGGTGGCGCGGCGGTGGGGGAGCCGTGTGATCAGGTCGTGGGCCAGGGGCGTCCCCGGCCGAAGGCGGCGCACCCGTACCCGTGGCCTGGAGAGGGCGGTTGATGGACCTGTACGTCGTGCCTCCGTTCACCGACTTCACCGCCGAGGTCGTGCCACCGGCCGGAGGCGAGGTGCTCGACCTCAACGAGCACCTCGTCCGGCGCCTGGCCGACCCCGCCCGGCTGCGGGCCGCCGCCGGCCACTCGCCGTCCGCCCTGGCGGCGGCGGCCGTCCTCGAACGGGCGGCGTACGACGACGCGCACCTCAGAGCGGTCGGCACGGCGCTGCGGCTGGCGGCCGACCCCGCCGTCCGGCTCACCATCGACGACCTGGAACTGGCCGAGGGCAGCACGCAGAGCAGCAGGGACGTGCTCGGCGCGGCCACCCGGTGCGAGCTGTTCGGCCCCGAGCTCGAGCTGGCCGAGCGGGCGGCCACCGGACGGCGGGCCCAGGTCGTGGTGGACGCCGCCCAGCAGCTCCCGGCCGCGTTCGCGCTCGTGCGCGCCCTGGGGGCGGAGCGGGTGACGCTGTGCGGGCGGCTGGTGGCCGAGCAGGTGGCGGCGCTGCGGCGCGTTCCCGCGCTGGCCGGGGTCGAATGGCGGGAATGGTCGCCCGAACGGGTGATCCGGCCCCACTGGCACGGTGGCACCGGCGAGCGCGTTCGCTGGGTGACCGGCAGGGACCTGCCGCCCCCGAGCGGCCCGTGGTCCGGCCGGCTGGACGCCGTACGGGTGGCGGCCTTCCCCCGCGACGCGCTGGCCCGCTGCCGCGGTCTGACGATCACCATGACCCGGATCGACTTCCTGGCCGCCGGGACCGGCCTGAACGGCATGACCGTCAACCTGCGGCGGCTGATGGCCGCGATCCCGCCCGAGACGCCGGTGACGTGCGAGCTGGCCGTCGGCGCGCCGGGGATGGCCGCCGGGGTCGTCGGGGAGTCGCTGGAACTGCTGGCCGACGGGGCCGGTGGGGTCCGGCTGGCCGGGCTGAGGCCGTACCGGATGGGGATCCGGTCGGTGTGGGCGGGGCAGAGCATGCGGTTCCCGCCGGAGGCGGGCAACGATCTGGCCCGGTGGATCGAGTTCGACGCGCCCGAGACCATGAGGGCCTACGAGGTGGCGGCCATGATCCGGCAGTGGCTCGCCCGGCTGCCCGGGCTGCCGCCCGGCAGGCTGGCCGCCTGCTCCGTCGCCGCGTCGGCACCGCCCGTGTACGCGTGGGATCCGTGTGAGCGGGTAGCCGCCGGGCTGGCTGGAAGGGGACACGGGTGACGTCGTTACAAGAATGGCGGGTTTCGACCGGTGGGGGAGAAATGGCCGTCGAGCTGTATCCGTGGGCGCTGGTGCGTACCACGGGATTGCCCGCACGCCTGCTCGATGGCCTGGGCCATCCTGACCTGCGGCGGCTCACCGAGCGGCTGCTCGCCGCCGACCGGCGGCTGGCGGGCGAGCGGAGCTCGTTCGAGCGGGCGGCGGCCCCGCTGCGGGGCGCCGTGCTGCGCCTG
>NZ_JBFAIM010000119.1:0-21883 GCF_040654715.1 Nonomuraea sp. NPDC050643 | reverse complement strand
GTGCGGTTGCGAGGGTGTCCAGTTCGGTCGTCACAACCCGAGGATGGACATCCTCGCCCTATCTCCGCAGCTACGCCTTGGACTCAATCATCTAGGTAGCGATTCCGTGTCTCGATCTCTCGCCTGGTGTCGGCCGAGCCTTCGAGGTCGGCGTGTGCTCCTCCGGCGCCGTCGCCGTATCCGATCATATGGTGGCCTTCGAGGGTGGCCAGGATGGCGCAAAAGGGCCTGCCAACGGGCGCAATGTCGGTGGCTGCTGTTGCAATGGAGGCCGCACACGACGTGACCCGACCATCGAATGGGAGCCGCATGGCCAGCCTTCACAACCCCGAGATCATCGCGTTGCTGCAGCGTATGGCGCATGGCATGGTCAAGGGGGCGCCACAGGGATGGCAGCGGGCGTCGTTCAGCGCTCACGCCGACAAGCACGGCACGGGCGGTCACGGAGCAGTCAATGTTCTCGCCAACGGCAGGTCGCGCCCCGGATCCATGCGCATGCCCAAGCAGCTACAGCGGGTTTTCGAGCTGGACGACACCGGGGCCGACAAGCTGGCCATCGAGCTGATGGTGCATCCCGACGGCCGGTTCGAGGCGATGACCAGCCGGGCGATCGCGCGGAAGTCGGGCGGGGCACCAGGAGAGGTGAGCCATGTCTACGTCCTGCGCCCCGACATTCGGCCGCCCGATCCCGGTGATTTCCAGGCCGGCCCTGCGGTCCCGACGCAGGCGGGAGATCCGCAGGAGGCGGTGCGGCTGCTGCGGGCATACCTGTGCAAGCGGGCCGAGATTCTCGGACGGGAGCCGGGACGCCTCGAGGACGAGCTGCCGGCCCCCTGGGACGCCCAGACGATCGAAGACCTCGAGGGGGCGCTGCGCGTGCGGCTCCCCGACGACCTGCGGGCCCTGTACGCCGTGGCCGACGGTGACGGCCGCTCACGGCTCTTCGACCGCCACCCCTGGCTGGGCCTGCGCGAATTGGTCGCCTGGCACCACACAGACCCCTGGTGGGCATCGGGCGACACCTGGGAGCATCACACGCTCGGTTCAATCCGGTCCGAGGGCGTGCCACGCGCCGCCGTGCGATCATCGGCTCACCGTCCCGGCTGGATCATCTTCGCGGAGAGCACCGGTGGTGACTTCCTGGCGGTGGACATGGACCCAGCCGAGGGCGGGCGGCCAGGCCAGGTGATCCGGCTCGGGATGCACCACGGCAACGGCCCCGTGTACGTGGCCGACTCGGTGACCGAGTTGCTGCGGCTTCAACTGGCGGCGCTGGAGCGCGGTGACTACACGTGTGATGTCGTCACCGGGGAGCTGTGGATCGAGGCAGGCCTGCCAGAGCGCCACGGCGACGCCGCCGACGGCGCGGACAGCGGAACGGGCGACGTGGGCGCGGCGGCGGAGGCCACCGTGCACCACGTGCTTGCGACCTGCGACGCGGAGCTGGCGCCGCTGGCCGGGCACCCCACGCTCGCAGCCGTGACGGTACGGTCGGCCGAGGCCGTCTCCATGGCCCCGCTGCGGGACTGCCCCCGGTTGTACGGGCTGGATCTGTCCGGGGCCGCGGTGCGCGATCTCGACGTGGTCGCCGAGATACCGGGCCTGCGCTACCTGTCGATGCGCCGGGAGCAATGGCACCAACTCACCGAAAGCGCCGGGCGGCCATCCGACCTGACCGCGGCCGTGCTGGTCGGCGCCGCCTCGCCCGGGGCGCTGGCTGCGTGGGCAGAAGGTCTCGGCGGCAGCGACTATGACATCCGCTTCCACCACGGCCGACTGCCGGAGGACACGTAGGACCTCACGATCAAGGGCCCGCGACCCGGCCGCCTGTAGCGGGCTGGCGGCCATGTCCAGCACAAGAGCGGATGGCATCAGCGGTGGCGGGGTCGCCGGTGCGGCGAGATCGACATGGACGGACATCCAGCGGGGCTTTCCCAGCGGCGACGGCGGACGGAACCCACGCCACCTGATCGAGGAGATCCTGCGTCACTGTTTCGCTCCTGCGCTTGGTCGTCGTGGGGCACCGCGGGCCTTCCGGCCTCCAGCCGGAGGACGAGGCCACCTGCCATCAGTGCTACTGACCGCCGCACGGCGCCTTGTACGGCAGGGAGGACACGTACGTGCTCCAGAGCCGAGGTGTCAGAGTTCGCCCAGTGGCAGCGCATATGCGGGCTATCGACCGCTCGACGTCCAGATCCCATACCTGGATCGTGCTGTCAGTGCCGGCGGTCAGCAGTTGACGGCTGTTCGGGCGGTAGGCGACCCAGCCGATCCCTCCGATGTGGCCGCTCAACGGGCTTCCGATGGGACGAGGCCGGCGGGGGTCGGCGACGTCCCACAGGTGCAGCAGTCCGCCGAAGGTGCCGGACGCCAGCATGCGCCCATCGGAGGAGAAGCCCACGGACCAGACACCGCTCACGTATCCGCCGAGCGCGCGGCTTGTCGGACGTCGCGGGTCGGTGATGTCCCAGAGGCGGGCGATGTTGTCGGCGCCGGCGGTGGCGACAGTGCGTCCGTCAGGCGAGAACGTGACCTGCCAGAGACCGTTCGTGTCCGCCACCTGCGGTTGCGTCAGGGGTACGACACCGGCCGGGTCCGCGACGTCCCAGAGCCGCAGCGTCGTGTCCTCTCCGGCGGTGGCCAGCACGCGTCCGGTGCGGTCGAAGGCCACCGAGTGGACGGCGCCCGCGTGCCCGGTGATCGGCTTTCCGAGTGCTGCCGGGCGGCCGGGGGTGGTGAGATCCCACAAGCGCGCGGTGCTGTCGGCCGAACTGCTCGCGAGCATCCGGCCGTCCGGGCTGAAGCTGATGGAGTAGACGGCGCCCGTGTGCCCGGAAAGAGGCTTGCCGTACGGCACCACGTGGGACACGTCGCGGACGTCCCATAGACGTATGCTGCGATCTTGATGGGCGCTGGCCAGGAGGCGACCGTCTGGGCTGAATTCGACGGCGTTGACGGTGTCGCCTCCGGTATCGAGAGGCTTTCCCACGGCCATCGGGTGAGCGGGATCGCTGAAGGACCACAGGCGAACGAGACCGTTGCCGCCGCCGGAGGCCAGCGTGCGGCCGTCACGCGTGAAGCCGAGCGTGTTCACGCCGGCCGTGTGGCCGATCAACGCCCTTCGCGGAACGTTCCAGACCCGGAAGGTGTCATCGGCGCTGCCGCTCACCAGCGTCGTACCGTCCGCGCTGAACGCGACCGAGCCGACGGAACTTCTGTGGCCGGCCAGCGGCTGGCCCAGCATGGCCGGCTGCGACGGATCTGTCAGGTTCCACAGGCGGATGACGCCCTCGTCTCCGCCGCTGGCCAGGATGCGGCGATCCGGGCTGAAGGCCAGGGTGAAAACGTAGCTCGTGTGACCCGTGAGCGGGCTGCCCACGGGGGTGAGACGCTCGCCGCCGGAGTAGTCCCACAACCGGACGGCCCCATCTTCGCTGCCGCTGGCCAGGAATCGCCCTTCGCGGTCGAAGGCCACCGCGTGCACGGTGTTGTCGGATTTCACCAAGGTCTGTGCCGCTGCGGTGAGGGCGCCGGATCTGCCGATGCGCCACAGGCGGATGGTGCCGTCCCCCGACCCCGTGGCGGCGAGCCGCCCGCCGGGGTCGACGGCCACCGAGGTGACGTAGCCCTTGTGGGCCGGCAGCGGCTTGGCGATCAGCGAAACGTGCGAGGGGTCGCGCACGTTCCATGTCCGGATGCTGCCGTCCTCGAAACCGCCGATCAGGGTGTTGCCATCCGGTGTGAAGGCGATCGATCGGGCACCGTACTCCCGGCAGAGGCAGCGGTTGGCCGAGCGGGATCGCGGCGTCGGGCGAGGTGACGTCCCACAGCCGGATGGTGCCGTCGCCGGTGGCCAGAACACGGCCGTCCGGCCGGAAGGCCAGCGCGCGGACGGCCTCGTCGTGGCCGGTCAGCGGCTTCCCCAGGGCGACGGGACGGCCCGGAACCTCAAGGTTCCACAGCTGAACGGTGCCGTTGAGCTGCCCGCTCGCCAACAGCCGCTCCACGGGGTGGAAGGCCACACTGTGGACCGGGCGGTTCATGCCCACCGCAACGGATAGCGGCACGTTCTGCGTACTGAGCAGCCGAGAGGTGACCTCCGGTGAGGGAGCCATGCGATGGGCGGCCAGGTTGAGCTGAGTGGCCAGGGAGGTGTCGAGGCTGCCCTGCTGGAGGGCTTCGGTGAGAACGCGGTTGCGGATCGCCTGGTCGCGCTGGAGGAGGGCGTCGGTGCTGCGCTGAACCGCGACGACGGCGGCGGCGGAGGCCAGGATGGACAGGGTGACCAGGGCGGCCATCGCCGCCCGGCTTCGCCGGATGGCGCGCCGGTGCTGCCGGTGGGAGTCGTCCAGGAACCGCCGCTCCAATGGGGCGAGCTCGGCTCGATGCTCGGCCGCCCACAGGCGCGCCATCTCGAGGCGTCCGCCGCGATACAGCGACGATGTCTCGCGCTGGTTCCGGTCCCAGACCGTGGCGGCTTCGGTGAGGTCCTGGTGGACGAGGTTGCCGGCCCTGTCCTTGTTGATCCAGCCCTTCAGCCGGGGCCAGGCGGAGAGCAGCGCCTCGTGGGTGATGATGACGCTGTCGCGCTCCTGAGTGAGCAACCGGCCCCGGGTGAAGACCTGCACGACGTCCCGGGCAAGCGCCGTGTCGCTCAGGTCGTGCAGCAACTGGTCCTGAGGCATCCGCCGGCGAACGTCGTCCGCCGACGCGCCGATCTGCACCAGCCGCAGGAACAGGGGCTGGGCCAGTTGCCGGGCCGCCGGAGTGAGATCGGCGAAGAGCCGCTCGGCGGAGGTCGCGATGGCGTTCCTGATTCCACCGGTCGTCAGATATCCATCCACGGTGAGCTGATGGCCGTGCCTTCGCTGCTCCTTCATCGCTTCTCGTGACGGACCGTTACGCAATGACCACCGGTCGGCATGCGACCTCCACCTCCGCGGATCCACCGTCAGCCGCCGGAGTGATGCGCTCCTCCAGGTGGCTCCTGAGCTCGTCCGGCTCGCTCCGGATCGCGCGCGCACCTCCTTCCAGACCATGTCCTCCGCTGCCAGGTCACCGGCCGTGCCCTTCCACTTGCCGGAAAGCCGTTCGGCGGGCTTGGCGGCGTTGGTTCTGGCGATGGCCGACGCGCCGGCCGCGCTGGGTGGGGTTGAGGTCGGCCAATTGCCTGGCCGTCGTCGGCGGGGGCGCCGTTGATGCTGTTCCAGAACTTCAGTCTGCGGTCGAGGTCTCGGGGCCTGGGCGATGGCTTCACCAAGGGGAACGACGTAGCGCATGGCGGTGTGAGGTCCTGGTGACTTCACTAGAAATCTACAACGTAAAGGCGGGCGGTTGATACAAGATCATCTCAAGCGACCAAAGAGGCACGGGCTACGCCCGTACTCATCAACCAAAACAGGGGCCTGTATGGGTAAGTGCCGGTCCAGGCGAGTTGGTCGAGGTCGTAACCCCGGGCCGTGATCATGATGGATACGCGAGGCGTCGACGGCGTAACAGACCGAAGACCGTCACTGGGTGGCGGCGGCGAGCCCGGCGAGGTCGAATGCGTCACCTTTGACCTCGGCCAGCCACTCGTCCTGGATGTACTCGAAGCCGCCGGTCTCGGTGTCCAGCAGGCCGATGCTCCCTGCTGTCACCCGTTGTTCGGGGTTGCCGGACTCCGGCTCCCACCTGGAGAACTTGGGCTGCACCAGCTGAGCGAGCGCGTAGGAGATCGTGCGGCCGTAGCGGCGTGGGCCGTTGGGGTGGTGGTAGTGGCCGCTGACGTGCAGGCGCGGCTGCAGGTGTTCGATGAGCCGGGTCAGCTTCGCTGAGCCCTGCACGTTCCCGCGCCGGTCGAGTGACATTCCGTACGGGCCGTCATGGGTGACCAGGACGTCCACGCCACCCGGTTCGACCGCCATCAGCCGCGCGTAAGCGCTCGCGTCCAGATCCATCTTCCCGACAACCTCGATCAGCCCCAGGAACGCCACCCGCTGCCCAGCGACCTCGACCACGTTTCCGCAGGCGATATGGCGGTAGGCACCGAGCGGATCCACCGGCACGACCTCGGCGGCCGCCGCGTCATGTAACGAGGCCAGCCAGTCGTGATCCTCGTGGTTGCCGCTGACGAACAGTACTGAAGGAACCTGCCCGAGGGCCCGACGCACGCCTTCGGCGAACGACGGCGACGGATCGAGCAGGCGGAAGAAGTCCCCTTGGGCGGGATGGGCCCGCCAGAAGCGGAGACTCGACTCGTCGAACCGCTCCAACGACGGATACGCGCCCAGATCTCCGACCTGGATCACGGCGTCGAGCCGGATCCCGCGACGATGCTGGAGCAGCACCGCGGCACCCAGCGCGTGCAGCACACAACCGTGGGCATCACCCACAAAAGCGATCTTCATCGCTTGTCGACCTTTCGCCAAAGCCATTCGGACATGGCTCGGTGCCGGTCGAGCGGCGCAACGATGCGGTGTCAACCACCGGCCCTGGACCGGTGACTCACATCCCAGCGCTCCACCGCCATCTCGACGACCGAACCGGCTCGAGCTTCGCACCCACGTGGAAGATCGGTCAAGTCGAGCGCTGTGCAGGGGAGGTGGCGGTGACCTCACATCGTGGTGCTTTCCAGAGACGACCATCCCGATCTCGAGGGGCTCGGCGGCGGCGAGTCCAAGACGATGTTGAAGGGCTGCCTGGAAACACGCTGGTCAATGAGGCCGGCGTCGGCGGCGGCTACCTCCGGCGGCGGGCGGTCTCGGCGGTGTCTTGCCCAACGTGACTTTCGTGGCTGAAGGTTGTCCCCGACGACAACGGGCGGGCGGCACACCACCCTCCGTCGGTCGGTGGGGCGGCTCCTCCGCGCGGGCGAGGAAATGATGAGTGAGATACAGGAACAGATTCAGCGTCATATCGATGCGCTGGTCGGAGCCGGCGCGGAGACCGGTGTGCAGGTCGCGGTCTATCAGGATGGCGCGCTGATCGTCGACGCGGTGGCCGGCGTGGCCGACCCGGCCACCGGGCGGCCGGTCACCTCCGGCACGCCGATCTTCAGTTTCTCCACTGGCAAGAACGTGGCGGCCACGCTCGCGCATCTGCTCGTCGCGCGTGGTTTCCTCGATTACGACAGCCCGGTCACGGACCTGTGGCCCGAGTTCGGTGTGCATGGCAAGGCCACGGCGACGCTGCGGCACGTGCTGACCCACACGGTCGGTCTTCCGGCCATGCCGCGCGAGATCACGCCGAGCGAGCTTTCCGACTGGTTCAGGGTATGTGAGTCGCTGGCCGCCGCCGAGCCACGCTGGCGGCCGGGCGCAGCCACGGGCTATCACTCCTACACCTTCGGCTATCTCATCGGTGAGCTGGCCCGCCGCGCGACCGGACGGCCGATGCGCGAGCTGCTGCGTGAGTGGATCAGTGCGCCGCTCGGTATCGAGGGGCAGCTCTCCTTCGCCGCTCCGAAGGAGTCGCTGCCGGAGTTGGCGCGCCTGGAGCAGCATGCGTGGCAATGGCCTGCCGGCCCGGATGGCGGTGATGTGATCTTCGCGCCGTGGGAGAACCGGCCGAGTGCCGATTTCGGCAACAACGGCGAGATCCTGTGCGCCGATATACCGTCGGTGGCCAGCGCCACGGCGCATGGCCTTGCCGCGATGTTCGACGCCGTGCTGCAGGGCAGGCTCGTGGACTCTGCGCGGTTGGCGGAACTGTCCGCGCTCGCGTTCGAGGGTGTGGATCAGGTGTTCGGTACGCCGGCGCGGATGGCGCTGGGCTTCCCGATCGGCAGGATGGGCGCCCCTGCCGAGGAGAACTCCGTGGCATTCGGATGGCCGGGTGGCGGCGGGAGCTACGCCTACGCCGACCCCGCGCGGGGTGTCGCGTTCGCGCTGACGAAGAACCGGCTCGTACCGAACTTCGACACCGCGCTGTCGGTCACCACGATCCTGGCCGACCATCTCGCCGGGACCCGCTGAGCTTTCCCAGCGGATGCGCCGGGGCGGAATTCGCAACGATCACAAGGAGAAGATCATGTCCACTCATACGGCCGGCGACTCGACCGCGCCGCAGACCAGCCTCGGTCTGATCCTCGACCAGGCCATCAGGGAAGCCGTGGCGACCGCGTTCGAACAGGCTTGTGGCTGGCAGCTCACCCGCGAGGACGGAACCTGGTATCAACTGGGCGACGCCGTTCGGACCGGGGATGTTCAGCTCTACCGGGTCCAGCCGGACAAGGGGTTCGCCTTCGCCACTGGTAGCGAGTCATCCCAGACTCGCTACCAGTGGCGCTGAGAGCACAGCACCTGGCTGCTCACGCTCCCGCAGCGCTTCCGCCAGCATTGGCCGTGCTCTTCATCAACACGGTGACGATCACGACCGACCCGTTGCCGGTGGGCCGGCCCGTGCCCGAAGCGGGCGCATGGGAGCACGGCGCTGGGGTCACCCGCTACGTGCGCCGCCGCTATCGGCTGCCCGAGGCCGAGCGATAGGCCCGCATCGCTGTGGGCGACCGGCCTGGCACCATCCGCGGCTTCCGCGGCGCCTACCTGGTGGTGCGCTTCGACGACGACTCCCACCGGCCGCGTCCTGTGCCACCCGACCGCGCACGTCGCCTACACGGCGGACGGGCGCACGCCGTCCCGTTGCTGCTGCCCGCATCTGCCGGACATCCGGCAGCCATCATGGAGGTTACTCACGGCCCCATGGGCGTGCTGCAGGCCCTGCGGGGGCGGTCACCGGGCGGGGGAGCAGGTGTCCTGGTAGGGCAGTTCGCTGAGGTAGCGGAGCCACTGTTCGCGGTCGAGGGGTCCTCCGGCGATGGCGCAGGCTCGTTGCGCCGCGTGGCTTCGGAGATCGTTGAGGCCTGTCAGGTCCCACAGGATGACCTCGATTCCGCTGCCGGTCGCCAGGGACGTGCCGTCCGGGGAGAAGCTCAGGTAGCCGACGTAGGAGTGGCGGCCGACGGTCAGGGGTCGGCCGATGGGGCGGGGCTGGGTCCGATCGGTGAGGTCCCACAGGATGACCGTGTTGTCGTTGCCGCCGGTGGCCAGGGTGTGCCCGTCGGGGGAGAAGGCCAGCGTTCGCACTTTGCCGGTGTGGCCGGTGAGGGGTTGTCCGAGGCGGCGGGGGCGGGTCGGATCTGTGACGTCCCAGAGGATCGCGGTGCTGTCGAGGTCGTTGGCGGTGGCGAGGAGGCGTCCGTTGGCGGAGAAGGCGGGAGTTGCGGTGCCCGTCAGGTCGGTGCCCAGGCGGCGGGGCCGGCCCGGGTCGGTCACGTCCCACATCGTGACCGACACGGCGGACTGGGCGGAGGCGAGTTCGGTGGTGACAGCGATCGTGTGCCCGTCGGCGGAGAATGCCACGGAAGAGGAGATCAGCCCGGTGAGTCGTGCCAATTCGTGCGGTCGGGCGGGTTCGGAGACGTCCCACAGGATCACGGCGTCATGGCTCACGCTGGCCAGGACGGATCCGGTAGGGGAAAAGGCCGTACCACGCAGCAGGGTTCCATGGCCGGTCAGGGACCCGAGGCGACGGGGGGCGCCAGGTGCGGTGACGTCCCAGAGAACGACGGTCTTGTCCAAGATGCTGGTGCTGGCAAGGGTGTGCCCGTCCGGGGAGAACGTCAGCGAGCCGATCGAGCCCTCGCGGTCGGTGCGCAGTCCTCCCAGCCGGGTGGGCCGGACGGGATTGGCGAGGTCCCAGAGGTTGACTTGGTGCTCGGCCCCTGTAGTGCTGGACATGCTGGCGGTGGTGGCGAGGATGCGTCCCGTGGAGGAGAACGCCGCCACGCTGCCCCCCATGAGCGGCTCGCCCTGTTGGCGGAGTCGGCTCGGGTTACGGAGGTCCCATACGATCGCGGAGGCGTCGAGGCTTGCGGTGAGCAGTTTGGTCCCGTCCGGGGCGAAGGCGGCAGCGTGCACCGCGCCATGGTGACCAGTGAGAGACTCGAGGCGGTTGGGCTTGGCCGGGTCGGACAGGTCCCAGAGGATCACCGTCGTGTCTTCGCTGCCGGTGGCCAGGGTGCGCCCGTCCCGGCTGAACGCCACCGACCGCAGTAAGGCCGCGTGGCCGGTCAGCGATTCGCCGAGCCTGCGAGGTTTCGCAGGGTCGCTGACGTCCCACAGGAGTGCGGTGCCATCTGAGCGCCCGGCCGCCAGGACATCGTGGGCGGGTGAGAACGCCATCGAATACATGAATTCCCCCTGGCCGGAGGTATCGGGCGGGCCCTGGAGCGGTCCTCCGACCCGGTGGGGCGACATCGGCCTGCTCACGTCCCATAAAAGGATCTTTTCGTCGAGGTAGCTGCCGACGGCGAGGGTACGGCCGTCGGGGGAGAAGGCCAGCTCGCTGACTGCGCCGTCGAAGCCGGAGGGCATCCGCCGCAGGCGCCGGGGATTCGCCGCTTCGGCGGCATCCCACAGGGTGATCGTGCCGTCTCGGCAGCCGACGGCCAGGGTGCGCCCATCGGGGGAGACGGCGAGGGAGTACACCGTTGCACCCACCCTGTCATCCACCGTCTCGCCCGGCTGACTCTGGAGCGTGCTGAGGGGGCGCGGCTCGCCCGGTCTCGTCACATCCCACAGCAGCACGTCACCGCTGAGAGAGCCGGCGGTCATCAACGTGCGCCCGTCAGGGAAGAAGGCCAGTTCGTTCCCGCGGGCGCCGTTGTCGACGTCTGGAAGCCGCCCCAGAGCGCGGGGCCGGGCCAGGCCGGCGAAGTCCCAGATGATCACCTGGTCGGGGTTACCGGTGGCCGCGATCCGCCCGTCCGGGGAGAAGGCCGCCGACACCACCGCGCTGGTATGACCGGTCAAGGTGCCGCTGTACCGGGTGGTGGTGAGGATGTCGACCAGGCTTGCCTGGGTGGCCGCTCCCGGGGACAGGCGGTCGGCGGCGACCGCGAATCGCAGGGCCGCGCGCGGGTCGCTGTCCCGGGAGGCTGTGGCCAGGGCCATCAGCTGGCGGGCGGTCGCGGCGAGTTGCTGCCTTACGGCGGCACGTTGCAGGTCGAACGCCACCCCCGCCGCGGCCAGCGCGGCCACCAGCAGTACCGCCAGTGCGCCGGCCAGCAGGCGCAGGCGGCGGGTGCGGCGTTTGACGGCGCGTTGCTCGCTCTCCTCAAGACGGATGCCGGCCTGCAGGAACTCCTCGGTCACCGGGTCAAGACCACTGGGGGATGCGCCGCCGGCGACCCAGTTCCGGGCGATGGCCAGCCGGGTGCCGCGATACAGGCCGGAGGGATCTTGGCCATCCCTGCGCCAGTCGGCGGCCGCGTCGATGAGGTGCTGACGGATGAGCAGGCCCGCGCGGTCGGCCTCGATCCATGTCCGCAGGCGGGGCCAGGCCGACAGCAGCGCCTCATGAGTGATCTCTACGGTGTCCTGGGTCTGCATGAGCAGGCGGCCTTGGGTGAAGGCGTCCACGACCGCGGCGGCCGAGCCGGCACCCGTGATGAGGAGATCGGCCCGGGCCACACGGCGCCGGGTGTCTTCGATGCTGTCACCGATGGTGACCAACCGCAGGAACACGATCCGCGCCATCTGCTGATCTTCAGGGTCCAGGCCAGTGAAGATGCGTTCGGCGGTGGTGGCCACGGCTTGCTGGATGCCGCCGGTGACGCGGTAGCCCTCGACTGTCAGGGTGTGGCCGTGCCGCTGCTGCCAGGTGGTACGCAGCGCGTGGGCCAGCAGCGGAAGGCGCCCGGCCGCGTACCCGTCGCCGGTGCCGGTCCCCAGGTTGCTGAGCAGGACTTCGACCAGTCCCGGCTCGACCTCCAATCCGACATCCTGGGCCGGGTACACGATCGCCTCACGCAGTTCGACCTGCGACATCGGCCCGACGAACACCTGGGCGTCCTGCAACGCGGCCCGTAGCCGGGGGTGATCGGCGCAGGGGGTGTAGAAGTCGGAGCGCAAGCCGCACACGACCAGCGCCACCGGCCGGACTCCATCCGGCGCCGGGCCGGCCAGGTGGGAGATCACATCGACGAACCGGCGCCGCTCGCTCGGGTCTGTGCACTGCGTGAACAGCTCTTCGAGCTGGTCGACGATCATGACCAGGCGCGCCCCGCCAGCGTCTTGATCGACGCCTCGATCTCGCAGTACGCGGCGGAGCATCGCCGTGTACTGCCCGGCTCCGGCCGCGATCGCCTCCCTGACCTGGGCCGGCTCGATATCGGCACAGGCCGCCAGGTTCTCCGTCAAGGCCGCCATCGGCTGGGCGGTAGGCGTGAAGAGCAGGCGTGGCCAGTGCCGTGATCCGGGAAGGGCACCGTCTTCCAACGCGGGCATCAATCCCGCCCGCAGCAGTGATGACTTGCCCGCCCCGGAGGGAGCGACCACCATCAATGGGCCGCCGCGTTGTGCGCGCTCATCCAGGCGCGCCGTCAGCTCCGCCAGCAGCCGGTCCCGGCCGAAGAACCAGCGAGCCTGCTCGGGCCCGAACGCGGCCAACCCCGGGTAGGGGCATTCGTCCACGATCTGGTCCGCTTGGGCGCGTCGCCGGCGCCTTACCCCGTCTTGGTAGTAGAAGTGCTGGTCCCGGCCCGCTTGATAAACGCGGCCCGTGCCGGAGGCCTCCGCGTGGAGATGGGGGCGAGCCTGGCCCCCGTCTGCGGGCTGCTCGGGAGGCGGGCTCATTTCTCGGTGCTGTGCTGATCATGGCCCGCCGGGAACACCCGGCCACGCCCGTACGCCGTGGCCGTCACCCGTTCGGGAGGCACCCGCCGCCACAACGCCGGCGCCGCCGTGCGGGGCTGCGGCCGGTCTTCGGTCGTCACCTTCGCGGTTGCCGCAGCTGACACCAGCGGATCCATCCCGCCCTCCCCAAACGCACGAATCCGACCGCCGAAAGCCACCGTAGCCACCAGTTCCAGCGCTGTGTAGACAGAAGAATGCAACACGTGCATATCGGTGGGCCGACCGTGAACGCCTGGCACGTGTAGGGTCCGCAGATCTGTGCTCGAGTGAAGCTCCAGAGCAAGCCTGAGGAATTTCGGGGCTGGCGCCCATCGCCTGCGCGGTGGCAGCTGAGACATCTGGTGGGTCTGGACAAGCCTGGCTGCTTGGCCGGTGTCCGGCAGCGGCCTGCCTCGGCCGGGCAGGTCAAGGCGGTCGACCAGATCAGCAGTTCGCCTGGTGGAAGGCGTTGTAGAGGGCGTTGCCCGGGATGCACGCCGGTGCCCCCGGGGTGCTCTGGTCGATCGGGTGGGTGAACCACCAGGTCATGCCGAGGGCGAGGAGCACGGCGGAGAGGGTGATGGCCGCGGTCGCCGGGCGGTTCTGGCGCCAGGCCGGTCCCGACAGCGCGACGGCGGTCATGATCAGGGCCACTGCGGCGACGGCTCCGGCGGCGATCTCCAGCAGGCTGCCGACGTCGGACGGTGGCTCGCCGATGGTGAGGGTGTTGGACAGGATCTCCCCGGCCAGGTAGACCCACTCGGTGGTGATCAGCAGGGCGACGACGGCGGTGCGCAGCCGGGTGGCGGGCACCTGTGGCCACAGGGCGATCAGGGCCGCCATCGCCCCGAGCGTGACCAGCAGGGTCGAGCCGGCGAGCATCGGGTCCAGCCAGTCGGTGATCGGCATGCGCCCGTCCCGGGCCCTGACCGCGGTGAAGCCGAGCCAGGCCGCGGCGAAGACCAGGCCCAGGATGAGGGAGTATCCGAGCACGCGCGGTGGCCGCGCGGGAGTACTGACGATGGGGGGAACGCTCACAAGCCCTCCAGCAATAGTGAGGTGCGCGCGCACCTGATTTTCCGGATGCTACTGTGGTGCGCGCTCACCTCACTTGTCAATTCGGGGAGATCACCAATGGCTCCACCCGCACGCCAGCGCATCCTCGACGCCGCCGCCCGGCTGCTGCGCGAACGCGGCCTGGCCAGGCTCACCACCCGCGAGATCGCCCAGGCCGCGGACGCCGCCGAGGGCAGCATCGCCAAGAACTTCGGCGGCAAGATCGGCCTGCTGATCGCGCTGCTGTCGCAGGAACTGCCGGAGCTGCGGGCCTGGCAGAAGGCCGCCACCCCACCCGGGCAACGGCCGATGCGCACCGTGCTCGTCGATCTGCTGGAGCGCGGCATCGCCTTCTACACGGCGTCGCTGCCGCTGGTGGCCGGGGCCGCCGCCGACCAGGACCTGTTCGCCGCCTACCAGGCGACCAACCGCAAGCACGGCACCGGCCCTCACCTGGCGCTGGACCAGATGGCCCGCTATCTGGCCGAGTGCCAAGAGGCCGGTGAGCTGCCGCGCGGCGCGGAGCCGTACACGCTCGCCCTCACCCTGTGCGGCACCGCGCAGTTCGAGGCGTACACCGAATACGTCTCAGGCCCCGGCACCCTGCCGGGCGAGCGCGCCGACCGCCTGGCCGCCGCAGCCGACCTGATCCTCGGCCGGCCGAAAGCCTGACCGGTCAGACCGCCGCCGCCGTCACGAAACCACCGCCCGACGCTGCCACCACCAGCGCAGACCCAACCATGATCGCGAAATGTCACTGGCGTGCCAAGGCGTCGAGTCTGGCCTGGATGTGCTTGACTTTCGCGGTGCGGCGCTGGGCTTGGTAGATGGCGAGTGCCTGGCTCCAGGCTTGGGCGGCCTCGGCGTGCCGGCCGAGGACGTGGTAGCTGTCGGCGAGGTGGGAGAGAATTTCGGCCTCGTGGTTGGCATTACCGGTTTCGCGCCACAACGTGATGGCGCGGTGGTAGCAATCGAGGGCTTGGGCGTGATGGCCGGTGTGGTGGGCGATGTAGCCCAGGCTGTCGAGCGTGGCCGCCTCGCCGGGTCGGTCGCCGTGACGGCGGTGCAGGGCCAGCGCCTGCTCGCAATGCCGCTGAGCGGTGGCGAAATCGGCCAGCAACGCGTGGCCCCAGCCCAGGGAATTGAGCACGTGGGCTTCTCCCACGGCATCACCGACGGCCCTGTACAGCCGCAGCGCGTGTTCCACATGGACCAGTGCCTGCTCATGATCACCCCGCTGCCCGCAGGCCAGAGCGAGCGTATGGCGAACATAAGCCTGACCGGCGTCGTCTCCGGATTTTTCATACAGAGCCAATGCCTCGGTGAAATGAGGCAGGGATTGTGCATGGTGCCCTGCCCGGGCGTATGCGCGGCCGAGTAGCCGGTGGACCAGAGCACGGACGGCTGGGTCGTTCTGGTGTTCTACGGCGCTGGAGGCCACGCGCCATACCGCAACGCAACTCTGAAGCAGGTTGTGACTCATGTGGAAGGTGTCGAGTGTCCAGGCCAGTTGCCAGGCGGCGATGGACAACCCGTGTTCGGCGGCCAGCCGTTGGGCGGGGAGGAGGCAGGGGTGCTCGGCGCCGAACCAGTCCTGTGCGGCTGCCGCGTCCGCCAAGGGGTGTGGAAGGCAGCCGGGAGTCGGGGCGTCCAGTTCGATGGCGCCTCGGCGCTGGGGGGAGAGCAGGCGGTCGGCGGCGTACGACGTGTGCAGGTAGAAGTCCACCAGACGGCGCACGGCGGCGGCACGGCCCTGTGCCCTCAGGTCGATGCCTGCGCGTTCGATGGCGTAGAGGCGGACGAGGTCGTGCATCCGGTAGCGGCCGGGGAGGTGCTGGTGCAGCAGGTGGGCGGTTTCCAGGGTGCGCAGCAGCGTGCGGGTGTGGGCGACCGGGTGGCCGATGAGGTTGGCGGCGGCGGACAGGCTGATGTCCGGGCCCGGCGCCAGGCCCAGGCAGGCGAAGGTCTCGGCTGCCTGAGGGGCCAGCACGTGATACGAGGAGCCGACGACCTCGCGTAGGTCGGTGCTGAGCTCTTCGGTCTGCAGGGCGTCCAACCGGGTGGTGTCCGCCTGGAGTTCGTCGGCCAGCGCGGCGAGGGGGAGGTCGGCGTTGAAGATGGCTCGTGCGGCGACGATGCCCAGGGCCAGCGGCAGCCCGGCGCACGTCCTGATGATGTCCTTCGTCGCCTCGTGTTCGGCTGCTACCCGGTCGTGTCCCAGGCGGCGTTCCAGCAGTTGGCCGGCTTGAGCGTCGGAGAGCGGCCTCAGCCGCACCAGGTGGGCGCCGCCGGTCGCGATCAGGCCGGTGAGCGCGGTTCTGCTGGTCACCAGGGTCAGGCTCTCCGGTGATGGGGACAACAGCGGGCGCACCTGATCCGGTTCGCGGGCGTTGTCCAGGAGGACGAGCACCCGCCGGCCGGTGAGCAAAGTCCGATAGAGCCCGATCTGCTCGTCGAAGCTGGCGGGAATCCGGGGGTGGGATGGCTGGAGGAGCCCCAGCAGGATCCGCACCGCTTCCGTCGCGGGCATGGACACCGCTGCGGGGCTGAACCCCCGCAGGTCTATGCATAACTGGCCATCGGGAAACCGGTCGCGCACCCGGTGGGCCCAGTGCACGGCGAGTGAAGTCTTGCCGACCCCGCCTGTGCCACTGATCACGCACGTCGTGGCGGTGTGCGACGGCTCCTCATCCGCGATGGGAAGATACCCGTCCAGTGTGGCCAGCTCGGCGTCTCTGCCGCTGAAGTGTTCGATGTCTGCTGGGAGCTGGCAGATCGGTGTCCACGGGGCCGGCTCGCTCCCTGGCATGGTGCCGGCCAGGATGGCGGCCTGGAGCCGTTGGAGGTCTTCGCCAGGTTCGATGCCCAGCTTGTCGATGAGCGCCGCTCGGGCGTGCTGGAAGGTTTCGAGGGCTTTGTCGCGCTGCCCCGCCTGTGCGTGCGCGAGCATGAGCGAGTGCCAGGCGCGTTCGTGCAGCGGCTGTCCGGCGACGAGAAGGCGGAGCTCGTCGATGACTTCCGCGGGTTGGCCGAGGGCGAGCTTCGCTTCGGCCCAGTCCAGTCGCGCTGTGGCCTGCCGTTCCTGCAGTTCGGTCAGGCGGGCGAGCATGGGGCCGGCGAGCCGGGTGCCTGCGGCCGGTTTTCCCCGCCACATGGACAACGCTCTTTCGTACTGACGGATGGCGGCACGGAGGTCGCCTTCCTCGGTCGCGCTCCGGGCCAGCCGGATCGCCTGCTCGAACTGCAGGAGATCCACCTCCTCGACGGCTGTCTCGAGGAGGTATCCCGTTTCCTCGGTGAGCAGCCGCGCGGTCGGCGGCAACGCCCGGCGCAGCCCGCCAATGTAGGTGAGCAGGTTGGGCAGAGCCGAAGCGGGAGGATCCTCCCACAGCGCGGCAACCAACCGCTCCCTGGAAACCGGTGTGTTGACATTGACCAGCAGCGTGGCGAGCACGGCACGCTGCTTGCCGGTCAGATGAACCTGCCGGCCATCAGGCAGGCACACCTGAACCGGGCCCAAGACATAGAAAGTCGCATCGACCAAGCCCTGCTCCTCGCCTGTGGTTGTCGTGTCGCAGCACCCAGCCCGGCGTCGGCTTCGCCATGCCCAACGACGCGAACTCGATCCTCGACCAGCAGTCGGACACCAGCCGGGCCTTCCCGGGCATCCGCTTCGCAGCTTTCGAACCAGCACGAACCCGGTTCGGAAACCCCTCAAAAAACAAGATCCCACCTGATCGCGGCGATCAAACGGGATCCCGTCAACTTCGGTCCAGCCGTTTCGACAACCGGCCCGAGCACACGCCTATGCCATTCATATGGCCGATCTATAGCTGCCGCTGTAATCGTATGACGCACAAGGCAGGCGCCGTCACTTCACGTGCACGAAGTGGAGGGCGGCCAGGGTCCTGCCGCCGACCCCCTCAAGCGTCAAGAAAGAGGACGTGGAATGCTGCACAAGCGTGTACTGGCTCTGGCCGTGCTCATCGCCGCGACGGCCGCCACCATGGGCCTGACCGCGACACCGGCCAGCGCCGACTGCATCTGGATCAGCCCTCATTCGACCTACTGAGTTCGAGCGCCGGACGAGGGTGAGGCCGCCAGAACACCGCGTCCCACACCGTCGCAAGACAACCCGCCCAGAGTCTTCGACGTAGCCAGCGGTGATGCCGTGGGCCGGGTTGGCGTACAGACGCAGGTAGCGGTCGTTTGAACGGCCGAGACGGCGTTCGAGTTCGGCACGGTTGTGGCCGGGGGCCTTCATCGTGCGCCGGTTCCGGCGGGTGAACACCGCAGGCGAGGCGACGTTCGCCAGGTAGGTGGCCGACGTTCCCTGCCCGCACGCCCGATACACGCCGGTGCTGCGCACGATGAACGGCCTCGATCGCCTCGACCATCGCCAAGTTCGATCGTCGTTGTCCTTCCATTGTGAGTGCCTCGTGGGTAGACATCTGCGCTGATTCCACAGGCGGGGAGCGGGGCTTTGGCCGATACCTCTTGGGCCCGGTTCCGACGACACTCTGGAGGAGGCCAACATCCTCAATTGAGTGAGCTGGAGCCATGCGGTCTGTTCTCCAACTCCTACCGCGTTGACCCGAGCTTGGTGGGGCGGAAGATCGAGCTGAGCATGCTGGAGGTCCGCTTCCGGGGCGAGCCGATGGGCATCGCCGTCCCGCAGGTGATCGGCCGGCACACGCATCCCAAGGCCAAGCCCGAACAACCCGCTGCCGCCGCGACGGAGCGGGGCACCGGGATCGACTACCTGCGCCTGCTGGATGACAGCCACACCGCCGCTCTGGGCACACGCATCCACTACGCCGCCCTGACCAGCAGTGACACCGACCGGCAAGGTGAACATGAAATGGCCGCGCCGGTCGTCCGGGTCAGCACCCGTCGATCCGCGCTCCGGGGACGGCGGTGGCAGGGGCCGCGGGCAGGCCGGGCTGGGCCCAGAGCAGGTAGGAGACGGCACCGGCGTCCGCGGTGCTGCCGATCCAGAAGACGCCGGTCTGCTTCGGGACGGCGAGGCCGTAGTGCCCGGCGTTGGTCCTGACGCACCAGGAGCGGTCCTGGGTTCCTGGCTGCCAGCCCTGGAACTTGCTCGTCCAGGCCGTGGCGGGCATGGACATGCAGGCGTGCAGCGTCGGCCGGCCGGTCCCGGCGAACCGCGCGGCCGTCGCCCCGTTGATCAGCTTCGGACCTACGTCGAAGCCGAACGTCTCGACCCGGATGTCCGCCGCGCGCGCCCCGGGCGAGTCGTCCGGGGAGGTGCGGCCGGTGTCGAGGTCGAGGGAGCCGTCCAGGTCTCCGGGAACGGTGCCGCGCACCGCGACCTCGTCGCCGTTCCCGGCGTCGGTGACGGTGACCTCCGCCGCGGTGCCGCGCGGAATGATCACCTTGATCTGCCGCTCCTTGACGTAGAGGTCCACGTGCTTGAGCTGCGCGCCGTTCACGCTCACCTTGAGCTCGTGATCGGTGCCGAGCTCGAACACGCTCGTCCGCTGCTGCCCGTGGAGCGTCTGCTCGATCAGCAGCCACGTCTTGTCCTTCGGCACCGCGTGCTCGATGAGGTATCGCGCCAGGGCGTCCGCCGCGAACAGGCCGAGACTGGCCGCGATCCCCGGGATCGCCTTCGGCACCACCTCGGGCATGACGGCGAGGACGACGGGCGAATAGGCCTCGTAGACGTCGGCGATCGCCTTCGGGGCGCAGTCGCTCTGGTCGCAGCCCGAGATCAGGCCGCCGATCAGGACGCAGGTGACGGCTACGGATGCTGTGTGTCGAGACATGGTTCGTCCCCCGCCGGTCGCGTCGCCCTGCTCCAGGATCGGCCTGCGGCCGCGCCCTGGCAAGAGCAGGGCCGCTCCGCTACCAAGGAGGCATGAGCGCGGACGCTGTCGCGCGAACAGCTCGACGCCCTCGACGCCCTCGACGCGGGCTCCGCCGCCTTCGCCGAGCTGCAGTGCCTCGACCGTCGGCCGCGCGGGGCGTGGCCTGGGCCGGCCCGCGGGCGATGCCGGCCGGCTTGAACGTGGCGGGCACAGTCAGGTCAACGTGTTGTCCGATCTGATCTGCGCGAACTCCGGTTCGGCAACGGGCCGACACTCTGGGCCAAGTCGTGGAACGCGCCTTCGGGATCGGTTAGGATGCCTTCCGCGCCTGAGCAGATCCTCTCGCTTTGACCTGCGGCAAAAGCCGAGAACTCCAGATGACCATCGCGGCGTGCGCCGGCCCGTGGCCCGGGCGACACGCCGCGGCGCAATCCGCTGCGGCGGAGACCTACTGCTTAACCTGGGGAAACGGGGAGCACGACCGCGCCGGGCCGCGGCGACGAAGGGGATGTCATGACCAGTACCTCGCCACACATCACTTCCCTGGCGACCGCGCGGCCCGCGTTCGAGAACGAGCTCGGCTCGGTCACGGTGGTGGACGCCGGCGTGCTGCCGATCCTCAACCGGCTCTCGATCAAGCGCGTCGTCCTCGAACCCGGCGCGATGCGCGAGCCGCAGTGGAACGTCAACGCCAACCAGCTCGGCTACTGCGTTTCCGGCACGGCCCTGGTGTCGATCCTCGGCAACGCCGACGACTTCGCCTCGTTCGTCGTCCGGGCCGGCCAGATGTACCACGTCGAGTCCGGCGCCGTCTACCACATCGAGAACATCGGCACCGAGCGTGTCGAGTTCGTGCTCGCGCTCCGCAACGAGCGCCCGCGGCACTTCTCGATGCGCGCGAGCTTCGAGGCCATGACCGACGCGGTGCTCGGCAACACCTATGACCTGCCCGCGTCGGCGTTCGCCGCGTTCGAGCGGTCCCCGGCCCAGCAGATCGTCCGCCGCGCGGGTGCGGCCGACGTGCCGTCCACGGCCGGACTGCCCAACGCCCGCATGTTCGACGTCGAGGGCCAGCACGCGCCGCTGTCCTACGCGTACGGCGACGCCCGCCTGGCCCGCAAGCAGTTCTGGGCCGCCCTGGACGACATCTCGATGTACTCCCTGCGCATCAGGGAGAGCGGGATGCGCGAACCGCACTGGCATCCGATCACCGCCGAGATGGGATACGTCGAGAAGGGCCACGCCCGCATGCGGGTCCTGGACCCCGACAACACCCTTGACGAATACCTGCTCGGCCCCGGCGACGTGTACTTCGTGCCCCGGGCCTTCCCGCACCACATCGAGGTCATCGGCGACGAGGACATCCACTTCCTGATCTTCTTCGACCAGCCGACGCCCGGCGACATCGGCTACCGGGCCACCGCGTCGGCGTTCTCCCGCGAGGTCCTGGCGTCGAGTTTCGCCGTCCCCGAGCGCGACCTTCCGCAGTTCCCCTTCACACCGGTCGACCCGCTCATCGTCGCGAAAGCCAATCCCAGCGACCCGGTCCGTTCGTAGGGGCGGCTCGTGTCCACCGTCAGCGACGCCTTCTCCCGGGTCCTGCGCCATCACGGGGTCCGGGCGGTGTTCGGCAACCCGGGATCCAACGAGCTGTCCTTCCTGACCGGGCTGCCGCAGGACATCCCGTACCATCTGGCTCTGCAGGAGGGCGCCGCCATCGCGATGGCCGACGGCTTCGCCCAGGCGTCGGGCACGACCGGCTTCCTCAACCTGCACGCCGCCTCCGGCACCGGGAACGCCATGGGCTGCCTGACCAACACGGCGAGCTGCCACACCCCGATGGTCGTCCTGGCCGGTCAGCAGGCCCGGCGCTACGTGCCCGTGGGCGCCCTGCTCACCAACGTCGACCCGACCAAGCTCTGCGACCCGCTGGTGAAGTGGTCCGGCGAGCCGCTGCGCCCGCAGGTCGGGCCGGCACTGCTCTCCAAGGGACTCCTGCTCTGCGAAGCGGCGCCGCGCGGCGTGGTCTACCTGTCGGTCCCGCTGGACGACTGGGACGAGCCGTCGGCGCGGTCGCCGGGGTGCTCGCGGGCCACGACGTCGTCCTCTGGCTCGGGGCGCCGGTCTTCCGCTACCACGCGCCCAGCGACAGCGACTTCCTGCGCCCGGGAGTCAGCCTGTACGCGGTCACCGACGATCCCGACGAGGCCGCGCGCGCCCCGTTCGGCAGCATCGCCGTCGGCGACCCGTCCGACGCCCTGGCCCGCCTCGCCGGCGCGGTATGAGATGTGCCCGCTAGGCCATCAGCCGGGCGGGCATATCGGAACCGTGCGTACCGAA
>NZ_JBFAIM010000118.1:0-23419 GCF_040654715.1 Nonomuraea sp. NPDC050643 | reverse complement strand
CGAGCAGAGTCTGAAGCGATCACGACCGCCGAGGTGGGACCTTGATCGGCGTGTCACCACAAACAGGGCAAACCCAATCTGCTACGGCACTAGTCCCGGCGCGAGACTTCGCGATCACATCCCGATCGAACGCGTCCAGGAAGAAGAACTTCTCCAGATCCGACAACGGCGGCAGCTCCTCGAACGCCGTGTACGCCCTGACCTGGTCATCAGACAAAAACCCCACAGGCATGGGTGACAACGGTAGACATGATCACCGATCACCGTCAAAGCGACGATCGCGTCAGATATCTAAATTTCACGGCCGATCTGATCACATGCCGAAGCCAGACGGCCACGCTTCGCTCAAGATCATTCTCAGCGCCAACGGCTGTTCCTGGGTTCCTCAACCCCGGCATGGTCGAGAGCTAGTGGAGAACCAACGGCTGGAGTGCCGTTGCGACGCGACTGACCGGTAGAACGCCGTGTACGACCTCGTCCTGCTCGCCTTCGGCCCGCCGGAGGGGAGCCATGAGCGGTGAGCTCCGGCCAGTGAGGCCCGGCCGGTGAGCCCTGACGAGGGCGCACCGGCTGTCGCCGTCTCAGCCGGCGGCGTCGATCCGTACCAGCGTTTTGCCGATGTTGTCGCCGCGCATCAGCCCGGCCAGCGCCACCGGCGCCCGCTCCAGGCCCTCGACGACCGTCTCCCGGTGGCGGAGGCGGCCCTCCCGGATCCACGCCCCCACCTCCCGCGTCATCTCGGGCAGCAGGTGGGCGTTGCTGCTGGCGCGGAAGCCGCGGATCGTCAGGTCGTTCGTCACCGCCAGCATGAGGTTGGACGGTCCCGGCGGCGGCTCAGGGGCGTCGTACTCGGAGATCATGCCGCAGATCGCCACGCGGCCCCCCTTGCGCAGCGCGCCGAGCGCGGCCCGCAGGTGGTCGCCGCCCACGTTGTCGAAGTAGACGTCGATTCCGTCGGGTGCCGCCTCGCGCAGCGACTCCGGGATGGAGCCGGCCCGGTAGTCGAACGCGGCGTCCAGGCCCAGCTCGTCCAGGAGGTAGCGCACCTTCTCAGCGGAGCCCGCGCTGCCGATGACGCGGTGCCCGCGGATCTTCGCCATCTGCGCCACGAGGCCGCCGACGCAGCCCGCCGCCGCGGAGACCCACACGACGTCACCCTCCCGCAGGGCGGCGATGTGGAAGAGCCCGGCGTACGCGGTGAGCCCGCTGGCGCCCAGCACACTGAGGTAGGCCTGCGCGGGTACGCCCTCGACGTCGAGCCTGGTGAGCGTGCCCACGCCGCCCAGAGCCTGACCGCCCGCCTCGACGAGCGAGTAGTCGCGCCACCCGGAGGCGTGCCAGACGGTGTCACCCGGTGCGAACCCGTCGACGCGCGACGCGACGACCTCACCGACCGTCATGATGCCGTCCATCGGCGCGCCGAGCGGGAAGGCCGGGAAGTAGCCCGGCGGCGACTTCTCCCTGAGTCGCAGCCGCAGTGCGGCGTCGGCGGAGGTCCACGTGTTGCGGACGAGCACCTCGCCCGGCCGCGGATCCCGCACGGGGACCTCGACGACGCGGAAGTCCGACGGACGGATCTCGCCGCGCGGGTACGCGACCGGCTGGACCTCACGGCCGATCACGGCCGCACGCCTTCGCGTGCCGCCCCGGCTGGCGGCAACCCCGTGGTCCTGCCGCACCTCTGGCCAGAGTTTTTCATGAACTGAATTCGTATCATGCAGTGTTCGGCCCGTCCATCTCTGGCGGTCCGAGCAAGGCATACGTGCGACCAGGGTTCCAGAATTGAAGGAGGTTTGATTTGCGTATGGACTTCGGTTAGCTTCACGGTCTGAAGGCGACGCCATGGAAGACCAGCGCCACGATTGTCGGCCTCGGGATCACCGAAATGGGCAAGATCTACGCTACTTCGTCGAGCCGACGGTCTTCGCCGACGTGGACAACGGCATGACCATCGCCCAGGAGGAGATCTTCGGCCCGGTCGTCGCCGTGATCCCCTACGACGGTGAGGACGAGGCGGTCGCGATCGCCGACGACTCGGCCTACGGGCTGTCCGGAAGCGTCTGGAGCGGCGATCACGAGCGGGCGCTGAGACTGGCCAAGCGGGTGCGCACCGGCAGCATCGGCGTCAACCAGTCCAGGCTCGACCTCGGCGGGCCCTTCGGCGGCTTCAAGTGCTCTGGCCTGGGCCGGGAGTACGGACTCGAGGGGATCGACGGATACGTCGAGCTCCAGCAGGGTGAGGAGGATCCGGTGTCCTCGACTCAAGGACTGTTGCTCAGCCGTCACCCATGGTGCGCCTTTCCCTCTTGTGTCAGTGCGGGGACGCCGGGGCCGGTCAGCTCCGCTGCACCGACGGGCCTGCCGGACACCGCCAGCAGCAGCGCCAGGGCGGTGCCGCGCACCGCCGGGCCCTCGCCGGCGTCGAGACCTGCGTCGGTCGCGATCAGGCGCAGTCCCTGGGCGCGCTCCTTGCCTCCGCCGAGCGCCGCGCTGCTGGCGAGCTGGTGACGCAGCGCGGCGGCGACGTGCGCGACCGGGTAGTCCCGGCTCAGGCCGAGCGGGCGCCGGACGTCTTCTCCGTGCACGAACGCCTCGACCAGCCGGGTGGCCTTCGGCGCCGGGGCGCTGGTGGTCCTGCGACTCGCCGCCCGGAACGACTTGAGCGTGAGCCGTGGTTCGGCCGCCCGCTCACGGGCGACGCCCGCGTTGTTGCAGCGGTCGAAGTCGAAACGGGCCGCGCCCAGACGCAGCACGAAGCGCAGGCGGGTGGTCTTGGCGTCATCGGCGAGATGCGCCACGACGTCGTGGACGTCCCAGCCGGCACACAGGGACGGCGTGGCCCACCGCTCGGCCGGGAGGCCCTCCAGGTCTCGGATCAGTGCCTCGCGTTCAGCATGCACCACGGTCCAGATCTCGTTCACGTGTGCCCTTTCTGGAAACCATCAACTGAACTGAACTGTACAGGAAAGTTGCTTCTGTACTCAAGAGTTCACCTGCGGGTAGGATGCGGGCGTGGGCAGAGAGAGCACGAGATCGTCGGCGCCGTCGGGCAAGCGCGCCGAGCGGAACCGGCAGGCCATCGTGACCGCCGCACGCGAGACGTTCACGCGTGAGGGGTTCGACGCCGGCATGGACCTGATCGCCGCCGCGGCGGGCGTGTCCAAGGTGACCGTGTACAACCACTTCGGCAGCAAGGAGGAGCTGTTCACCGAGGTCATCGGTCAGGCGATGGGCGAGGCGCACACGACGATGGCGGAGGTCCGGGCTCGCCTGGCCGAGACGGGTGACGTACGCGAGGCCCTGCTCCACACCGCCCGCGCCCTGGTGATCGCGGCCACCGATCCGTCCAGAATGGCGCTGCGCAACCTCGTCACCGGCGAGCTGCGCCGCTTCCCCGAGCTGGGCGAGGCCTACCAGCGGCGCGGCCCGGCCCAGTCCGCCCTCGGGCTGAGCGCGGTGTTCCGCGACCTGTGCGAACGCGGCCAGCTCGCGATCCCCGACTTCGAGCTGGCGGTCATCCAGTTCTTCAGCCTGACCATCTACCCGCATCTGATCGTCGGCTCGATCGGCTCCGGCCTGCGCCAGGATCTCGCCGACCGCCTCATCACCGAGGGCGTCGACCTGTTCCTGCTGCGGTACGCGGCTCAGCCGCCTCCGGGCTGAACGCCTCCGGCGGCCGCATCGACGAGGCGGTCGCCGAGCGCGCGGATGTGCCGGATGAGTTCGGGCGGTTCGTGCACCTCGAACGGGACGCCGAGCTGCGCGACCCACATGGCCAGCTCGTCGAGCGAGTGCGATCCGGTGCTGAGGACGCACGCGTCGTCGCCCGCCGGCTCGACCACCGCCATCGTCGGCGGCATCCGGGCGGCGACGGTCTCGGCCGGGGCGTGCACCGTGAACCGGCCGCGGTAGCGGTAGGGGTCGACGGAGATCCGCTCCGAGACATAGCGGACCAGGTCGGCGCCGGGTGGCTCGCGGGGCGTGAAGCGGGGCCCGTTCGGGGTGTGCAGGCGCAGCCGGTCGACGCGGAACGTACGCCAGTCGCCCCGGCCGGTGTCCCATGCCACCAGATACCAGCGGCGGCCCGAGTTCACCAGCCGGTACGGCTCGGCGCCGCGCCGGTCCCGGGTGCCGTCGTGGGAGCGGTAGTCGAAGCGCAGGCTCTCCCGGTCGCGGACGGCCGCGGCGATCGCGGTGAGCACGGCCGGGTCCACGGCCGCGGCCTCGTCCGCCAGCGGGACCGTGACCGACCGCAGGTCGCCGACGCGGTGCCGGAGCCGGGACGGGAGGACCTGTTCGAGCTTGACGAGGGCGCGTACCGACGTCTCCTGGATGCCCGCCACGCCGGAGACGGCGGCGGTGCCGAGCCCGATGGCGACCGCGACCGCCTCGTCGTCGTCCAGCAGCAGCGGCGGGAGCCCGGCCCCGGCGCCGAGCCGGTAGCCGGGTGCGCCCGCGGTGGCGTGCACGACGTATCCGAGCTCGCGGAGCCGGTCGATGTCCCGCCGGATCGTGCGGGGCGAGACGCCGAGTCGTTCGGCCAGCTCGGCGCCCGGCCAGTCTCTGGGCGTCTGCAGCAGCGACAGCAGCCGCAACAGCCGCGCCGAGGTCTCCAGCATGACGTCCATCCTAGGACCGGATCTGGCCTAACCGGTCTCTACCCTGACAGACATGAACGATGAACACCCGCACATCCACCCGTTCCGGATCGACATCCCGCAGGCGCAGCTCGACGACCTGCGCAACCGGCTGGCGGCGACCCGCTGGCCGGACGAGCTGCCCGGGGTGGGCTGGTCCTACGGGGTTCCCGTCGGCTATGCGAAGAAGCTGGCCGGGTATTGGCGCACCGGCTTCGACTGGCGTGCCGCCGAGGCGCGACTGAACGCCTTTCCGCAGTTCACGACCCGGATCGACGGGCAGAACATCCATTTCCTGCACGTCCGCTCCCCCGAGCCGGACGCGCTGCCGCTGATCGTCACGCACGGCTGGCCGGGCTCGGTCGCCGAGTTCCTGAAGGTCATCGGCCCGCTCACCGACCCGGCGGCACACGGCGGCGACCCGTCCGACGCGTTCCATGTCGTCGCCCCGTCGATCCCCGGGTTCGGCTTCTCCGGTCCCACCACCGAGACCGGCTGGGACCTGGAACGGGTCGCGCGGGCGTGGGCGGAGCTGATGGACCGGCTCGGTTACCGGCGCTACGGCGCGCAGGGCGGCGACAGCGGTTCGGTCATCTCGCCGATGCTCGGCCGTACCGCACCCCAGAACGTCGTCGGCGTGCACGTCAACGGCGCCCTCGGGTTCCCGACCGGCGACCCGGCCGAGTTCGGGGGGCTCTCCGAGGCGGAGCTCGCCCGCCTCGGCCAGTACCAGGACCAGGACCAGGCCGGGTACGCGATCATCCAGGCGACCCGGCCGCAGACCCTCGCGTTCGGGCTGCACGACTCGCCCGCGGCGCAACTGGCGTGGATCGTGGAGAAGTTCAAGGAGTGGACCGACCCGGCCCGCGAACTGCCCGAGGACGCGGTGGACGTCGACCAGATGCTCACCGACGTGAGCATCTACTGGCTCACCGGAACCGCCGCCTCGGCCGCCCGCCTCTACAAGGAAGGGCAGAAGGGCTGGGGCGCGGTGGCCGAGTACTCGCCGCTGCCGCACGGCGTCGCCGTCTTCCCCGGCGACGCCGGCGTCCGGCGGATCGCCGAGCGCGAACACCACGTCGTGCACTGGTCGGAGTTCGACCGGGGCGGCCACTTCGCCGCGATGGAGGCGCCCGACCTGCTGGTCGAAGACGTCCGGTCCTTCTTCCGCCTCCTCCGGCCAGGGCTCTGACCGCGCCTGCCCCAAGCCCCGACCGGCCCGACCGGCAACGGGCTACCCGTAGCTGATCCCGAAACCCCAGGTGGGCGCGCTCGAACCGGCCTCGTCACGGGAGCCCGTCCACCAGCACATCGACGTCGGCGCCCGACACCGCCACGACCACCAGGCCGCCGCCGTCCGAGTCGGCTTCACCGTCATCCCGTTCGAGTCGGAGTGCGACCGGCCTGCACAGCGTTGTCAGCCGGCCGGTCCCATCCGCATGGGGCCGGCCGGCTTGCCGTTGCCCGGTGATGAGGCACCGGCGCTCCCCATCGATCGGCACGAGCGCCTCGCGCTTCGGGCCATGATCACGGGATGGGCCGATCGCTGAGCCTGCAGCCACGCGGCCGCTCCGGCCTGTCGTCGGTCCAGCCCGCCTCAGGTGCCCACGCCGCGTAGTACAGGTAGGTCCCCTTGGTGAGCCCCTCGGCGCCCTCGGCCGCGATCGCGGCATCCGACGCCAGAAGGGTGCCGGTCTTGGGGTCGAGGATGGTGGTGTAACGCTCGGCCACGTCGTCGTCCGCGCCGAACTGGGTGGAGAATCCCTCGCTCTCGATGAAGGTGACGGCAAGGCCTGGACGTCCGAGTGGGTCGTCGACCGTTCCGCCTACCTTGGTGGTCGGCAGTTCGGCCAGGAGCCGGAGGGCGGCCGCCCGTACCGCCGGGCTGACCGGCATCCCCAGCAGCGCCGACGTGCGGGACAGGAACTGCTCGAAGCTCTGACGACCCGGATCCGCCTGCCAGTGGCCGCCCAGCGCGCTGAGCAGGACGACGTCGCGGTCCCTGCGATTGAGCCCGGCCAGCGCCCCCGCCAGCCTGCCGGTCAGCTCGCCGGCCGCCACCCGCGTCAGGGTCGCGTCCTCATGGCTGTGCTCCAGCCGCTCCGCCGCTCGGCTGAGCGCCTTCCACTTGCGGACCTCGGTACGGTGGTGGCGCGCGACGAGGTGCGTGGCGATCCCGTACAACCAGGGCCGCACCTCGCCACGCGAGGCGTCGTAACCTCCCCGGTACGCGGCCAGGAAGACCTCGGCGGCCAGGTCGTCGGCGATGTCCTCGGACAGCCGCCTGGCGATGTAGCGGTGGATGCCCGCGAAGTGCGTGGTGAAGATCTCCTCCCAGTCGGCCCGGAGATCGGGCGGGTCGGTGAGGTCGGATGGAAGGGCCATGCAGGCAACTCCGCTGGGGTCGAATGAACGCTGAACATCATTAGTTGCCCGAAGCCTCACAGCACTTTCACGCGGCCGACCGCGACCAGGGAACGTCGGCACACTCACGAGCCGATCGGGTCAAGCGGATGCGCGGGGTGGGACCGCATGTGATCGAGCAGAGCATCGACACCGACACGATGGACGGCCTGGCCTCCGCCCGTGCGCGCGGCCGGGTCGGGGGCCGTCGCCCCCGCCTCACCTCCGAGCAGGCAGCGTCGGCCCAAGAGTTGTACGACGCGCGAGTCAAGACCGTCCAGCAGATCGCTGACCTGTTCGGTGTGCCGCGCTCGACGGTGTACGGGCATTTGAAGGGCGACACGCCAACTGAAGGAGGCCCGGGGGGAGGTCGTGGTCGGGATGCGGGGTTGGGGGTAGTTTGTCGTGACTGGCCTACCGGTCCCGAGTAACTGCCCGCCTTGCGTTCAGACGACGTCAGGCGCTTGGTCGCATGCCCTCTCGGCGGATGGGCGGGAGGCCTGCGCCTGGGTTTGACCTTGACCCTAGGTCAGGGTGCACGCTGAACAGGTGAGCAACTTCAACTCCGCCTGGACCGGCATGCTGCCGGTCGACGACACCGCGCTGGCCGTGACCGACACCGGTGGGCCCGGCCCTTGCGTGATCTACCTCAATGGCCAGTTCGCCAGTCAGGCGTACTGGCGGCAGGTCATCACCGATCTCGGCAGCGAGTACCGGCACATCACCTATGACATGCGGGCCCGCGGCCGATCGAGGCGTTCGGCGGCGGCCGCTTCGTTCGAGACGCATGTCCGTGACGTCGGCAGCGTCCTTGCGGCCAGGGGCGTGGACCGGGCGATTGTGGTCGGCTGGTCCTACGGCGCGGCGGTCGCGGTGCACTGGGCCGGCCGGAATCCGGACCGCGCCCTGGGGGTGGTGCCCGTGGACGGCGCCTACCCGCACGACTACCCCGACGCTCCCCCGGAACGGGTCCGGCAGTTCTGGCGCCGGATGCGCTGGCTGCTGCCATTGCTCTCCAGGCTGGGCATGGCCGCGAAGATGTCCGCCGATCAGCATGCCCAGAGCAACATCGAGCTCATCGAGATCAGCGCCGCCCTCGGCCCGATCCTGGACGGTGTGACCGTCCCGGTCCGGTACGTGGTCGCCACGGGCGCCAACCTCGGGGGCGGCCATGATGAAATGGAAAGCGCGCGCGCCACCCTCACCCCGGTGCTCGCCCGCAACCCCGACATCAAGGTGAGTGCGAAGGTCGCCAGCAACCACAGCAAGATCGTACGCAAGGACTTCCGCGCGATCGCGGACGCGGTTCGCGAACTCGCCGGCACCCCACGAGCACGGGGCCGGCAGAGCAGATGACGGACGGCGTCACGATCGGCCAGGCGGCGGCCTTCGCCGGCGTCACGGTGAAAGCCATCCGGCACTACCACCAGCACAGACTGATCGACGAACCCCGCCGCGACAGCTCCGGCTACCGGCGCTACGGATCGGCCGACCTGCTGCGACTGGTCCAGATCCGGACGCTGGCCGCCGCCGGCGTACCGCTGGCCGAGATCGGGGCGGTCCTCGACGCCGATCCCGACCGGTTCGCCGACGCACTCGTCGACGTCGAACGGCGCCTCACCGACCGGATCGACGATCTGATCGCGCGGCGTGACACGCTGCGCCGGCTCGCCACCGGCGACCGGGCCCTGCTGCCCGATCGCGCTCTCGCCCTCCTGGACAGGGCCGCCGATCTCGGCTTGACCCCGGACGACGTGACGATGGCCAGGGAGGGCCTGGTGCTGATCAAAGCCCTGGTGCCGGAGGGCTTCGACGACTACATCTCCCGAATCGAGCGCGCCCTCGACGACCCTCGGTACATGTCCTTGATCACGCGCATGTGGCGGGCCGCCGAGTGGGAGCCGGACGACCCCCGCATCGACGAACTCGCCACGGCCATCGCCGACCACTTCCTCGCCCATCCCGCGCAGCTGCCCATCCCGGCCGGACTCCAGGACCGCACCGACAGTGCGAGCCGGTACAGCCTGCTCACCCACCACGGACACGAGCAGAAGCCGGCCTGGACCCGACTGACCGCGTTGATCGAAACGCGTCTGCGCTCGGCCGGCATCGACTTGACTGAACTCTGAAATCGCATCCTTGGCTTCCACCGCGTAGGCCGGGCCCACTCCGGCCTCTGAGCCAGGGGCACTCTGGCGGCCCACGGCGCAGCCGTTGGCTTTGGGTCCCTGCCAGCGGCTTCTTCCTGGTCAGCCGCCGGGTCATGAGCGTCGCCGTCGAAGCGGCCGCCCGCACCCACCAGAGCCGGCCCAGCCTCACTCTGCGGACATGGCCCGCAAGATCACCGAAGTCCTCGACGCCGCTTGACGGGCTTGTCCCGAGGTTCTCGCCGGACCCCCCGTGCTGCGGCGCTTCATCGACAGCAGTTACCAGCCCCAAGGAGGGCACATGTCCAGTTTGAAACGGCGAAGGTTCCTCGCCGTCGTCGCACTTGCGATTCCGCTCGTGGTCGCCGCTGCTCCCGCCGCGTCCGCGACGGCGAAGCCGAAGATCAAAGTCTCCGGCGGGCTCACGCAGCCCGTTTTCTCCTACGAGAATGCCATCCGTGAGCACGTCCGGGTCCAGTCGACGGTCGACAGTGACGGCGACGGTAAGAAGGATCTGGTCCGGGTGGACATCATCCGGCCGAAGGAGTCAGGTCCCGGGCTCAAGGTTCCGGTGATCATGCACCAAAGCCCGTATTTCGGTGAACCGGGTGTCGGCTTCGAGGTCGAAAAGAAGAAGTACGGCGCGGACGGGAACCTGACGAAGTTTCCGATGTTCTACGACAACTACTTCGTGCCGCGCGGGTACGCGTTCGTGTCCGTGGACATGATCGGCACCCGGTTGTCGGACGGCTGTCCGACGAGCGGCGGCCCGTCCGACGTGCTGGGCGGCAAGGCGGTCATCGACTGGCTCAACGGCCGGGCGACCGCCTACGACGCCAAGGGCGCTCCGGTCAAGGCGTCCTGGACCACAGGCCGTACCGGGATGATCGGGCACTCCTATGAGGGTGCCCTCGCCATGGCAGTCGCCGGCACCGGGGTGCGAGGGCTGGAGACGATCGTGCCGATCGCGGGGCCGAGCAGCTGGTACGACATGTGGCGCGCGAACGGCACCCTCACCGACATCAAGGACGGGCAGGCCTGGATGGCCGCACGGATCGACGAGGATCCGGACGAGAAGTGCGCGGCGGTGCGCCGGCGCATGAGCGAGGGCTCTGACGACGCCACCGGCAACGACAACGCCTATTGGCGGGAGCTCGACTACCGGACCGGGCCGGTCTCGAAGGCGAGCAACGTGCGCGCCAGCGTCTTCTCGGTGATGGGGATGCAGGACCGGAACGTGATGGCCGACCAGTTCTCCACCTGGTGGACCCGACTGCCTCGCGACGTGCAGCGCAAGGCGTGGGTGACGCAGTACGGGCACCTCGACCCGTTCTGGGCTCGCCGTGAGGTGTGGGTCGACACCCTGCACCAGTGGTTCGACCACGAACTCATGGGCGTCTCCAACGACATCACGCGCCGGCCGCGCGTCGACGTGCAACTCGGTCCGGACCGCTGGATCACCCAGGCCGACTGGCCCGCACCCGCGGCGCGGACGACGACCCTGCGGCCGCAGCAGAACGGCTCCCTGGGCCGCAAGCCCTCGACCGGGACCGGCAGCTACCTCGACACCGCCCAGACTGAGATCGCGATGGCCGACAACCCCGACACCGCCGACCCCAACCGGCTGGCCTTCCTGACCCCGCCGTTGAAGAAGGCGATGCGGCTGTCCGGGACGCCGTCGGTGAGCCTGCGGGTCACCCTGAACGAGCCGACCGCCAACCTGGGTGTCGTGCTCGTCGACTACGGCACCGATCCCCGCATCAACTACCGCGAACGCAGCGCGACGTCCGCGGAAGGCCTGAAGTTCATCGGCGGTGAAGACTGCGTCGGCCAGAGCACGGACGATGACGACGGCTGCTACCTCAAGGCCGGCGACAACGTGGCGACTTCCGACTTCCACGTGGTCACCCGGGGAATCCTGGACGCGCAGAACCACGAGTCGCTGAGCCGCCAGGCGCCGCTGACGCCTGGCAAGGCCTACCAGGTCACCTGGAAGATGCTGCCGCTGGATTACGAGTTCAAGGCCGGGCACCGGCTGGGCCTGATACTGACCGGCACCAACGACGACCTCAACCTCGACGAGAGCAGCAACGTCGAACCCGGCACCGGGGCCAAGGTCACCGTCGACCTGGCCGACACGTCGATCTCGCTGCCGCTGGTTACCGGCACAACCAGCAAGTAACAGCAAGATCGACACTCGCGATCTTCGAGGTGGTGCCCGCCGGCACCACCTCGGTGTCACAGATCCCTTCTTCCCACGCCAGATGCGCGCCTTGCCCGGCGCGTAGCCCCCACCGCACCAGCACCCGATGCGCCTCAGCCGTCCGCAGCGAGGCATACACCGGCGTGACATCCTCACCCAGCTCCAGGCATCGCCGTACGAGGTGCCACCACACCGGCGGCCTCGGTACCGCAGCCGCTCCTTATCGAGGTCGACCTGCATCAGCCGCGCGCGGCGGACTTGGCCGCCCTCATGCCCGGCGCCGAGCCCACATCGTCGGGCACGAACCCGAGCCACGGCAGCCTACAGAGCTGGACCAGCATGCCCAGCTGGTCCACGGAGCGCCGCCCGCGGCCTGGATCGACGAACGCCATGTCAGCCGCCGTCGGTGTGAAATACCGGATCAACTCATCCGCGCTGATCTCCGGGAACGAGCGCAGCCGCTCCAACTGCTCCTCGGAGAACATCTTCTCTGACAACGCACCACTCCACGTGCCGTACCGGACAAAACCGGAACGAACGCAGCGGCAGTGATCATCAACCCGCCACCGGAGGTCAACTCCTCCGTTACCGCAGGTCAGGCGCTACTTCGTGGGAAATTTCTTCATTGCTACCGGGCCCCTTTCACTTGTCCGCATGAACCCGATCCCCGTGACCGGCGCCTTCGGCGGTCGCATCGAACTTGATCCGCATGGTCGGTCTCGAGGATCCCGACCACCCTGTCGATCCACCCGACGACCAGCAGCGACACCGTCGGCGGACGGCGCCACATGCCGATCGCCGTCACCTTTCCACTCCCCCGCGCGGCACAACCGATCAGCATGGTCGGCACAGACCGACACACCCTCCAAATAGAGGACCGCCGCCGGCGACATCGCCGACTGCCGCGCCGGACAGCACGCCCACCGTGTCGATCACCCCGTACCGGCCCGCGGGTCGCCCCTCCGCCACTGCAGGCCCCATCGATCCCTCAACCTCGACGCCTGAGATCGCCCCGGCACTCTCACGAACGCGGCGCACGAACGGGACATTTCATGTCACATGATCGTCCATCGTTCATGCGGAACGTGGCCCCTTATGCTCACGACCCCGAACGCAACTCCGCCGCGACCGCCCGTTCCCGCAACTGAGCCGCCTCCGCCCGCGCCACCTCCAACTCGGCCCGCACATCCTGCAGCCGTGCCCGCTCCAACCTCAACTCCCCCTGCAACCCGTCCCGCTCCTTGACCACCTGATCGGCTCGCGACTTCTCCCGCGAGACCAGCTTCCGCTCCCTGACCAAGGCCGCCGCAGCCTCCTGCTCGACCTCCGCCACCTTCCCGTGGAGCCGCTCCACCTCACCGGCCGCCTGCGCGGCGTCCTTGAGCGCCACAGCCCGATCCCGCTCAGCCTCCGCAGCGGCCCGCTCCGCCTGAACGGCCCTCTCGACCGCGCGCTCCCGCTCCTGCGCCGCAGCCCCCTCCCGCGCCTTCGCCCCGACCACCTCACGCTCAGCCTGCTCCCGCGCCCGCAAGGCCGCCGCCGTCTCCTCCCGGGCGCGACCACTCTCCTCCCGCGCCCGCTCAGCCTCCCCCTCAGCCTGTACGGCCCGCGCCCGCGCCTCCTCAGCCCGCCGATCCGCCATCTCGACCCGCTCGGCCAACTCCGCAACGGCCTGATCCCTGGCCTGCTCCGCCAACTCGACCTGCCGGACCGCCTCCTTGGCCCGCCGCTCCGCCAGCTCAGTGCGCCGCTTGGCCTCCTCGGCCGACTGAATCGCCTGCCGCTCGGTGCTCGCCGCCTCCCGCAACGCGGCCAGAGCCTGCTCCCGAGCCCGTTCGGCATCGTTCAGCGCGGTCTCCCGCTCCTGCTCGGCCTCTTCAAGCCGCCCCCGCATCTCAGCGGTCTGCCTTCGGGCATGCTCGGTGGCCTCCCGCGCCAGCCGTACCTGCTCAAAAGCCTGCTCCCGCTCGGTCCGCGCGATCGCCACCCGCGTGTGCGCCTCAGCCTGCACCGCGCTGAGCTTCGCCTCGACCCCGGCAGGACTGAGCTCATCGGCCAACGCGCGAGCAAGCGGCTCGATGGCCGCCGCCAGCCCGGTCTCCATCCGGTCGTACAACTGCTCGGCCCTGGCCAACGCCCCTTCCAGCCCAGGCGTGGCCCGCCGCAGCTCCCGCTCCCGCTTGGCCGCAGCCTGACAGTCCTTCTCCGGACAGTACGCTTTGGGCCGCCCTCTCCCCCGCCGCTGCTCGATCGAAGCACCGCAATGCTTGCAGGGCGTCACCACACTGGTCTCCGCAGTCACCGCTCCAGCGTACCATTTTCGATTTTCCAGAAAATCAAAATCAAAAAACAAGATCCGTTGCGCAGCGACAACCCTTCCTCAACTTGCGAGAAGGCAGAATTCCCGAAAGTAACCCCGAGCTGACCGTCCCTGCTCTGTCAGACTCTCTGTGTTGTGACTGCTGTTGCACAGCGGCTGCTGGACGCCCCCCGTTGTGACGCGCAGGCTGAATGTCAGCGGAAACGCTGACCTGTGACAACCGACGACGCAAACCTACGACGGAGGTTCCCCCAAGGCCAGGTAGTTAAGGTTTCTGGGCTGCTGGCAAGAGCGCCGGGGAGAGCGGCCCGGCAGTGTAGACACCCGGCCCGATCTTGCAGATGAGCTGGCCGTCGGCCCAGCGCGACAGCTGCCGATACATGGTGTTCAGGGTGACATCGCCGAGGTGATGGGCGATGTCGCAGGCCCTCCAGGGGCGGTTGGGGTCTTGGTGGAGGAGGGCCAGGACGTGTTGTTGTCTGCGGCGGTCGGCCGGGGCGATGGGCCGCTCGTCTCGGGACGCGGTAGGCAACGTGGGCGGGGGTGGCAGGAGGGTGATGTCGAGGTCGGTGATGGTGCGGCTGTGGTCGGGTCTGCCGTCGTCGAGTCGTTCGTTGTAGCGGGAGATGGGTGATTTCACCTTGCGGGTGCTGACACGCGGGCGGCGGGGTGGCAGCAGCGCAGCCAGGACACGGCGTCCAATGGCTCCGACCAGGCCGGTGGCGTTGCCGGGGTTGTCGCCTGGCCGAATGACCAGGTCGCGGGCGGCGTGCAGGGCGATGGAGAAGCCGCAGCGGTCAGGGTCGGTCCCGGGCCGGGACTCGGCGGCGTCGACCATCACCGTGCGCAGGAGCTGGTAAAGCGTGAGCACCGACCACATCTCCTGCTCCAAGCCGGCGGGGTCGCCTGAGCGCAGGATCCGACCCTGCATGATCGTGTGGCGGAGTGCGTAGTAGGCCGATTCGTGTTCCCATCGCTGATGGTAGAGCCTGATCAGGGCGGCGGCCGGGTAGCGGCGGGCGTCGGTCAATGTGGTGGCCAGACGGTAGGTGCCGGTGAAGGTGGTGCCGTCGGTGCAGGTCACTGTCACGCGGGCCTCGATGATGCGGATCTGCAGATTACCGATCATCGAGAGATATGAGCCGTCGGTGAGTGTGGCCAGGACGGGGGTGCGCCGGTTGCTGCGCAGCCGGCCGAGCACCTGGGCGCCGGTGGCGCTGACCTGGGCGAGGAAGGCGTTGCTGTCGAAGCCCTTGTCCCATAACACGAGCATGTCGGGCGTCAGCAGGTGCAGCAGGCGCCGAGCATAGCCGGTCTCGCCTTCGCTGGTGGGGCCGAAGACCGCGCCGATCAGGGCCCGCGTTCCGGTCTCCACCAGCGTCATCAGTTCCAGCAGTGGGTAGCCGCCGTGGCCGGGGCTGCCCAGCCAGGCCCGGTTACGGATGGTGTCGGGGGCCTTGAGCGAGCTGCAGCCGTCGAAGGAGACGGTGCGGTAGGCCCCGAACCGCGTTCCTGGAGTCCGGGGCTGAGCCAGCGGTCCGCTCAGCACCTCGAACAGGCGCTGCATCGGTGCGCCGCCGACTCTGCGGCGCAGGTCTCGCAGGGCTTTGGCGGTGGGGGTCATGGCCGGCAGGGCGGTCAGCGAGGCCGTCAGTTTCTGCCAGACCAGCAGGTAGCCGACCTCGGGGAACAGACACATCGCCAGCAGGAAGTAGACCCCGACACGCGAGGGCAGAGCGCGCAGACGACGCTGCACGCTGCGTGTCTCATCAAGGACCGCATCGACGAGCTCGAACGGCACGAGCCCGGTCAGCTCACCCAAATGCCCGGGGGCGAACAGTAGCCCGGCTGCCGAGCGGGGCGAAGAGTCCGTCTCGACAGCGCGGGAAACAGCAGAGCTGGCATACTCGGCAATCAACGGAGATCCAGTTCTTCGACGGCTGGTTGTGGAAGATCACCGTTCTACTGGATCTCCGTCCTCATGTCCTGAGAACCCATGTCCTTGACGGCACCACGAAAGCCTTAACTACCTGGCCTTGGGGGAACGCCAGGAGTTCGGCTTCTCCGTTGGTGAGCTCGTGCAGCACAATGACCTCCACGGCCGCTCTTCATGATCCTGATCTTGGCGATCCAGATCGCGACAGGGCGGCCGTGGTCATGCACAGCGAGTTGCAAGATCGCGATCTACCCCAACATGGCCATCGGGCTCTACGGCTTCCAGAGGTCGCACTACGTGACCACTCCCCGCCGAGTGCGCCAGACCCCGGTAAATAGCCGGGATTTCGACGCTATTTGGCCGGGACGAGACACGCTGCTGCCCGCCGGTGTAAGGGCTGGCGACAGCGGGTTTGGCTTGGCTCTGGCCGTGGGAGGCTCAGGTGCGGGGTGGTGGCGCACCGTTGCTGCTCGCGGTGGTTGCGCCAGGCGTAGCAGGCCTCGGCGATCAGTTCGGGCGTGCGGGGCCGGGCCGACACGAACTTCAGATCACACCTCATCACGATGCCGGCCTACGGCTCCAGCATCGGGCGTCTCCGGAACGGTCAACGACGAGCTCTCATCCATCAGGGCCTGCAGATCTTTATCAGATCATGGCTTGCGGTAGGTGCCCGTGTTGAAGTACCCGTACAGGGTCACGTCGTTGCCCTTAGGGGCGCCGTGAACCAACATGACAACCAGCCACCATACATGTCCTGAGCTGCGGAATCAGCTTCCCGCTTCCAGCTCCGCTCGCGCCGTCGGCTGTTCGACGGCGGGGCGGCCTGTCGCGAGTTCGGGAATGTATTCGTAGTTGATCGAGTGGCTGACGCCGAGCAGGCGGGCGATGGACGAGACGGTGTTCTCCGGCCCGGTGAGCAAGTCCCGGGCATGCCGAACCTGCTCGGGGGTCATCACTGGTGGACGGCCGAGACGTACACCGCGAGCCTTACGGCGGCCAGGCCCTCATGGGTGCCTTCCGCGATCAACTCATGCCGAAGGAACGGTGGCGGGGCTGGTGCGGATTGCGATCGCTTCGCCGTCAGCGCCGCAGACTGTCGATGATCAGATCCAGCAGCCGTTCGGCCTGCTCCTCACCGGCCTGGCCGGGCGGCACTCGCCACACGCAGCCCATCATCAGCAGAACATCGTCGGGATCGAGTCCGGGGCGGATTGTGCCGTCCCCCTCTCCCGCACGGAGGATCAGGGTGATGGCCTCGATCACCGGGCCGTAAGTCTCGTTGGTGATGGTGTCGTGGCCGGCCGCGCTGAGAGCGTCGCCAAGGCCGCGCTTGATCCTTATGTACCCGGCAAGGCGCTCGAACCACTGCCGTAGTGCGATCAGCGGTGGCCCGGCTTCGAGTAGTTCCGGAACCCAGTCCACGAGCCGCTGAACCTCGGCGCGGTACACGGCGAGCACGAGCGACTCCCGGTTGGGGAAATGCCGGTACAGCGTGCCCGTGCCGACGCCGGCCTTCTTCGCGATCGAGTTCAGCGACGCGTCGCCGTCCGCGGTGAGTGCGTCGCGTGCGACCTCCAGGATGCGGGCGCGATTGTGCTGGGCGACGTTCCGCTGCGCGTCACGGTTGGGCTGGGACATCCGGGCCTTCCATGGAACCTGCTGTTGCCAGGCGGAGAGTTCTCCGCTAGCGTTTCCGGCATAGCGGAGAGTTCTCCGCCTAAGTAAACCACAGGCACTGGAGGTACTTCCATGCGCTACATCAAGCTCGGCCGCACCGGCCTGGACGTCTCGCCCATAGCCATCGGCGCGATGACGTACGGCGAGCCCGGCCGCGGCCACCCCGCCTGGTCGCTCGGCGAGCAGGACAGCCGCCCGCTGATCAAACACGCGCTGGAGGCGGGGATCAACTTCTTCGACACCGCGAACATGTACTCGCAGGGCTCCAGCGAGGAGATCCTGGGCCGCGCGCTGCGCGACTTCGCCAACCGCGACGACGTGGTGATCGCGACCAAACTGCGCCACCCGATGCGATCGGGCCCGAACGGCAAGGGCCTGTCCCGCAAGGCGATCATGACCGAGATCGACCACAGCCTGCGCCGCCTCGGCACCGAGCACATCGACCTCTACCAGATCCACCGCAACGACCCGAGCACACCGCTGGAGGAGACTCTGGAGGCACTGCACGACCTGGTCAAGGTCGGTAAGGTGCGCTATCTCGGCGCGTCGTCCATGCACGCGTGGGAGTTCAGCAAAGCGCTGCACACCCAGCAGGCCCACGGCTGGGCCCGGTTCGTGTCCATGCAGAACCACTACAACCTGCTGGCCCGCGAGGAGGAGCGAGAGATGCTCCCGCTGTGCGCCGACCAGGGCGTCGGCACCATCGTGTGGAGCCCACTGGCGCGCGGCCGCCTTGCCCGAGCCTGGGACAATGCCGCCACCCCCCGGTCGCAGACCGACGGCGGCTACGCCGACATGCTCTACTCCACGCCGGACAGCGACCGGCAGATCATCGACGCCGTCGGCACCGTCGCCGAAGGCCGGGGTGTCAGCCGCGCCCAGGTGGCGCTGGCCTGGCTGCGGACCAACCCGGTGGTTACCGCGCCGCTGGTCGGCGCGAACACCACCCGGCACATCGACGAAGCCGTGGCGTCACTGGACGTCGAGCTGACCGCCGAGGAGATCTCCCAACTCCAGCGACCGTACACGCCTAGGTACGACTTCCAGGGCATTTCCAGCGACGCCGAGCTGCAGCGGATCGCAGCCCAGGTGCCGCAGCTCACTACCGCGTCCTGAATCCCGTTCGGACAATCCACAAAGGACCATGAGGCGATGCCTCGCGCAGCGGCGCAACCTCCGGTGCCGGCGCCGTCCTGCCGCCGGTGCCAGCCGTGGTCTACGTTCCCGGGCGGGCGATTGGTGTTCCGCGTACTCCCGGCCGACGCACAGCTCGACGATAATGCTTCGACCAGTTCAGAACATGGTGTGAGCATGTCGGAAACGGTCGTCTGCCGACACTTGCCGGATCGACCACGGAACCCCAGGTGAGCGCTGTCGATAAATCGTGTCGCTTTTCAATGTCGGCGAAACAGTCTGCGGACTAGATTTCGACACAAGCTGTTTGGCTGCGCGCGGGTGTCGACTGCGGACCAGAACCCCGACCCACCAGATCGACGCGCTGTTGCGCGCTGGTGTGGCGCGGGAGAACATCCATCTGGACACCGCCTCCGGGTCGAAGGCGTCCCGGCCCAAGCTCGATCTCGTCCTGCAGATCCTACGAGAGGGCGACACGCTGAAGGTCGCCCGCTTGGACCGGCTGTCGCGGTCAGTGTTGCATCTCGTGACGCTCGGCGCGGATCTGCGGACCCGGGCCGATCGGCCTGCACGTGATCGAGCAGGGGATCGACACCGACACGATGGAGGGCCGCGCGATGTTCGGCATGCTGTCAGTCCTGGCCGAACTCCAACGCGAGCTGATCGTCGCCAACACGATGGACGGCCTGGCCTCCGCTCGTGCCCGCGGCCGGGTCGGCGGACGTCGGCCCAAGCTCACCACCGACCAGGCCGCGCTCGCCCAGCAGCTGTACGACGCCAGGATCAGGACCGTCCAGCAGATCGCCGACCTGTTCGGCGTGCCCCGCTCCACCGTGTACGGGCATCTCAACAAGGACACGACAGTGTCCTGGCAACCGAAAACGAACATCCCGCAGAAGGCGAGGCCGGTGGTGGCGGACGATCACCGATGAGGGGAATGTTGTAAGTGTGGCGGCGCACGAGCGGGTCGGGCCGGAGAGCGATGGTGGCCCGCCCGTGTCGCTGAGCGGCCTGACCGAGCAGCAACGGCTGCTGGCGATGAAACGATGGCGGCTGCTTCGTCCGCATGTCGAAGAGGACGTGCCGCTGTCACAGATCGCGGCTGGCAGCGGGACCCCGGAACGGACGCTGAGGCGCTGGCGTGCTGGCTACTGGGCGTCCGGGCTGGCTGCTCTGGCGCGGCGGCGAATTCCGGTGGCACGCTCGAGGAAGTCGCCTCATATGTAAGCTGCGTGCGGATCAGATTCGTCGAGTATCGGGATCGGCTCTCGAGTTTCAGTAACTTACCGATCGCTATACCGTAGACCGCGAACTGGACCAGTGATCCTGTCAGAGACTGCCATGGAACTTCGCCTTGCTGCAGGGCCGTGCCGAGCTCCCCGGCCGCCGCAAGAGGCGTGAACGCCACGACATTATTGACGACATGCATGGAGATCGCTGCCTTCAGCCCTTAAGGCGAAATCGTCAGCCAGCCCATGAACATGCCGAAGGTGAAAACCTCCACAATTCCCCAGCCGGTGTAACCGTGCAGTGAGGCGAAGACGAGGGAGCCGATGACAACCGCAGGCCATGGGCTTTCACATCCTGCGCCAGCGGGTACGTCTGGCGCGGCGCGCGGTCCAGCGACCACGTCTGCGTGGACCCGGCCGTACGCGACCGGACGCGGTCGGAGAACGCCTCCGGGGTCTGGCACGCGTGCACGACCGGGTTCGTCTGGCGGGAGGCGTACACCGGTGACTACCGGTGCGTGGTCCCCAGCTCCCGCTCCCAGGCGCGGCAGGACAACGGCAGCGCGGCCCGCAGGCTCGCCTGGGTCGTCATGATGAAGCGCAACCACGCCGGTAACGGGCCCTCGTGCGACGGTGAAACCTGCTCCACCACCAACGAGGGGCCATACCAGACCGTGGGCGTCCGCGGCTACTACCTGACGCCGGGCACCCAGGTCGCCGTCCAGGTCAGGCGCGCCTCGGATGACCGGGTGCTGTGGCAGGGCCGGGCCACGGCGCAGTCGGGCGGTAACGGACCGGCGGGCAGCTACTCGGTCGACACGGGGCGGGTCCTGTGCGGTGGCAGCTCGTTCGCGGCGCCGCTCACCGCGTACGTGGTGGTGCGCGGCGGCGGCGGGCAGTGGTCGCCGCGCGTGCCGATCGCCTGGCGGTCCTGCGGACTGGTGTGATCAGCGTGCCGGGGTTCCGGCCGGGGCCCGGTGAGGATCCTCGCGTTGAGCACCGTGGTGACCTTGAGGGCCCATTCGCTGCCGTAGCGCCGCCCGTTGTCGTATCCGTCCAGGCGATCACCGGCCGGCTGCGAGCGCGGCGATGTCCGCGCGGAGCACTCGATCGCCTTTGACTCGCGGTCGAGCCGTTCACTGTCGCCTTTGAGATGACGGCCGCGTACGCCACCCAGCCCGGTAGGCAGACGCTGGACCACGGCTGGGCATCAAGGTCGCCCGGATGCAACGCCTCGTATGCGTTCCGGCTCAGCCCATCACCGTGCCCGTGTTCGCGGTGTTTCGGTTGCGCTTACGAGAGAACGCACCCAGGTCGATTTCCAGGCCGGTGCGCGGGGCCCGGAACCGGACGGGCGACGCGTCATGGTCGACTCCGTTCTCCACCTGGTTGATCAGTTCCGTCATCAGCTGACCCACGACTGGCGCGTTCTTGAATTGGTTACCGCTCGTTCCGATCGCGAGGTAGAAGCCCTCGAGTTCGGTGCGGTCGTAGATCGGAGTCCAATCGTCGGCGACATCGTAAACGCCCACCACGCCGCGGGCCCGGTTGGGCACCTCCAGGTCGGGCAACCGCCGCGCGGCCCGCGTCACCTGAGCCCCGAAGACCGCGGCCGTCGGGTGGATGTCGACGGCGTCCGGGTCGTCGGTCCACTGCATCGGATCGCACTCCGGTTCCGTTCCGCCGACGAGCAGGTCCCCTCCTCCTTCACCGCGGAAATAGGTGCCCAGATCCATGTCCGCCACCACGGGCCCGCCGTAGCCCTCCGGGACCGACACGTGCGCTACTTCCTGCCTCATCGGGCGCACACCGACCGTGAAGTCGGAACCCACGCCGGCCAACCGATTCAACGCGCCGGACCACGGACCGGCCGCGTTGACCACGACGGCACAGGGAATCCGGGTGCCGTCCGACAGCCGCACCGCCGTCACGCGCCCGTCGGCCTTCTCCAGCGCTGTCACCGTGCTGCGGAAGCGGAACTCCGCCCCGCACGCCGAGGCCGCGGCGGCGAGGTTTACGGCGGCGAGGCTTGGGTCCGAGACGTAACCGGCATCCGGGGTGTACACGCCACCGAGCGATTGTTTCGCGTCCTCCCAGAATTCCTCGTCGTCGAGCCGCTTCTGCGGCCAATAGCGGCCGACGTCGATACCTGGAACACGCTCGGCCAAGGTCGCGCTGTCCCATTCCTCGTAGGGAACACCGATCTCATCGAACAACGGAAGCCACGACGTACGCGGAGCCGCCTCGACGTCCAGCATGACCAGCCCACTCTTGCGGAACATCGCGAGGTCGCTGACATCGTGCCCGAGATGGCCGGCCCAGTCGAGCCAGCCGAAATGCGCCTCCCACGCCGTTGCCACCCCGGCGTTGGTGGAGAAGTTGAACCGAACGACCGCACTCGATGCCGAGGTCGACCCCTGTCCAGCCCCTGGGGCCCGATCGAGCGCGATAACCCGGTGCCCCGCCCGTGCAAGCTCAAGGGCGATCGACGAACCGATCACCCCTGTGCCGATCACGACCACATCGGTACTCAGGCGCTTACCGGGCACGGCAGGTCCTGAGGTAGCTGAGGAACGAGGCCTGCAGGCCGGTCACATGCGTTTCGCGCAGGACCGCGCTGGTGACGGCTCCGCTGCGGGCGGTCAGGCGGTGCAGGACGGTGGCCGCGTTCTTCGTGAGGTTCTGGTAAATGGCCAGGTCTCCGAGAAGCTCTCGGTCGTTGACGGTCAGGTGAAGCTTGGCGGCAGGCAGGCTGTTGCCAAGCTCTTCGAGCCGTGCGAAGACCTGACTGTCTTCACTGGCAACGCCGGGACTGCCCGCTCCGATGGTCTCGAAGAGCGTGCAGTCGGTGAGCCAGGTGTAGAGACTGAAAAGTCCGCCGTAGGAGTAGCCGAAAAGGCCGTGACCGCTCGTGGCTGTGCCGTAGTCGCGTTCGATTCGCGGGTGCAGTTCCGAGGTAAGGAAGCGCAGGAAGGCATCGGCGTGGGTGTCGCGTAGTTCGGCGAGGTACGCGTCGGCTTCTTCGCGTGTCCTCGCGCCCGCTTGAACTCCCATCTCCACGGCATCGATGAGCTCCTTGGCGATGGGCTCGCCAGGTGGCACGAGGTCTCTGTTGCGCAGCCGATCCCAGTGCTGCGCTTCCTCGCCTGCGTAGCCGACGCTGACTTGGATGTATGGCTGGATCTTTTGCATGGGGTCCATCTGGGTGACGATGAGCGGAGCCGTCATGCCCACGGCCCAGTTGCCGTCGAGCACATAGACGACAGGCGCTTGCGTCCCGGCGGGATCGTAGCCCGGTGGTGTGGTGACCCAGACGCCGTAGTCATGCCCGCCGCCGGAACGCATTTCGAAGTAGTCGGTGTCGGCGAGGCAGCCCTGCCACATGGTGCTCATCGGAGGTCCTTCACAACTCGGCCGGCCTGGAGAACGAGGACGGCGTTGGCGGGGTCAGCGAACAGTTCGGGGTCTTCGAGCGGGTTGCCGTTCCAGAGCACGAGGTCTGCCTGCATGCCGGGAGCGATGACCCCCACCTCGTCGGACAGGCCAAGGATCTCAGCGTTGGTCTTGGTGGCTGCCACGAGAGCCTCCATCGGCGTCTCGAGCGCTGCACGCAACCTGAGCTCCTCGCCTCGACGGTCCTGAACCGCGCCGGGTTTGTTGGAGACCGGGTTACCTGGCTGGGGCGAGAGTAGCTGAGTTGATCTCTGTTCGGTAGAGGGCTTCGTATTCGGCG
>NZ_JBFAIM010000117.1:0-23800 GCF_040654715.1 Nonomuraea sp. NPDC050643 | reverse complement strand
TACAAAACCGGCGACCTCGCCCGCTGGCTACCCACAGGCGAACTCGAATACCTCGGCCGCACCGACCACCAAGTCAAAATCCGCGGCATGCGCGTCGAACCCGGGGAGGTCGAAGCCGCCCTGCGCGCGCAGCCGGGAGTCCGCGACGCGGCCGTGGCGGCGTACGAGCACAGCCTGGTCGGCTACGTCGTGGGCGAGGTGCCCGACCTCCGCGACGTCCTGCCCGACCACCTGATCCCGCGCCGGTGGGTGCACCTGGACGCTCTCCCCCTCACCCGCAGCGGCAAGCTCGACCGGGCCGCGTTGCCCCCGCCGGAGACGGCGGGCGGGCGACCGTACGTGCCGCCTCGTGACGAGGTGGAGGCGCGCCTCGCCACGCTCTACGAAGAGGTGCTGAAGGTGCCCGCGGCCGGGATCCTGGACGACTTCTTCGAGCTCGGCGGCCACTCGCTGAGCGCCCTGCGGCTGGCCGCCCGCATCCGCCAGGAGCTGGGGCGGAGCCTGCCGGTCGCCACCGTCCTGGCCGCGCCGACGATCAGCGCGCTGGGCAGGGTGCTCCGCCAGCCCGAGGACCTCGCGCCACCGAGCCACGTCGTGCCGCTCAACCCGGACGGCGACCGTACGCCGATCTTCTTCATGCACGCGCTCGGCGGCCAGGTCTTCCGCTACCACCCGCTGGCCCGCCGTCTCGGCCCCGACCAGCCGGTGTACGCCATCGCCGCACGGGGGCTCGTGCCCGGTGAGGAGCCGCACGCCACGCTCGCCGAGATGGCCGACGCCTACGTGGCCGACCTGCTGGAGGTACGGCCGGCGGGGCCGTACGTGCTGGGCGGGTTCTGCATCGGCGGGAACATCGCTCTCGAGGTGGCCAGGCGCCTGCGCGAGCGCGGCGAGCGGGTGCCCCTCGTCGTGCTCTTCTACGCCGACGCCGAGGAGCCCGTGGCCAGCGCGTCGCTGGAGGACGACACGGTCCTGCTGTTCCACGCGCTGGCCGGCGGGCCTGAGGAGACCCTCGGGCTGGACACGGCCGCGCTCGCCGCCCGATCGCCGGAGGAGCGGCTGCTGGCGGTCATGGGCGCCGCCTCGGCCGCCGACCGGCTGGCCCCCGACACCGCCGAGGTCGAGCAGGCGCGCCGCTATCTGGCCGTGTTCCGGGCCAACGCGCACGCGGTCGGCGGCTACCGGCACGAGCCCTATGACGGCGACGTCGCGCTCTTCGCGCCCAACCGCGAGGACGGCAGTTGGTCCTCCGTCGCCAAGGGGCGGCTCGCCCACGTCGCGATCCCCGAGGAACGCGTCCCGATCCTGTACGAACCCCTGGTCGCCGGAGCGGCCACCGAGATCAGAAGGTGGATGGATCATGGCATCCCCGACCAGTGAACGAACCAGCCTGTGGCGCAACGCCGACTTCTTGCGCCTGTGGTCCGGGCAGAGCCTGTCGCAGTTCGGCTCGGCGATCACCTATTTCGCGATCCCCGTCATCGCGGTCACCGTCCTGCACGCCTCCGAGGAGGAGATGGGCGTCATCGGCTTCCTGCTCCGGGTTCCGATGGTGCTCTTCCTGGTCTTCGGCGTGCTGGCCGACCGGGTGCGCAAGCGGCCCATCCTGATCTGGACGGACGTGGCGCGTTTCGTGCTGCTGATGCTGATCCCCATCGCGTGGTTCGCCGACATGCTCACGCTGGCCTGGATCTACGGCGTCATCTTCGCCATCGGGCTGCTCGGCACGCTCTTCCAGACGGCCTACCGCAGCTACTTCCCGTTCCTGGTGCCGCCGGAGAGCTTCCTGGAGGGCAACTCCAAGCTGCAGTTGACCGAGTCGGCCGCCCAGACGTTCGGGCCCGGCCTGGCGGCGGCGCTGCTGAAGGTGCTCTCCGCGCCCGTGCTGCTGGTCATCGACGCGGTGTCGTACCTGGCCTCCGCGATCGCGGTGGCGCTGATCAAGCGGCCGGAAGCGCGGCCGGAGCCGGACGACACGACCGCCGGGCAGGTGCACAAGGCGATCTGGCAGGGCATGGGCTGGGTGCTGCGGCACGAGCTGATCCGGCCGCTGGCCATCTCGTCGGCCGTGTACTCGCTGTTCATCCTGGGCTCGATGAACTCGATCTACGCCCTGTACGTGATCCGCGACCTGGGCGTGCCCGCGGCGTGGTTCGGCAGCATCCTGGCCGGTGGCGGCGTGGGCTCGATCATCGGGGCGTTGCTGGCCGTCAAGGTGATGCGGCGCTTCGCGATCGGCCGGGTGCTGCTGTGGTCGATCGTGTACGGCAACCTCGCGCTCTTCCTCATCCCGCTGGCCACCGGGCCGGTCTGGGTCTCGGTGGCCATGCTGGTCGCCGCGCAGCTGATCAGCGGGGTCACCGCGCAGATCTTCTTCGTCACCAACACCACGCTGGTGCAGACGATCACCCCGCCGCGGTTGCAGGGCCGCGTGGTGGCGTCGATCTACTCGCTGGGCCTGATCCCCGCCCCGCTGGGCGCTCTGGGCGCGGGCCTGCTGGCCGGCGCCATGGGGACGCGTACGGCGCTGTGGGTGGTCGTCAGCCTCGGCGCGCTGGTGCCGATCGCGGCGATGGCCTGGTCGCCGCTGGCCAAGCTCAAGGAGATGCCGGCGCCAGACCCGCAATGAGCCGTAGCTGACGGCTGCGCAGCCGCCGGGTGGGCGTGACCAGGCCGACGATCAGCGTGGTCGCGCCCGCCTCCTGGTAGGCCGCCATCCGCTCGCGCACCTTGCCTGCGGGGCCGCACATGGTCATCGCGTCGATGAGCGCGTCGGGCAGCATCGCCATGGCCTCGCCCTGCCGCCCGTCCAGGAAGGCCTCCTGCATGCGGGCGGCCTCGTGCTCGAAGCCGAGCGTGGTGGCCAGGCGGTTGTAGAAGTTGGTACGGCGCGAGCCCATGCCGCCGAGGTAGAGGGCGAGCATGGGCCGCATCATGTCGTAGGCCAGCTCCTGGTCCTCCTCGACGAGGGTGAGCACCATGGGAGCGATGTCGAGGCCGCCGCGGTTCAGGTGCGTGGCCATCTTGGCCAGGTACTCGGGCGGGAAGTGGATGGCCAGCCAGCCGTCGGCCAGCTCGCCGGCCAGCGCGACGGTCCTGGGTCCCATCGCGGCCAGGTAGACCGGCAGCCGTTCCTGCACCGGCGAGACGGCCAGCGTCAGCTCCTTGCCCTCGCTGCCGGACAGGGGCAGCGTCATCGTGGCTCCGTCGTGCCGCACCGGCTCGCCCTGCAGCGCCTTGCGCACCACCTGGAGGTAGTCACGGGCGCGGGCCAGCGGCCGGTCGAAGCGCTCGCCGTGCCAGCCCTCGACCACCTGCGGGCCGGAGACGCCCACGCCCAGCCGGGCACGGCCGCCGGAGAGCTGGTCGAGGGTGGCCGCCGTCATCGCGGCGACCACGGGTTTGCGTCCCGACATCTGGAGCACACCGGTGCCCAGCGCGATGCGCTCGGTCTGGCCCGCGATCCAGGCCAGCAGGCTCGCCGGGTCGGTCCCGTAGGTCTCGGCCGCCCACACGGACGAATAGCCCAGCGCCTCCGCCTCCCGTACCAGGGCCAGGTGGTCGGCCGGGCCGAGGCCCGCGCCGCCCCAGTAGCTCATGCTGTAACCGAGGCGCATCCCATCTCCTCAGCGATCGCGGCGGCCAGGACGTCCGGAGTGTCCTCGGCCAGCCAGTGGGTGGAGTCGAGCTCCTTCAACGTGGGCCTGTGCACGCTCTGCCGCCGCCAGCCCAGCAGGCCGCCCCTGGTCAGCGAGGCGTCGCGGGTGCCGTACAGGACGGAGACGGGCACCGGCAGCGGTGGCCCGGGCCGGTGGTGATAGCCGGCCAGCAGCCCGAAGTCGGCGCGGAGCGCCGGCTCCAGCACCGGCCAGAGCGCCTCCCGATCGGCCAGTTCCGGCGGGACACCGCCGAGCTCGATGAGCTGCTCCCAGAACAGCCACGACGGCAGCGACGGCAGGCGGCGCAGCAGCAAGATCACGTCCGGCGCGGCGAACGAGCCCACGATCAGCCGTTCCGGCCGCCCGCCCAGCTCGACCACGCGGCGGCAGACGAGAAAGGCCAGCAACGCCCCGCTGCAGTAGCCGAACAGCGTGTACGGCTCGCGCCGTTCGACGAGATCGTGGGCGAGGTCGTCGACGAGCCCGTCGAGGTCCGTACGCGGCTCTTCGGCGAGCCTGGCCTGACGCCCCGGCAGGTTGACCGACCACAAACCCACCTCGGGCGGGAAATGTCCGGCGAATTCGGCGAGCGAGGCCGGACCCCCACCCGCGTGCGGGAAGGTGACCAGCGCCCGCTCCCCCTCCCTGACCTGGACGAACCACGGCGTCATCGGGCTTCCCCCAGGTGCAGGGCCAGTTCGGCCGGCGTCGGATGGTCGAACACGGCCCGGACCGAGACGGCCCGCCCCGCCAGCTCCTCCAGCGGGCGGATCAGCCGGACGGCCAGCACGGAGTGGCCGCCGTTGAGGAAGAAGTTGTCGTGCGGTCCCAGCCCGGGCCGCTTCAGCGCGTCGCGCCACAGTGCCACCACCTGCTGGACCAGCCCGTCGCCCGCCGCCTGCGCCGGGGCGCCCTCCTCGGCGGGCACCACCAGCTCGCGATAGGCGATCTTCCCGTTGGCGGTGGTGGGGAGCCGGTCGGTGACGATGTAGCGGGTGGGGACGGCGTAGTCGGGCAGCCGCGTCCTGGCGAAGCGCCACAGCTCTCCATCAGCGGCCCGGCCGACGACCTTGGGATCAGCGGCTCGATCGGCGATCTCGGGATCGGCGGCTCGGCCGGTGACCTCGAGAAAGGCGACGAGCCGGCCGTCGGTCTGCGGGTCGCCGTCGAGGATCACCGCGGCCGTCCGTACCGCCTCGTGCTCGTGCAGTGCCGCCTCGACCTCGCCGAGCTCGATGCGGTGGCCGCGCAGCTTGATCTGCCTGTCGTCGCGGCCGAGCAGTTCGAGTGTGCCGTCGTGGCGGATCCGCGCGCGGTCGCCGGTCCGGTAGAACCTGCCGTACCGGTCGTGGTGGCCGAAGCGCTCCGCCGTCAGCTCGGGCCGGTTGAGGTAGCCCGCGCTCACCCCCGCCCCGGCGACGCACAGCTCGCCCGGCACGCCCGGCGGCAGCTCGCGGCCCGCGGCGTCGGTGACGAAGATCTGGGTGTTGGCCAGCGGCTCGCCCACGGGCACCGGATCGAGCGGCGGCTCGCGCAGCTCGGCGGCGGTGGACCAGATGGTGGTCTCCGTCGGCCCGTAGACGTTGAGCACCCGGCAGCCCAGCCCCAGCAGGTCCCTGGCCAGGGCGGCGGGCATCGGCTCGCCGCCGCACAACACCGTGCGTCCGGCCAGCTCCTGCCGGGCCTCCGGCGCGATCAGCCGCCACGCGGTCGGCGTGGCCTGCACGACCTGGACGTCGGCCGCGGCGATCAGGCTCAGGAACCTGCCCGGCTGCAACTGGTCCTCGTCCGAGGCGACGACCACGGTGCCTCCAGAGGCCAGCGGCACCAGCAACTCCAGCCAGGAGATGTCGAAGGAGGTGGTGGTGGACCACAGAACGCTCGTGGGCGCACCGAGCCGGTCGGCGAAGTCGAGCACCAGGTTCGTCAGGTTCCCGTGCGTGACCTGCACGCCCTTGGGCCGCCCGGTGGAGCCGGAGGTGTAGATGACATAGGCGATGTCTCCCGGCTCGGGTGGTACGGGCTCCCCCAGCGTGCCGGGCATCGGCACGACCGGCGTCTCACCCGCCCACTGCGGCGTGCCCGCCGCGACGACCAGCCGCGCGCCCGAGTCGGCCACCTGGTAGGCGAGGCGCAGCTCCGGTTGCCGCACGTCCAGTGGCAGGAACGCCGCTCCCGCCTGCCACACGCCCAGCACCGCCGCCACCAGGTCCGCCGAGCGGTCCAGGGCCAGGGCGACGACGTCGCCTTGACGTACCCCTCGCTCGTGCAGCAGGTCGCGGACCGCGGCCGCGCGCCCCAGCAGCTCGTCATAGCTGACCTCGCGCCCGCCCTCGCGCACTGCCACGGCCGGGCCGGGCACGATGCGCTCGGCCAGCGTGCCGGGCCAGGTGCGGCGCGTGTCGTTGACCCGGTCGAGCAGCGCCCGGTCCGCCGGCGATAGCACGTCCGGCACCCTGCCGCGCGCGGCCTGCCGCACCACCGCGCACATCCTGGCCGCGAACGCCGCGATCTCGTCCTCGTCGTGCACCTCGGTGCTGTGCCCCATGCGGACGGTGAGCCGATCCGGCTCCTGGACGACGTTGCACTGCAGGTCAAGGCGGCTGCGGTCGATGAGGTCCTCGACGTACCCGGGCACCTCGCCCTGGATGTGCACCTTCTCGTCGCTCCAGGGCCGGTAGTTGAACATGTGCCGGAACAGCGGGACCCGCCAGTCGTCCGTGCCGTGCCCGCGGCGGGTCAGCACCGCCTCCACCGAGGCGTCGGCGTGCTCGATCCCCTCCGCGAACGCCTCCTCCACGCGCCTGGCGACCTGCTCGAAGTCGTCGTCCAGCTCGACGTGGACGCGCAGCGGCAACGTGCTGACGGCGTAGCCGACGTGCCTGCGCTCCTCGCCCGTCCTGGTGCCGACCGGCATGCCGATCACCAGGTCCGGGCCGGCGCCGTGCCCGCGCAGCGTCAGCAGGAAGGCGGTGGCCAGCACGATGTTGCCGGTGGTGCGCAGCCTGGCCCGCAGCTCGTCCAGGGCCGCCACCGTCTCGGCGTCGACCCGCCACGAGCAGGTGTGCCCGGCGAACGTCGGATGGCCCGGCGAGTGCCTGCTCCCGGGCAGCACCATGGCGGCCGGGTCGACGCCGTCGAGCCGGTCCAGCCAGTAGCCGATCGACTCCTCTGACGCCTCCCCCGGCTCCAGCGCCGGCGCGGGCCCCGCCAGCTCGGGCGGCAGCGTGCCGTGCCCGGTCTGGCTGTCGTAGAAGCGGCCCAGCTCCTCCACCAGGAGCTGCAGGGAGACGCCGTCGATGATGATGTGGTGGCCGACCAGGCACACCACGGTCCCGGCGCCGTCGGGCAGAGTGAAGTGTCCCACCCTGATGAGCAGGTCACGGCCCAGGTCGAAGGGCTCGTCCAGGAAGGAGCGCAGGTCCGCGACCAGCGTCTCCTCCGTCGTGGCCCGCGCCTCGACCTTCAGTTGGGCGTCCTGGGGCGCGACCAGGTGCCTGACGGGCGTCCCGCCCTCCACGGGGAACCGCAGGCGTAATGCCGGATGCCGCTTGACCAGCCGGTTCACCGCGATCTGCAGCGGCAGCCGGCGCAGCGGTGTCGCGAACCTGAGCGCCACCGCCAGGTTCGACACGCCGCTGTCCGGCGCGAGCTGCTCCAGGACCCAGAAGGAGTACGGCACCGCCGACAGCGGACGCGGCTCCTCCACGGAGGCGGGCAGCTCCGGCTTCGGCCGCGGGATGGGGATGCGTTGCAGCGGGTGATCGGGATCGAGCGCGGCCCAGTCCACCCGGCCGCCGCCCGTCCAGAACCTGGCCACGGCGGCCAGCAGCCCCGCGAGATCGCCGCCTGTCCGGACCTCGGCTCCGGCCGTCTCGTGCGCGAGGCCGGCCGGCACCTCCTCCAGCGGAGGGTCGCTCGTGAGGAGGGCCGGGTCCGGGGCTTCCGCGCGGATGCCCCAGGCGGCCAGGGTGGCGGCCAGCCCGTAGGCGGTGACGAAGGCGGGTGGCGGCTCGACGCCGCGCGCTTCGAAGGCCTCTTCGCACACGTCCACGGCCTCGGTGAAGACGCGTTCCACGCCGTACAGACCGGTCGCCTCGTCGGGGAAGGACAGGCGGACCGGCCCCTGCTCGTAGGTGTGCTCGCGGCCCAGCGCGAGAGCGGCTTCCGCGGCGCTCCGGCAGACCACCGCGCCTCTCACGGGGTGGTGGACGCGTCCCCGCTGCAGGGTGCCCGCCGCGTCGGCGTAGCGATCCTCCGGTAGGCCGGCGAAGAAACCGGCCAGGCTCCGCCGTACCGACTCGGCCTCTTCGCGGGTGCGGCCGGACCACACCACCACGCGCGGACGGCCGTCGCCCGGAGCGTGCGCCGGCGGACAGCCCTCCTCGACCTCCAGGTCGTCGGGCCAGATCACCCGGTGCACCAGGTCGCCGTCGAGCAGCGCCCGGTCGAGGAGCCGCAGGACCAGGGTGCCGCGCAACGTGCCCGGCGGCAGCTCGCCGGCGTCGGTCACGGCCAGCTCGCACTCCTTGGCCAGCAGCGCCGCGCAGGCCTTGCCCACTCCGCCGTACAGCCGGACGACCTGCGCCCCGGGATCGTGTCCGGCCTCCTCGGCCGCCCCCACCTCCTGCGGGAAGCGCCCCATCGCGATCACGGCGATGGGCTGTTCGTGAGAGGTCACAGACCGTCCCTGCGGATCCTGGCACGCACGTCGCGGCGGCTGCCGCCCAGCGGACGGCGCCGGGCGCCCTCCTGCCTGGCGGGCGCCTCGCCCTGCGTGATCAGGTGCGAGAGGGCCCGCAGATTCGGGTGGGTGAACATCGCGGTGACCGGCAGGCTCAGGCCCAGTGTGCTGGTGAGCTCCTCGTGCAGCTCGACCAGGGCGAGCGAGTCGAGACCGGCTTCGAAGAAGTTGAGGTCGGGATCGAGAGCGCGGCCTAACCTTCGCTCCACAAGAGATGCAACCGCGTCGGCCTGGCTCATCCGGCGTCCTTTGTCTCGCCTGCGATCGGACGGGATCACCGTCCGCCTCCCAGCATCCTTACCGAGCGCCGCAATCCACCACAAGCCCGTATTTTCCGGGACTTCAGCGCCACACACACGCCTTCAGAGCCCCGATGGGCCACCACCAGCCGGCCTCAGCGGGCCTCAGCGGGTGAGCGTGAGCGGGTTGACCAGGTCGGCGTAGACCAGCAGACCCGCCATGACCATCATCAGCAGTGCCACCGCGTACGTCAGCGGCAGCACCTTGGCGATGTCGACGTACGTGGGCTTCGGCCGCCGCATGACCTTGGCGTAGCCCCGCTTGAGCCCCTCCCACAGCCCACCCGCGATGTGCCCGCCGTCGAGCGGCAGCAGCGGGATCAGGTTGAACACGCCGATCGCCAGGTTGAAGCCGGCCAGCAGGTTGACGAAGACGGCGATCTTCTCCTCGTTGGACAGCTCGGAGGCGAGGATCTCACCGCCCATGCGGCCCGCGCCGACCACGCCCACCGGGCCTTCAGGGTCGCGCTCGTGGCCCGAGAAGGCCGCGTCCCAGACGCCGGCCATCTTCTCCGGCAGGTCGAAGATCGAGCCCGCCACCCTGGCCGTCAGCTCGCCCATGTAGGCGAACACCTGGCCGACGCCCTGCCGCTCCATCACCATGGTGGGCCGCACGCCGAGGTAGCCGGCGTTCTTGTCGACCTTCTCGGGGTCTTCGAGGCCGGGCCGGTCTTGGGCGATGAGCGTGACGCCGAGCGTCATCGGCCTGCCGTCGCGGACGATGCCGAACTCGACCGGACCGGGACCGTGGGAGCGGATCAGGCGGACGGCGTCGTCCCAGGAGCCGATCGTGGCCCCGTTGAAGGAGACCATGTGGTCGCCCGGTCTGAGGCCCGCCTGCGCGGCCGGGGTGGGCCGGTCGCCGGGCTTGCAGGCGGCGCGCTGCTCGGAGCTGGGGATCACGCACGTCTCGGTGTCGGGCGAGACGATCGGGGCCTCGGCAGGCAGGCCGATGCCGACCAACAGGATGGTGGAGAAGACGAACGCGAGCACGAAGTTCATCAGCGGCCCGCCGGACATGATGATGACCTTCTGCCACCACTTCTTGCGGTAGAAGACGCGGTCGTCGTCGCCGGGCAGCACCTCTTCCTGCGCGGCGTCGCGGGCCGACTCGATCAGGCCCTGGAACGGGCCGGTGGCGTTGCTCCTGAGCTTGGTGGGGTCGTCACCGGGCCGGGGCGGCAGCATGCCGATCATGCGGATGTAGCCACCGAAGGGGATCCACTTGATGCCGTACTCGGTCTCGCCCCTACGCCGTGACCAGGCGGTCGGGCCGAAGCCGACCATGTACTGGGTCACCCGCACGCCGAAGATCTTCGCGGGCACGAGGTGGCCGATCTCGTGCAGCGCGATGGAGAACATCAATCCCAGGAGGAAGACGACGATCCCCACGACGTAGAGCCAGTTCATCGAGGCGCGCTCCAGAGCAGACGACACGGGGACCGAATGGCCCGGCTGCCCCAGAAGAGTAGTCGAGCCCACCGCTGCGCGTGACAGACCGTACTCGGCCCCACAGTGGTCGTACGGTCGGTGTCCCGGGCCCCGCGAACCCGCCCGGCCCGCGCCCGATTGCCCGTCTCCAGCAGCAGACCGGAGAACGTGACGGCCGTGTCGCGTTCCTCGCGTGGCAGCCCGGCCCAGCGCAGGCGCACCGCCGCCGACAGCGCGACCACGTATCCGCCGACCGTCACCAGCCCGTCCAGGGCCTGCCGTCGGGGCGGTGTCAGCGCAGGTGGGCGGCCGTCCAGCAGTCCGCCGCGCCGGGCTTGCCGCAGCCCGTCAGACCATCGAGGACCTTGCTCAGGGTCGCCGTCCTGGCGTTGCCGGGTTCGTTGGACTGCTGGTGCGGGTCGGTGACGGTGTTGTAGTACTCGGGCTTCGGATCGCCCTCGTACTCCACATAAAGCTCCCCGGCGGTGCGAACGGCGTTGTACGAGGGCGGCTGCGCGTTGCCCTTCTTGAGGCGGTCGGCGTCGGGGTCGGGCCGGCCCGGAGTGCCGGAGTTCGGCCTGACGTGCTCGATCAGCGCCGCGTCGCGCCAGCCCGCCACCTTCTGGCCCTGGATGAGGGGCAGCAGGCTGCGACCGTCGCGGCCGTCACGCGTCGCCGCGTCGATCCCGGCCATGTCGAGGAAGGTCGCGAACAGGTCCACGTTCTGGGCGATGGCGTTGGTCACGACACGGCCCTGCCGGCCCGTGGCCGGACGCTTGACCAGCAACGGCACCCGCACGTCGTGGTCGTAGGCGGTGGACTTCCCGCGTACGAGGCGGTGCTGTCCGAGGTGGAAGCCGTTGTCGCTGGCGAACACGACATAGGTGTTCCGCTTCTCCTCGTCGGTCAGCGTGGACAGGACCCGCCCCACCATGTCGTCGACCGATTGCACCATGCGGATCCGGTCGCGGAAGTCCTCGCGGAGCTGCTGGACGCGCTTCGCGCCGAGGGGCTCCCGCCGTACCCAGGAGGGCTTGTCGCGGGTGTCCTCGTTGAACGCGGGCAGGCGGGCCACGTCGATGCCGTCGCAGTCGGGGCCGCCGCAGTCTCCGTGGGGGAACTCCCCGGCGGGGAATCGGTCCTTCGGCCGGTCACGCCGCGCGGGCGGGAAGCGCGGCTCCTTGTCGCCGGGCTCGAAGTCGACCCTGTTGTGCGGCGAGAAGGACGAGACCTGGAGGAAGAACGGCTCGCCGGGGTTGTACTCGCGGGACCGCTCGATGAAGCCCACCGCCCGGCGGCCCAGCTCGTTCACCAGGTATCTGCCGCCGGAGGGATCGAGCGAGCGCTCGCCCTTTTCCTTGATGTACCGGGTGAGCTGGTACGTGAACTCGTTGTATCCGCCACCCGCGGAGACGTGCCACTCGTCCCAGCCGGCCGGCACCCGGTAGCCGGGGCCCGCCGGATACTCGTTGATGTACTTGCCCAGGTAGCCCGTGCGATATCCGGCTTGATGCAGTGAGCCGGCATAGGTTCGGCCCTCGTGCTTCGCGAACGCCCGGTAGCCGCCGCGGTCGTAGCCCTGGTTGGTGCGTACGCCCGTGTTGTGCGGGAACTCGCCGGTGAACATCGAGGCCCGGGACGGGCAGCAGAGCGAGTCGGACACGTAGTAGTCGGTGAACGTGGTGCCGCCGTCGGCCAGGCCGCCGACGGTGTCCATGTACGAGAGCAGATCGGCTGACATGTCATCAACGAGGAAGAAGATGATGTTCGGCCGTTTGGGCGCGGCCACCACGGCCCCGGCGCTCGCCGGGAACGCCACGACCAGGGCGAGGACGACGGCTGTCGCCACCGCCAAGGTTCTCCTGATATTCCCGGACATCGACATGGATACCTCGTTCAGGGGGTGTGAGGTGAGGGTTGCGATGCACAGTAATACCAGACAAAACACCCAATAAGTATCAAATGACCTTCAGAGGCGCCGCTGAAGGTCGAGATCCCGAGCGCCTGGCTCAGTGCGCGGATGCCCGCCGGCCCGCCGGGCTGCGACTCTCCGTCGGCGCGGATCGCGTCGTGGACCGGGGCGCGGGTGGAGTGGGCCACTGGTCGGCTCTGCGCCAGGACGGACTTGAGAGGGTTCTTTGCCGTCGTAGGTCGATCTCGCTTCTCATGACCGGAAGCGTGCGCTGAGGGCTATGTACTTCGCTGGGCACGCACAGGCCTCTGCCTGGCGGCGATGTCGTCGGGTGGGTTGGTGTCGAGGCTGAGGGATAGCGGTCGCTGGCGTGGCCGAGGCGGCGTTCGAGTTCGGCGCGGCTGTGGCCGGGGGCTTCCGGCAGCAGGTGAAGGAAGGCCGGCCAGGGTCCGCTCATCGGCCGCTCGGCTCGTCGCCCAGGACCTGCCGACGTGGCTCCCCCGACGGTCAGTCGCAGCTACAGCCGTCGCAGCAGCAGCCGTCCTCGCCCGAGCAGCAGGAGCAGCAGTTCCCGCAGTTGCCGCAGCAGTCGTAGCCGGAGCAGTCGAAGCGCTCGCAGAAGGAGCCCTCGCGGTCCTCGTCCCAGGGGGGCCGGTACAGGCCGCACGTACAGCAGGTCAGCGCGGCACACGCCATTGACAGCAGCCCGCCGGGATCCCGCTTCGGCGGCCGTTGTCCCGGCGGCGCGCCGGGATCGCCGGGCCGGTGGCCGGGCGGGTGTCCGGGCGGGTGTCCGCTGCCGTGCGTACCGGTGGCGAAGGCTCGGGAGATGGCGCTGCCGGTCTCCCGCACCAGCAGGGCGCGCGCCAGTCCGGGGCGGGGCAGGTCGAGCCCGTCCACGGCGGCGCGCAGCTCGGCGTGCGCGGCGTCGCAGTGGCGGCGCGCCTCGTCCAGGCCGGTGCCGGTGGCCGCCAGCGGGTTGTACGCCCCGGACGCCCGGTCATCGGCATAGTCCTCCACCGCGTCGATCAGGTGTGCCAGCCTCCCGAATCCGCGACCGGCCGCCTCCAGGGCCTCCCGGTTGTGCGGCCTCCCCGCGAGCACCGCCGTGTGCGCGAACGCGGCGGCCACGGCGTCCGCGGTGGGCCCCGTCAGGTCTCGTAACCCTGGCGCCGCGCCGCTCTCCGGGGACGCCTGGGCGGGGACGCGTTCCAGGAGGGCCTGGCGGCCGGCCGCCGCCGTCAGCGGGGTGGGGTCGAATCCCAGCGTGCCGGCCATGGCCGTACCGGCCGAGGACCAGCGGCCCGCCAGGCGGGTGGCGCCGGCGGCCACCGGGAGGCGGGCGTACACGCCGTCGCCGTCCGCCACGTGGTCGTTCAGCTTGCCGGCCGCCAGGAGGAGCGACACCGAGGCCGCCAGTCGTACCCCCTCGGACTCCACCACGTCGGCGCCCTTGAAGCCGCGCAGCGCGCACGGGCCCGCTCTCCGGCGCGACGTCGACGTGGGCGACTGGGCTTCGGTGAGGACGGACACGAGCAGGCCGTCGTAGTTGGTCACCAGACGGGACAGGTGTCCGTGCTCGTCGCGGAGCGCCAGGCAGAGCCCGCACAGATGACCCATCCAGTCCGCGTGGAGCCCTTTGCACAGGACGTGCTGACATGGGCGGACAATGCCGAACATACGTCCCCTTATGCGCGTACTTGACGGACAACCGTAGCACCAGGCCGCAAGGCTTCGCGGCGGCGAACCGATCCTCAGGAAGAAGACCGAGCTCGCCCGTGGCGACCCATCGACGGCCCCCGCAGTGCGAAGCCCGGCGGGCTGCTACAAATGCGGCATGAGCGAATCCGTCGGATATCCCCCACAGCCGAACGTGCCGCCGGCCCGGCGAGTCCACAGTCGGACATACCGTACGTGGGCCCACGTGCTCCTGTGGACGCCGGTCGCGCTCACGGTGGCCGGCGTCGTCCTCGGTCTGGGGCTGTTCGCGGCCGCCGACGCCGACCCGACGTCCGGTTCGTCCGCGCTCGGTTATCTCGGCCTCTTCGCGTGGGGCGCCCTCGCGATCCTGTCACCGCTCCTGCTCGGGTCGTTCATCGCCGGGCTGGTCATGCTGAACCGCACGCGCCGCTGAGGTCGACCCCGTATGCCGGGAGCTCGCGGGGCGCCGCCCGTCGAGCACATCCCGGACCAGCCCTCGTGGCCGCACCCTAGAGGCGCGCACCCGCGCCCTGACGGACGAGCTGGATCCGGTGGTCCTCGACCTCGCCGCTGTCGGCCCATCCGGTCGGTGACACCGCCGCCTTGGCCCGTGCGGTGAGGCGCAGCCGCATCCAGGTGGCGCCGGTGCGCAGCGGCTGCGGAATCGTCCAGCTCAGCTTGGCCGTCGTGGCGGACTTCGCGACCTGTACGGTCGCCCGTTCCGCGGGATCGAAGCGGCCGTCGTGGTCGAAGTCGATCCAGCCGGTGACGTCCGACGGGGATCCGGCCCGCACGGGGATCTTGAGCGCGCAGGTCCGGCCGTCGGTGACGATGCGTGCCTGCGCGACGGTCACGGCGTCGTCGCCATCGGTGTCGGTGGCCAGGGCGCGCGGCGTCATGCTCACCGCGTCGGTGTGGTCGGCGCTCACGGCCTGCCCCAGAAGGGAGTCGGTGATCGCGTGGGAGGCCGCGCCGTAGGAGTCCGGGGCGTCGGAGCCGTCCTCGGTCAGGGAGAGCTTGAACGCGGCCCACAACTGGGGGGTCGCCCCGCCGCTCCCTTGACGTGCGTCATGAGCCTTCAGCTTGATGGTGAACGCGCTGACGGTGCCGTTCACCTTGACCGTCCCGCAGGTGTAGACCACGCCGCAGGTGGTCGATTCGGCGGAGAACATCCATTCCGGCTCGATGGAGGTCGTGGTGGTCCGGTAGCCGGGGAAGCCGGCCACCTGGGAGAAGGTGGGCTTGGCCGGAGTGCCGCTGACCAGCTCGATGGCGGGCCAGTAGTCGTCGCGGTCCTCGGAGTCTCCCGAGGAGCCGCCCGTGCCGAAGATGTGCAGGTGCGGGTCGCGTACCGGCCTGGAGAAGGTGAACGTCAGAGTGGCGACGTCGCTCCAGGCGCGGGGCTCGGTCGCGAAATGCTCGTAGAGGTCGATGAACCCGGCGGTCGTCTTGGCGTTGTCCGGGACGAGATATTCGTCGTCGGGAGCCGACGGGCTGGCGGGCAGGCTCTCGGCGGAGGCCACCTGGGTCGTGCCGATCGGGGTCTTCCGTACGGTCACCCGCACCCCGGAGGGCGTCCGGCCCGAGGCGGTCGTGGCCGAGTTGGTGAAGGACGACGGCGCGCTCTCGGCATGGGCGACGGGAGCGGTCACCGGAATGGTCATGAATGCGGTGGCCGCGCAGGCCACCATCGTGCGAAGAGTCATTCTTCTTCCCCGTAGCTGATGGTTCAGATGTGCTTGGTCGCGGTTCGTGATGGTCCGCGCAGGCGGTTCACGAGTTCTCGGGTCACCCGGCGGGCGGCGAAGTGGCAGCCGCACACGAACCGCATGGCCGGCCCGAACGTCGGCGCCGCCGCCAGTCCGACGAGGTGCAGGCCCGGGACCGACGTCTCGAAGGCCCGGGTGAGCCGGGGGCTGGCTCCCGACGACGCCACCGCGCCTCGCAGGTCCTCGCGGAGGATCCCGATCCTGGCCACGTCCACCCGGTATCCGGTGGCCGCGATCACGTGCTCGGTGTCCACGGTCGTGCCCGTGCCCGTGGCGTCCCGCAGATGCAGCCGGACCCCGTCGCGATGCTCGGCGGCCATCAGCCGGGTCGCCAGCGCCACCGTGACGGCCCGGTCGAAACGCTCCCGCAGCCACCAGGACCCGGCGGGACCGAGGGTGGTGCGCACGATGTGGCTGCGGGCCGCCTCGGGCAGGTACCTGACCGCGCCCGGCAGGCGTGACCAGGCGACGGAGGGCCACCCGCTGCCGAGCGCGGAGCGGGGGGCGCGGATGCGCGACATCATCGAGCGGTGCTCTGCGGGGACGTCGTTCCAGGCCAGCGTGCCCGTGCGGGCGAGGATGCGGACGCTCGCGCCGGCCTCGGCGAGCAGGGTCGCGGTTTCCAGGGCGGACTGCCCCGCGCCCACCACGGTCACGTCCCGGCCGGCGAAGGCGCTCGGCTCGCGGTGATCGGAGCTGTGCGTGGACACCTCGGGCGGCAACGCGGCCAGGGAGCCGGGCCGATGCGCGAACGGCAGGAAGCCCAGGGCGAGCACCGCCGTTCTGGCCGGCACGAACTCGCCTGATGTCAGGGTGAGGGCGAACAGGCCGTCCTCGAGGCCGACGGCCGTCACCTCCGACTCCTCCAGCGCCCCGCCCACGGCTCGCGTGCGGAACCAGTTTCCGTAGGCGGCGAATGTCTCCACCGGCACCGGATCCCCGTAGGAGTGGCGGTGGAAGGCGTCGAGGCCGTACCGCCGTGCCGGGTCACTGAGGTGGGAGGCGTCCGGTTCGGACTTCAGCAACATGCCGCGGGGCATGTGCCGCTCCCACGCGTGCATCGGCCGGCCGAATATCCGGACGTCCAGCCCCGCGTCCAGCGCGTGCGCCGCCAGGGAGAGACCGTACGGGCCCGCGCCCACGATCGCCACGTCGATCACCGGGGTTCGCAAGTTTCCTCCTTCGCTGTCATGGTGATGCGCCGGCTATCTCGGCGACCGGGTCAGCCGGTCGAGGCCGCGTTTCATCGTCTGTCCGCCCATGGCCACGAAAGGCCGGAGGTCGTCGGACGAGAGCCAGGCGAACTCGTCGGTCGAGCACAGGGCGCGCAGGCATGTCGGGCCCGCGGTGAGGAGGTCGTAGTTCTCCACCACGTACGTCCGCCCGTGACCGGCTCGTCCCCGCACCGTCGCCCGGCCGGACAGATGCAGGTGCGCGGCTCGTGCCAGATCCAGGCCGCTGCGGTCGGTGAACAGCCGGAACTGGGCGCCGAGCCGGGGATTGAAGTCCAGCAGGTGATAGGTGTCCGCCGCCGGGTCGTGGCGGAAGTCGATGTCCAGGACCCCGCGGTAGCCCAGCGTCGAGGCCAGGTCGCGGGCCGTGCCCTCGATGACCGGGTTGGGGAGCCACCGGCCGTAGGTGGTCAGCCCGGCGCCCTTCGGGTAGGAGCGTTCCTTGCGTCCTGTCCCGCCGTACAGGCAGCGCGAGTTCTCATCGAAGTAGCCGTGGAAGAACCAGTCCGAGTGGGGCCCGCCCGGGACGAATCGCTGGAACAGCAGGTCGTTGTCCGGCAGGTGCCTCAGGAGCGGGGCGACGTGCTTGGCCTGCCGCACCAGGCTGGTGGTGCGCAGCCCGCTGCCGGTGGGCAGGAGCCAAGGCCGTGCCCATTTGGCGACCAGCGGCAGGCCGAAGTCGGCGACGGCCGTCGCGGCGTCGCGCTCGCCGGTGATCACACGGGTCTCCGGCTGGGTGATCCCGAGCGTGGAGCACAGGCGGGCCAGGCGGTGCTTGTCGGCGAGGGCGCGCGGCAGTCCGGGCGGCTGGTCGGGGAGCAGGTAGTACGGGCGCAGATCGGCGGCGTGCTCGGCCACGGCGATGGCGGTGGCGTCGTCCATCGCGAACAGGACGGACCGGCGGCCGATGCTGTCGGCGACCTGTTTGAGGGCGCGGACGGTGTCCCGGTCGCGTGGCCACGTGTGCGTCCGGGCCAGGTATCTGGAGCGGGAGGCGGGTGTGTACCGGCTGTCGATGAGCCCGTGCACCTCGACGCCGGCTCTGCCGAGTGACCGGATGACGCCGAGTGTCCCGTGATGAAAGATATTGTCGTCGATCCGCAGCACAAGCGCCGGAACGGTGAAATCGAGCATAGTTTTACGTCCTGCTCTTCCAGGAAAAGCACTGGATCGGGCAAATCGTGAGTTGAATATCCGGTTTGCGGCTACCTGGCATGTATGGGGGAAACTCAAGGCAACACGTGGAAATGTGCGGCGGTGCTGAGAAAAAGCCATCGGCACGGTGCGACGGCGATCGTCGTGGCCTCGATGGCGGGGGCCCTCGGCCTGGGCGCGCACGTCGGCCACACGCCGGAGAACCGCACGCTTCATGACGCGGCGCTGGGTGTCTTCCTGTCCTCGGACTGGCGCGGTCCGCATCGCCTGCCGGACTTCGAGTCGTGGCTGCGGAACACGGTGACGGTGGGGCGCACCTATCTCCCCGGCGAACGCTGGGAGGCCATCCAGGGGGCCGCGTTCATCCTGGACCCCTGGACCCGCTGGCGAGCCGCCCGCCCTGGCCGGATCCTGGCGCTGAACGTGCCGATGATCGCTCCGAACGAGGCCGGCATGCCCGACCACGTGGTGTCGCGGCGGCTGACCGAAGGGGCGCGCGGCGACCACGACCATCACTTCCGTCAGCTCGCCTGGAAGCTGGTCGCCTCCGGCGCCGGCGACACGATCATCGTCCTCGGCTGGGAGATGAACGGCACGACCTACTCCAGCCGGTGCGCGCCCAACCCGCAGGCGTGGAAGGGTTACTGGCGGCGCATCGTGACGACCATGCGCTCGGCGCCCGGCCAGCGTTTCCGCTTCGACTTCGCGCCGAGCCGCGGGCGCGACGCCATCCCATGGACGGAGTGCTATCCGGGTGACGACGTGGTCGACATCATCGGCATGGACAGCTACGACCAAGGGCCGGGCAAGCAGTTCTCCGACTACGTCGAGCAGCCGTACGGCCTGCGGGCCCAGGCCGACTTCGCGGCGCTGCACGGCAAACCCCTCTCCTTCCCGGAATGGGGGCTGTTCCGCAACGGCGACCGTTCCGCCTATGTGCGGCAGATGCTCGACTGGATCGGCAGTCACAACGTGGCCTATCACTCGATTTCCGATTACTGTCCCCACGGCGTCTGGCAGTGCCGGGCCAATCCGCGTTCGTCGGCGGTCTTCCGCGAGCGGTTGCGCGCACTCCCCGTCCCCACGCCCACGCCGACACCCACGCCCGGCCAGGTGATCCCGCACGGTCCCTCGGCGGCTCCCAGCACGTCCAGCGTGTGCGCGGCGAGCGCGTCCATCGACCTCCTCACGTCGAAGGCGCCGGCCAGCACCGCCGCGGCCGTACCCTCGGCCGCGGTCAGCGCGGGTTGCCCGAGCCTGGCCAGCAGCGCCTCCGCCAGCGCGCCGGCGTCCCCGGGCGCGACCAGCGCACCGACCGTCCCGGGCACCACTTCGGACAACCCGGGCACCGCGGAGGCGACCAGCGATCGTCCCGTCGCCAGCGCCTCCAGCGCCGTGAGCGGCAGCCCTTCCCAGCGAGACGGCAGGACGACCACGTCGGCCGCGGCGTACCAGGACCTGACGTCGGTCACGCCTCCGGCGAAGTGAACGCGGGGCACGGCCCGCGACCGCAGGGTGCGCAGCAGCGGGCCGTCGCCGACGACGGCCAGCCGGGCGTGGACGTCGCGCCCGGCCACCCGCTCCCACGCCGACAGCAGCAGGTCCTGCCCCTTCTGACGCGAGATCCTGCCGACGCAGACGGCCAGTGGCGTCCGCTCGGCGATTCCGTGGCGGGCGCGAGCCGCCGCCCGCTCCTGCGGGCCGGCGGGCCTGAAACGGCGCAGGTCCACGCCGTTGCGGACCACCACGAGCTCGCCACGGACGCCGTGCCGCCCGGCGAGGGCCGCCTCGCCGGCGCCCACGCAGATCACCCGATCGGCCCAGCGCGCGGCCAGCCGTTCCCAGCCGATCGCCGCGGCGGCGGCGAGGCCGCTCACCGCCAGCCAGGACCAGCCGTGCGGCTGGAAGAGCGTGGGCACCCGGCCTCTGATCACGCTCCTGCCCGTCAGCCCGGCCTTGGACGAGTGCAGGTGCACGACGTCGGGGCCGAACCTCCGTACGATCCGCGACAACCCGGCCGCCTGCGCCAGATCGCCGGACCCCGGGGCGCGGGTCGCCTCCCAGGGCAGGCACGGCACCCCCAGGTCCGCCAGTTCGGCGGGCAGCCGGCCCACCGGTGGGCAGGCGACCGCGACGCGCCAGCCCCGGCGTGCCTGGTCGGCGGCGGCCGTGGCCACGTACGCCCCGACCCCGCCGTCCACCGGCTGCGCGACGTGCAGGACGGCGGGCCTCATCGCCATGCCGTCACCTTCTCCGCCAGCCGCGGGCAGCGCCGCTTCACCAGCTCCCGGCCGGCCGCGCGCGCGGTCGCGGTCGCGGCGTAGGCGGCGGCGCGGAGCCCGCGCCCGAGCAGCACCCGCTGGTTGACGACCGCCTCACAGCCGAACTTCGTCTTGTACGGCTCATCGCCCCGCAGCAGGCTGAGCACGGGTCTGCCCAGCCGGTGGGTGAGCGCCAGGTTGTTCCGCAGCAACAGGGTGAGCACGTCGGCCTCGGCGCGCAGGTCCGGGTGAGCCCCGTACAGGTAGCCGCCCACGAAGTCCTTGCCGATCATCACGAGGTCGCAGGCCAGCAGCCGCCCCCGCACCCGGTACTCCGTCAGCGCCGCCTGGTTCTCCACCACCAGCGTGCGCACCGACCTCGCCAGGTGGTCGCGGAACCGCTGCTCCGTGTGCTGGACGTTGATGGCCCGGCTCTCCCACTGCATGGCGTGCAGGCGCAGCAACTCGGCCACCGACTGCTCGACCCGGTCCGCCCCGACCGCGACCGCCGACGCGGCCAGCGCGTCGATCCTGCGCAGCGCGTGGCGCAGCCGGTGCGCCCGGCGGCTGTTGAGCCCGGCCAGCACCTGCTCGATGGGCTGACCGGGAAGCTGAAGGCAGGTGGAGGCGGGCAGCGACCAGGCTCTGCCCTCCCACAGGTCGGCCAGCCGGCGAACCGTCGCACCGGGCCGTGCCTCGGGCAGGTCCATCACGTCCCAGCCCGGCTGGGCGAGCATCCCGGCCCGCAGTTCACGCAGGCCCGTGTCGCCCTCGGAGTCGTCCACGACGATGTCGGTGAAGTCGGCCTGTCCTGCGCCGACGGGTGTCAGCACCCGGCAGCCGCCTCGATGCTCCAGCAGGAGGGGAGCGGCGGCCACCAGCCGCCCGCCCCGGTGCGCCAGGAACACGCGCAGCCGCCCCGGAGTTCCGTAGGCCCGCCACCAGGAGCACAGCCAGCCGTGGGACTGGAATGGTGTGGCGGCAGTGCTGCGGGCGTACAGATCCGCCCATTCCGCCGACAGCACGGCCAGGTCGCCGCCGTCCCGGACGACCTGCACCGTCAGCGCCGCGCGCGAGGTCCGCGAGGGTGCGGCGCTCATGCGTTCGCCCCGCTCAGCACGGGCGCCGGCTCGCGCACCGCGTCATGACGGGCCGCCGGGGCGGCCAGGCGGATGAGGCCGCCGACCAGGGCCGCGCTGCAGGCGCCGATGGCCAGGCTGATCAGCGGCACGGGTGACGAGGGACGGCTGGGAGAGGAGGCGTCGGCGAAGGGGACCAGCCTGACGTGGGTGTCGGCGGCGTGGGTGTTGGCGTAGGCGATCAGCGCGGTCGCGAGCCGGTTGGCGCGGTCGGCGGCCTCTCGCGCGGTGACGGCCGTCGAGGTGAGACGTACGAGCGGGGCATCGGGCGAGGCGGCCACGCTCAGGCCGTCCAGCTCGGCCTCGTCGGCGCCGAGCACGCCGGGCTGCGCGGCGACCCGGGCGTAGGCGGCGGCGTAGTCGGCCGCCCGCGTCGGGTCGCCGCCGGCCACCACCACGACGTAGGCGTCCGCGGCGTAGACGGCCTCCCTGACCAGGGTGTACGCGAGGCCGCCGAGCAGTCCCAGCGTCAGGGACAGCGGCAGCCACCATCGCGACAGCAAGCCCGTGATGCGGGCCCGGGTCCAGGTCATCGTTCTTCCTCCTCAGGTGCCGCGCCCAGCAGGCGCAGATAGAGCGACTCCAGCCGGTCCGCCTGGCGGCGGACGTCGTAGAGGCGGACGGCGTCAGGCGGCGGGAGCCGGCCGGGCGGCCGGGCCGCGAGGTCGGCCAGCTCGGCGGCCAGCCGATCGGGCTCGACGCGTCTGGCCCCCGGCGCCGCGCCCGGCGGCAGGTCCTCGACGGCCGGGCAGGTGCCGTACAGGACGGGAAGGCCGGAGGCGAGCGCCTCGACGACCGCCAGGCCGAACGCCTCCTCCGCCGAGGGCGCGGCCAGCACGTCCATCGCCGACAACAGGGCGCGCACGTCGGTGGACTCACCGGCGAAGAGCACCCGGTGTCCGGTGCCCACGGTGTGGGCCAGCCGGCGCAGCCGCGACTCACACGAGCCGGTGCCGACCAGCAGCAGCACCGCGCGGTCGAGCGTCGACACCGCCTCGACCAGCGTGTCGAAGCGTTTGCCGGGTTCCAGCCGGCCGACCCCGCCGATCACGAAGGCGTGCGGAGGCAGGCCCAGCCTCTCCCGGGTGCGACGGCGCAGATCCGCGTCGAAGCCGAAGGCCCCGCCGTCGACGCCGTTGGGGATCACCACGATGCGCGAGCGCGGCACGCCCCAGATGGACAGCCGGTCGGCCACCGTGGGCGAGACGGCCACGGTCGCATGGCCGAGCAGCTCGCTGGCCAGGTAGAGAGCCCGGACGGGACGGGTGAGCCGGCGTCCCTCGATGTGTTCGTGCCCTATCGAGTGCTCGGTCGCCACGATCGCCGGGACGTTCGCCAGCCGCGCCGCCAGCCTGCCGTACACGCAGGCGCGGTACAGATGGGTGTGCACCACGTCATAGCGCCGCCTGCGCATGAGCCGGGCCAGCCGCCCCACGGCCCGCAGGTCCCGGTTCCCGCGCATGCCGATCTCGTGGACGGTCATGCCGGCGCTCTCGATGGCGTCGGCGAGCACGCCGCGGCCGGTGAGCACCGCCACCTCGCACCGGGCCCGCAACCGCGGCAGCAGGACACGCAGTTGCTGTTCCGCGCCGCCCGCCGCCAGCCCGGTGATGACGTGCAGAACCTTCACCGGCCCCACCGAACCCGGTGGCGTGCCCTTTTGGCGCGCAGCCGCAGCGCGCCGTCGCGGTCCCCGACGTAGGTCCGGGGCAGCATGTGCCTGCCGCTGAGGTCGCACTTCCAGATCGCGCAGGCGTAACCGTAGCCGGCCTCGCGGACGGCGGTCATCTCCCGGGCGGTGGCGTGTCCGTACGGGTAGCAGAACCCGCTCACCTCGTCGCCGAGCACCTGCTCCAGCTCGGCCTTGCTGGCGACGACCTCGTGCCGGAGGTCGGTCTCGCTCAGACCCGCCAGCGAGCGGTGCCCGGCCGAGTGCGACCCGACCTCCATGCCCTGTCTCGCCGCCCAGCGCACGCCGTCGGCGTCCATGAGCCGTTTGCGCGGGCCGCCGGCGTCCCAGCCGTTGTGCCCGCCGAGCAGCCCCGACACCACGAACACCGTCGCGGTGAACCGGTACCTGAGCAGGAGGGGGACGACTTCGGCCAGGAAGTCGTCGTACCCGTCGTCGAAGGTCAGCCCGACCAGGCCGCGCGTGGTCCCCTGGGCGTGGGCGCGCAGGAGCTCGCGCATCGAGACGCCGGTCAGGCCGTGCCGGGCCAGCCAGCCCAGTTGCCAGGCGAAGCGGTCAGGGGAGACGGTGACGCGGAACGGGTCGCGGTCGTATCTCTCCACGGAGTGGTACATGAGCACGAGCGGCATGGCGGTCATGCGCCACCTCGCATTCTGATCACGTGGATGCTCCTGATGGTGTGGGTGAGCGTGGTCGTGGCCCCGGTGATGATCGCCACGCCGCAGAAGACGGCGGTGATCGCGGTGCCCGTCAGGGCCAGCGCGACGGGCTGCGGCAGGCCCGCCAGCGCGGCCCGCGTGGCCCAGCC
>NZ_JBFAIM010000116.1:0-24928 GCF_040654715.1 Nonomuraea sp. NPDC050643 | reverse complement strand
GACACCGAGGCTGCCGACAGGCGCAAGGTCGTGAAGGTGTCGTCGAGGATCAGCAGCCTGTTCCGCCCGGCCGGGAGTTCCTCGGCGATCTCCTCACTGGTGACGGTCAGCACCGCGCGGCTGTCGGTGAGCATGTAGGCGATCCGCTCCACCGGCTGCCGGGGATCGATGGGCACATAAGCGGCCCCGGCCTTCCACACCGCCAGCAATGCCACCAGGAGATCGACGCCACGGTCAAGGCACACCCCGACCACCGACTCGACGCCCACACCCTCTGAGGTCAGGACGTGGGCCAGCCGGTTGGCCCGCTCGTCCAAGTGCGCGTAGGAGACCTCCTGACCGTCCGGCGCGACCACCGCGACCTCGTCAGGCCGAAGCACCACCTGAGCCTCGAACAGCTCCACCACCGGTACGCCGGCAGCACCCGACGCGGTGTCGTTCCACGTCTCCAGCACCCGCCGCCGCTCGGTCTCCCCGAGCAGATCGACCTCGCTCAACCGGGTCCGCGAATCGGCCCCCACAGCCTCCAGCACCCGCACCCAGTAGCCCGCGATCCGATCGGCCCACTCCGGGTCGAACAGATCGGTCGCCACCGTCACCGAGCCCCGCACCCCCGCAGGCGCGCCTTGCCCGTCGAACGCCTCGCCCACGAGCACGTCGAGGTCGAACTTGGCCGCCGACGTCCCCGCCGACATCCCCTCGGCCCGGACTCCGGGCAGGTCGAGCACGGCCTCGGCGTTGTTCTGCATGGTGAAGACGATCTGGAACAGCGGGTGGCGGGCCATCGACCGCGACGGGGCCAGCTCTTCCACCAGCCGCTCGAACGGCACGTCCTGGTGGGTGAGCGCCGCCAGGCTGCGCTCTCGTACCCGCCCCAGCAGCGTACGGAACTCGGGGTCACCGGACAGGTCCGTCCGTACGACCAGGCTGTTGACGAAGCACCCCACCAGGTCGTCCAGCGCCACGTCCGTACGACCCGCGTTCGCCGACCCGATCGGGACGTCGGTCCCGGCACCGAGCCGCGACAGCAGCACCGCCAGCGCGGCCTGCAACACCATGAACATCGTGACGCCCTCGGCCCGCGCCACCTCCACCAGCCGCGCGTGCACCTCGGCCGGGACCAGCAGCGGCACGCTGTGCCCCCGATGAGAGGCGACCGCCGGGCGTGGCCGGTCGAACGGCAGCGCCAGCTCCTCCGGGGCACCGGCCAGCGTCTCCCGCCAATACGCCACCTGCCGCGACATCACGCTCTCCGGGTCCCGCTCGTCGCCGAGCAGCTCCCGCTGCCACAGCGCGTAGTCGGCGTACTGCACCGGCAACGGCTCCCACACCGGAGCCCGCCCGCCGCGCCGCGCCGCGTACGCCACCGAGACGTCCCGGGCGAGCGGCCCGATCGACCATCCGTCGCCGGCGATGTGGTGGATCACCACGACCAGCACCCGCTCGTCCGGCCCGGCCTCGAAGAACCAGGCCCGGATGGGCACCTCCGACGACAGTTCGAAGGCGTACCCAGCGGCGCCGGCCACCGCCTCCGGCAGGCCGGCGGGGGCGACCTGGGACACCGACAGCTCCCAGGTCAGCTCGTCGGGCCGCAGGACGCGCTGGTAGGGCTCGCCGTCGGCGACGGGGAAGACCGTCCGCAGCACCTCGTGCCGGCCGATCACGTCTCGGAGGGCCAGGCCGAGGGCGTCCCGGTCGACGTCGCCGGACAGGCGCAGCGCGATCGGGTCGTTGTAGGTGGCGTTCGGCCCCTCCAACTGGCTGATGAACCACAACCGCTGCTGCGCGAACGACAGCGGCACCCGTTCCGGACGTTCCATCGGCGTGAGCGGCGCCTGGGCGGTGCCGTCGTCGGCCAGCCGGGCGGTGAGCCCGGCCACGGTCGGCACCTCGAACAGGACACGGATGTCCAGGTCGACCTCGAGGACCGCGCGAATACGGCTGGCCAGCCGCACCGCCAGCAGCGAGTGGCCGCCGAGGGCGAAGAAGTCGTCGTCCACGCCCACCTGGGGCAGCCCCAGCACCTGCGCGAACACGCCGCACAGGATCTCCTCCCGCGCGTTCGGCGGCCGGCGGTCGGCGGGCGCGGCGGTTCGGGCCGCGTAATCAGGCCGGGGCAGCGCCTTGCGGTCGAGCTTGCCGTTGACCGTCAGCGGCAGCGCCTCCAGCGCCACCACGGCCGAGGGGACCATGTAGTCGGGGAGACGTTCGGCGGCGAGTTCGAGCACCGACGGGTCGGCGTGGTCCACGCCGTCGGTCAGGACGACGTAGGCGGCCAGGCGTCTGTCGCCCGGCTCGTCCTCGCGCATGATGACCGCGGCCTGGGAGACGTGCGGGTGCGTGAGGAGCACGTTCTCGATCTCGCCCGGCTCGATGCGGAAGCCGCGGATCTTCACCTGGTCGTCGCCGCGGCCGGCGAAGGCCAGCTCGCCCTGCGGCGTCCATCGTGCGAGGTCGCCGGTGCGGTAGAGCCGCGTCCCGGTCGCGGCGAACGGGTCGGCCACGAACCGCTCGGCGCTCAGCCCGGGTCGTCCGAGGTAGCCGCGCGCCAGCCCGGCCCCGGCGACGTAGAGCTCGCCGACGACGCCGACCGGTACGGGCGACAGGTGCTCGTCCAGGACGTACACCTGCGTGTTCATGACGGGGGAGCCGATCAGCACCTGGCCGGCGTCGGGGTCGCACCGCCAGAGGGTGGCGTCCACGGTGGTCTCGGTCGGCCCGTACGAGTTGAACATGCGCCGGCCGCGCGCCCACCGCGCCATGACGTCCGGCGCGCACGCCTCCCCGGCGACCACCACGACGACGTCGGGGGCGAGCGAGCTCTCGTCCAGCGTGGCCAGCACCGCGGGCGGCAGCGTCACGTGGGTCACCCGCTGTTCGGTGAGGAACGCGGGCAGTTCCTCGCCCAGCCGCCGCTCGGGCGGGATCACCACCAGCGCCGCCCCGGACAGCAGCGCCATCATCCACTCCCAGCCGAACGTGTCGAAGCTCGCCGACGCGAACTGCCCCACGCGGCTTCCCGGCCCGACGCCGAGGGCGCGGATCTGGCCCGCGACCAGCCCGGCCACGCCGGTGTGGGAGACCAGCACGCCCTTGGGCCGGCCGGTCGAGCCGGAGGTGTAGATGACGTACGCCGGCTGCGCCACCGACCGGCCGGTCCTGTCCACGGGGGCGCCCGGCGACGGGTCGTCCACCATGAGTGCGGCCGTGCCCGGCACCGCCGCCACGTCCGCCGTCGCGGCCGAGGCCAGCACCACCACCGGCACGGCGTCGGCCACCATGTACGCGATCCGGTCGGCCGGGTACGCCGGGTCGATCGGCAGGTACGCGCCGCCGGCCTTGAGCACGCCCAGCAGCGCGACGATCAGGTCGGCCCCGCGTTCCAGGCACACGCCGACCACCGACTCCGGGCCGACGCCGCGCCCGGCCAGGAGCCGCGCCAGCCGTTCCGCCCGTTGGTCGAGCTCGGCGTAGGTCAGCCCGGTGTCGCCCGCCACCACGGCGACCGCGTCGGGTGTGCGCGCCACCTGGGCCTCGAACAGGTCCGCCACGGACGCGGGCGGCACGTCGGGGGCCGCGGTGTCGTTCCAGCCGGTCAGGACGTGGTGGCGTTCGCCGGGGTCGAGCACGTCGAGGGCGCTGAGCCGGATGCGCGGGTCGCGGGAGACGCTCTCCAGCACGCGCGCCAGCCGCCCGGCCAGCGCGGCGACGGTGCCGGGCTCGAACAGGTCCGCCGCGGCGGTGATCATGGCGCGTACGCCGGCCGGGGCGCCGCCGGCGTCGAACGCCTCACCCATGATGACGTCGAGGTCGAACTTGGCCGTGGACCCGCTGGTCTGCAGGGCCTCGGTGTGCAGGCCGGGCAGGTCGAGCTCTTCGTCCAGGGTGTTCTGCAGGGTCAGCATGACCTGGAACAGGGCGTGGCGGCCCATGGACCGGCTCGGCGCCAGCTCCTCGACGAGCCGCTCGAACGGCACGTCCTGGTGGGCGAACACGCTGAGGCCGGTCTCCCGTACCCGGGTCAGCACCTCGGCGAACGTGGGGTCGCCGGACAGGTCGGTACGCAGGACGAGCGTGTTGACGAAGGAGCCGGCCAGACCGTCGAGCGCCTCGTCGGTGCGGCCCGCGTTCGGGGAGCCGATGGGGATGTCGGTGCCCGCTCCGACGCGGGACAGCAGCATGGCGAGCGCGGCGTGCAGGACCATGAACATGGTGACGCCCTCGCCCCGCGCCACCTCTCTCAGCCGAGCGTGCACCTCGGCCGGGACCTCCATGGGCGCCGGGTGGCCGCGGTGGGTTGCCACGGCCGGGCGCGGGTGGTCGAAGGGCAGCGTCAGCTCCTCCGGCGCGCCGGCCAGGGCCTGCCGCCAGTAGGCGACCTGGCCGGAGATGACGCTGCCGGGATCCCGCTCGTCGCCGAGCAGTTCGCGTTGCCACAGGGTGTAGTCGGCGTACTGGAGCGGGAGCGGCGCCCATCCCGGCGGCCGGCCCGCGCGGCGCGCGGCGTAGGCGATGGACAGGTCGTGGGCCATCGGCCCGGTGGAGGCGCCGTCGCTGACGATGTGGTGGATCGTCACGGCCAGCACGTGCTGGTCCGGCGCGATCCGGAACAACCACGCCCGGAAGGGCACCTCGTCGGCCAGGTCGAACACGTAGCGGGCGGCGGTGGCGACCGCCTCGTCCAGGTCGGCGAGCGGCACGTCGGTCACCGGCAGGTCCAGCGCCAGCTCCTCCAGCGGGACGACCTCCTGGTACGGCTCCCCGTCGGCGGCCGGGAACCGGGTCCGCAGCACCTCGTGCCGCCCGACGACGTCGCGCAGGGCCAGGCGGAGCGCGCCGAGGTCGAGGGTGCCACGCAGGCGCAGCGCGACGGGGACGTTGTACGTGGCGCTCGGGCCTTCGAGCTGGCCGATGAACCACAGCCGGCGTTGGGCGAACGACAGCGGGATCCGTTCCGGGCGCCTCATCGGGGTGAGCGCGGCCTGCACGGCGGCGGCGCCGGTGCGGCGGGCCGCGTCGAGGTGGGCGGCGAGCGCGGCCGCGGTCGGCGCCTCGAACAGCGCGCGCAGCGGCACCTCCATGCCCATGATCGTCCGTACGCGGCTGATCAGCCGCACCGCCAGCAGCGAGTGGCCGCCGAGCGCGAAGAAGTCGTCGTCCACGTCCACCTGGGGCAGGCCCAGCACCTGCGCGAACAGGCCGCCCAGGATCTCCTCCTGCGGGGTGGCCGCGCGGGTGGCGGGCCCGGCCGTGTGATCGGGTACAGGCAGCGCCGCGCGGTCGAGCTTGCCGTTGACGGTCAGCGGCAGCGCGTCCATGATCACGACCGCGGACGGCACCATGTGGCCGGGCAGCCGCTCGGCCGCGTGGCTCCGCAGGGCGGCGGCGAGACCACCCGCACCGGTCCGTACGGGTGCGCCCGCATCCGGCACGCCCGCATCGGGTGCGGCTCCGGCGGGCACCACGTAGGCGACCAGGCGCACGTCGCCCGGCGTGTCCTCGCGGGAGACGACCGCGGCCTGCTCGACCAGCGGGTGGGCGGCGATCACGGCCCGCACCTCGCCCGGCTCGATCCGGAAGCCGCGGATCTTGACCTGGTCGTCCACCCGCCCGGCGAACACCAACTCACCGTCGGCGTTCCACCGCACCCGGTCCCCGGTCCGGTACATCCGCGTCCCGACCGGCCCGAACGGGTCGGCCACGAACCGCTCCGCGCTCAGCCCGGGGCGTCCCAGGTAGCCGCGCGCCAGCCCGGCCCCGGCGACGTACAGTTCGCCCGCCACGCCCACCGGCACCGGCGCCAGGTGCTCGTCCACGACGTACACCTGCGTGTTGGCGATCGGCGTGCCGATGGGCACGTCGTCCGCGCCCGCCCGGCACTCCCACACCGCCGCGTCCACGGTGGTCTCGGTGGGGCCGTAGGAGTTGAACATCTCCCGGCCCGGCGCCCACCGCTCGACCAGCTCGGCCTGCAGGGCCTCGCCGCCCACGTCGATGACGACGCCGGCGGGGACGTCGCCGTCCTCCATGCCGGCGAGCACGGCGGGCGGGAACGCGGCGTGGGTGATGCCTTCGCCGGCGATGAACGCCGCGAGCTCCGCGCCGAGCCGCCGGTGCGTTGGCACGACGACGAGCGTGGCGCCGGCGGGCAGGGCCAGTGCCCATTCGGAGCAGAACATGTCGAAGCTGACGGACGCGAACTGCAGCATCCGCGACCCGGGGCCCACCTTGGTCGGGTAGCGCCGGGCGAGCGCCTCCGCCGTGTTGGCGAACCCCTCGTGGGTGAGGACCACGCCCTTCGGACGGCCGGTCGAGCCGGAGGTGTAGATCACGTACGCGGGGTGCCCGGGCAGCACCCGGGGCCCCAGGTCGTCGCCGGGCAGCCCGCGCAGCGCCGCGGCCGTCGCCTCCGAGTCCACGACGACCGCGCCGGGCACCGTCCGCGCCGTCGCGGCCGAGGCCAGCACCATCGCCGGCGCCGCGTCCTCGATCATGTACGCGATGCGCCCGGCCGGATACTCCGGGTCCACGGGCAGGTACGCGCCTCCCGCCTTCAGCACGCCGAGCACCGCGGCCATCAGCTCGACACCGCGCTCCATCACCAGCGCGACCACGGACTCCGGGCCCACGCCCCGCCCCGCCAGCAGCCGGGCCAGCCGGTTGGCCCGCGCGTTCAGCTCCGCGTACGTGACGGCGTCGCCGTCAGAGGTCACCGCGACCGCGTCCGGGGTCCGTGCCGCCTGGGCCTCGAACAGCTCCGTCACCGTCGCGGGCCGGACCTGGACCGTCGTGTCGTTCCAGGCGTGCAGCACCCGCTCGCGTTCGGCGGCGTCGAGCACGTCCACGGCGCTCAGTGGCAGGTCGGGGTCGCCGTCCAGCACCGACTCCAGCGCGGACACGAGGTTGTCCGTGGTGGTGCGCAGCAGTGTGCCGACGGCCCGCGGGTCGATCGGGGCGACGGCGTCCACGGCCAGCGAGAGCCGGTCGCCGCCGTCGTCCACCGAGACGGTGAGCGGGTAGTTGTCGCGGTCTTCGGAGTGGCGCAGCCTGATGCCCGGTATCGCCCCGCCCGCTTCCTGGGCCCCGCCGGTGTTGTGGCGGTAGTTGAGCAGGGCGGTGAACAGCGGCGTGTCGCCGGTGACGCCGCTGGCCTGCCGCGCGAGCGCCAGCGGGGCGTGCTCGTGCCGGACGAGGTCGGCGAGCCGGCCGCGCATCGCGCCGACCGCTTCGAGCACGCCGGTCCCCTCGGTGCGGACGCGTACCGGGAGGGTGTTCATGTGGGGGCCGGGCACGCGGTCGGAGCCGGCGCCCGCGTTCATCCGGCCGAACAGCACCGACCCGAACACCACGTCGTCGCGGCCGGACAGCACGGAGAGCAGCCTGGCCCACGCCACGTGCAGGAGGGTCGCCGGGCTGGCGCCGACCCGCCGGGAGATCTCGCGCACCCGCCGGTCCAGCTCGGGCGGGAAGGGCACGATCTCGCGTACGGAGTCGGTGCCGTGGTCGCGCACGTCCAGCACGCCGTACGGGGCGGTCGGCTCGGTCACGTCGCCGAGCAGGCCGGCGAAGTACCGCTCGTGCTCGGCGCGGCTGACGGCGTTGCGGGCCTGGGCCACGAAGCCGCGGAACGGCAGCGGTTCGGGCAGGTCGGCGCCGCGTCCCGCGAGGATCGCCCGTACCTCGTCGATCACCACTTCGAGCGCGGCGTGGTCCTGCGCCATGTGGTGCACCCGCACCAGTCCCAGCCATCGGGCGCTGCCGGGGACGGGCGTGAGGTGGATGCTCATCAGCGGCGCCCGGCCGAGATCCATGGTCCGGCCGACGTGCGCCACCAGGCGTTCGGCGAGGTCGCCCCCCTGCGGGTCGAGCGTCACCTCGTGCACGGGGAGCACGGCCCGCCGCCACACGACCTGGACGGGCTCGCGCAGCCCTTCCCAGACGATCGAGGTGCGGTAGATGTCGTGGCGGTTCACGACCTGCTGGAGCGCGTCGGCGAAGGCGTCCAGCCGGGCGCGGGAGTCGAACTCGACCACGGTCGGTTGCACGTAGGCGTCCTGGCCGTCCTCGGCGAGCAGGTGGTGGAACAGGAGCCCCTCCTGTAGGGGAGCGAGGGGGTAGATGTCGGCGACGTTCGCGGCGCCGCCGTCGACCGTGGCCACGACCCGGTCGATCTCCTCCGCCGTCAGCTCGGCCAGCGGCAGCATCTCCGGGGTGATCGCGGTGGCGTCCGCCGGGATCGCGTTGTCCGGCACCGGCACGCGCGCCTCGGCGACCGACCGCGCGAGCCCGGCCGGGGTGGGCGCCTGGAAGAACGAGCGCACCGACACCGACACCCCACGCGCCTGCAGCAACGCGACCACCCGGATCGCCAGCAACGACTGCCCGCCGAGCGCGAAGAAGTCGTCGTCCACGCCGACGCTTCCGACGCCCAGCACTTCGACGAACGCCGCGCACACCACCTCTTCGCGAGCGTCGGCGGGTCCGCGTCCCACCTTGGCCGCGTACTCCGGGACCGGCAGGGCCCGGCGATCCACCTTCCCGTTCGCCGTCAGCGGCAGCACGTCCAGCAGCACCACCGCCGACGGCACCAGGTATTCGGGCAGCCGCTCGCCCAGGAAGCGCCGTGCCGTCTCGCTCAGGCCCGTCTGGTGGGCGTCCACCGGGACCACGTAGGCCACCAGCCGCACGTCCCCCGGTGTGTCCTCCCGCGCCACCACCGCGACCTGCCCGACCCCTGGGCACTCCGCCAGCACCGCGCCGACCTCGCCCGGCTCCACCCGGAAGCCGCGCACCTTCACCTGGTCGTCCACCCGCCCCAGGAAGACGAGCTGACCGTCGGATGACCAGCGCACCCGGTCCCCGCTGCGATACATCCGCACACCAGGCTCGAACGGACACGCCACGAACCGCTCACCCGTCAACCCGGGACGACCGGCGTACCCCCGCGCCACCCCATCGCCGGCGACGTACAGCTCACCCGCCACCCCTACCGGCACCGGCGAAAGACGCTCATCCAGCACGTACGCCCGCGTGTTGGCCACGGGCGGCCCCACCACCGGTCCTCCGGCACCACCGATCCGGGCGACCGCGGTGTCCACCGTGCATTCGCTCGGGCCGTAGAAGTTGAACCCAGGCACCCCGGACGCGGTCAGCCGCTCCCACAGCCCCCGCGGCACCGCCTCGCCGCCCACGCCGAGCCGCTTCAGCCCGGCCCGCTCCAGCAACCCGGCCTCCACCAGCACCTGCGCGTACGACGGCGTCACCTCCGCAAAGTCCACCCCACTCTCAGCCAGCCACGCCACCAACCGCCCCGCGTCCAACCACGTCTCCCCATCCACCACATGCAACTCACGACCCGTGAACAACGCCGCCAACTGATTCCACGACGCATCGAACGACACCGACGTCGTCAACGCCACCCGCTCCACCCCCACCAGCACACTCCCACCCAGCCACCCACACAGACCCACCACACCCCGATGCGGCACCACCACACCCTTCGGCCGACCCGTCGACCCCGACGTGTACACCACATACGCCGCGTTACCACCACCCACCTCAACGCCCAGCGCATCCCCGGAATGACCGGCCAGCTCGGCGACCACCGCCGGATCGTCCAGCACCACCACGTCGCCCTGAACCACGTCCGCCGTCCGGGCCGAGGCCAGCACCACCACCGGCGCGGCATCGGCGACCATCCACCGCAACCGCTCCCCCGGGTACGCCGGATCCAGCGCCACATAAGCGCCACCCGCCTTGAGCACCGCCAGCAACGCCACGATCAGGTCAGCACCGCGTTCGAGGCAGACACCGACCACCGACTCCGCCCCGACACCCCTCGCGACCAGCAACCGCGCCAGCCGGTTCGCCCGCTCATCCACCCGCCCATACGACAGACTCACGCCCCCGGCCACCACCGCCACCGCACCCGGCGACCGCGCCACCTGCGCCTCGAACAACTCCACCAACGACCCGGCCCCCACCTCGACCGCCGTGTCATTCCACTCCACCAGCACCCGACGCCGCTCGACCCCGTCCAGCACCCCGACCTGACTCAACCGCGTCGACGGCTCAGCGGTCACCGCATCCAGCACTCGCACCAACCGCGAAGCCAGCGTCTCCGCCGACCGCCGATCGAACAGGTCGGCCGCGGCCACCAGCGACCCGCGCAACCCGCCCGACCCCGGCACCTCCACCACTGTGAAGTCCAGATCGAACTTGGCCGCCGACGTCCCCGCCGAGATCCCCTCGGCCCGTACGCCTTGCAGGTCCAGCACCGCCTCGGCGTTGTTCTGGACCTTGAACATCACCTGGAACAGCGGATGCCGCGCCATCGACCGCGACGGCGCCAGCTCCTCCACCAGCCGCTCGAACGGCACGTCCTGGTGCGCGAAGGCCGACAGGCTCCGCTCCCGCACCCGCCCGAGCAGCTCACGGAACGTCGGATCCCCGGACAGGTCCGTCCGCACGACGAGCGTGTTGATGAAGAACCCGACGAGATCGTTGAGCGCCTCGTCGTTCCGTCCGGCGGTGGCCGCGCCCATCGGGATGTCGGTCCCGGCCCCGAGCCGCGACAGCAGCATGGCGAGCGCGGCCTGCACCGCCATGTAGGTGGTGACGCCCTCGCGCCGCGCCAGCTCCGCCAGCCGGACGTGCACCTCGGCCGGCACGTCGATCGGCACCAGGTGCCCGCGATGCGAGGCCGCCTCCGGCCGTGGCCGGTCGAAGGGCAGCTCCAGCTCCTCCGGCGCCCCGGCCAGCGCTTCACGCCAGTACGCGACCTGCCCGGAGATCACGCTTTCCGGATCCCGCTCGTCGCCGAGCGACTCCCGCTGCCACAACGCGTAGTCGGCGTACTGCACGGGCATCGGCCGCCACTCCGGAGCCGTGCCCGCGCGTCTGGCGCGGTAGGCCGCGGAGAGGTCGGCGGCCAGCGGCCCCATCGAGGCCCCGTCCCCGGCGATGTGGTGGACCACGACCACCAGCGCGTGCTCGTCCGGCGACGCCGAGAACAGCCACGCCCGGATCGGCGGCTCCGACGACAGGTCGAAGACGTGCCCGGCGGCCTCGGCGACCGCGCCGGGCAGCTCCGCGGCGGTGACGTCGATCACCGGGAGCTCCCAGCCGAGCTCGGCGACCGGGAGGATCCGCTGGCAGGGCTCGCCGCCGACCACGGGGAAGGTCGTGCGCAGCACCTCGTGCCGCCCGATCACGTCCCGGAACGCAGCGCCGAGCGCCGCCACGTCCACGTCCCCCGAAAGGGACAACGACACCGGGATGTTGTACGTGGCGCTCGGCCCTTCGAGCTGGCCGATGAACCAGAGCCGCTGCTGCGCGTACGACAGCGGCACCCGCTCCGGCCGCTCCATCCGCGCGAGCCCCCTGCGGGCGATCCCGGCACCGGCCAGCCGGGAGGCGAGCCGGGCGACCGTGGGCGCCTCGAACAGGTCCTTCAACGGCACTTCCACGCCGAGCAGCGCCCGGATCCGGCTGACCAGCCGCACCGCCAGCAGCGAATGCCCGCCGAGCTGGAAGAAGTCGTCATCGACGCCGACGTTCTCCAGGCGGAGCACCTCCGCGAACGCCTCGCACAGAACCTCCTCCTCACGGGTGCCCGGCCGCCGCCCGGAGCTCACGGTGTACGCGGGAGCGGGCAGAGCCTTGCGATCGAGCTTGCCGTTGACCGACACCGGCAACGCGTCCAGCACGACCACGGCGGACGGCACCATGTACTCGGGCAGCCGCTCCCCGGCGAACCGCCGCACGACCTCCGCCATGTGCGCCTCGCCGGAGGCCGTCCCGCCGCCGGAGGGGACCATATAGGCCACCAGCCGCACATCGCCCGGCACGTCCTCCCGCGCCAGCACCGCCACCTGCCCCACCTCGGGACAGGCGGCCAGGACCAGGCCGACCTCGCTGGGCTCGACCCGGAACCCGCGGATCTTCACCTGGTCGTCGGCACGCCCGGCGAACTGCAGCTCACCGTCGGCCGACCAGCTCACCCGGTCCCCGGTCCGGTACATCCGCTCCCCGCCCGGGCCGAACGGGCACGCCACGAACCGCTCGGCCGTCAGCCCGGGACGGCCGGTGTAGCCGCGGGTCACCTGAACCCCGGCGATGTGCAGCTCACCGACCACGCCCGGCGGCACCGGCCGGAGGAACTCGTCCAGCACGTACGCCCGGGTGTTGGCCACCGGCCGCCCGATCGGCACCGAGCTCCCGGCCCAGTCAGGCGGGCACTCCCAGGCGGTGACCTCGATCGACGCCTCGGTGGGCCCGTAGTAGTTCTCCAGCCGCACGCCGTCCAGCACCTCGAAGAACCGCCGTGTCGCGTGGAGCGGCAGCGCCTCACCCGAACAGGCCACCCATTGCAGGCCGCCGCACTGCGCGGCGGCCGGCTCGGCCAGGAACACCTCCAGCATCGACGGCACGAAATGCGCCACGCTCACCCGTTCGCGGCGGATCAACTCCGCCAGGTAGGCGGCGTCGCGATGCCCGCCGGGCCGGGCCAGGACCAGCACGCCACCCCACAGCAGCGGCCAGAAGAACTCCCACACCGACACGTCGAACCCGAACGACGTCTTCTGCAGCACCCGTGTGCCCTGCGGCAACCGCAACCGCTGCTGCATCCAGGCCAGCCGGTTCACCACGCCCGCGTGCGGCACCACCACGCCCTTGGGCCGGCCGGTGGAGCCGGAGGTGAACATCACGTACGCCGCGTTCGCGCCGGTCGGCACGCCGCCGCGCTCGACGGCGGTGAGTCCCCGGTCCGGCAGGCCCGCCAGCTCCGCGATCACCGCCGGATCGTCCACCACCACCTTCGCGACCCCGCCGGGCAGCCCCACGCCGGACGAGGTGATCACACAGACCGCCCCGGCCTGCTCGACCAGGTACGCCATCCGCTCGGCCGGGTAGTCCGGATCCACCGGCAGATAGGCGGCCCCGGCCTTCAACACGGCCAGCAGCGCGACCACCAGATCGACACCGCGCTCCAGAGACACCCCGACCACGGATTCCACCCCGGCGCCGCGCGCCACCAGCACTCGCGCCAGCCGGTTCGCCCGCGCGTCCACCTCCGCGAAGGTCAGCTCCAGCCCGTCGCCGACCAGTGCGAGTTCGTCCGGGACCGCGGCCACCCGCGCCTCGAACAGCTCCGCCAACGTCCCGGACGGCCGTTCGGCAGCGGTGTCGTTCCACTCCTCCACCACCCGGCGCCGCTCTTCGGCGTCCAGCACGTCCACGCCGCTCAGCCGGGTCCCCGGCGCGGCGGTCAGCGTGTCCAGCACCCGCATCCACCGCGCCACCAGCGTTTCGGCCGACTCCCGGTCGAACAGGTCCGCGGCGGCCCGCAGCGCCCCGCGCAGCCCCGACGGGGCTCCCGAGGGGCCGGACAGCTCGGTCAGGCTCAGCTCCAGGTCGAACTTGGCCGGCGCCTCCTCCACCGGCATCCCGGTGACCCGCACGCCGGGCAGTTCCAGCGCCGCCTCACCGGTGTTCTGCAGGGTGAACAGCACCTGGAACAGCGGGTGCCGCGCCATCGACCGCGACGGGGCCAGCTCCTCGACCAGCCGCTCGAACGGCACGTCCTGGTGGTCGAAGGCGGCCAGGCTCGACTCGCGCACCCGCCCCAGCAGCTCACGGAACGTCGGATTTCCGGACAGGTCGGTACGCAGGACGAGCGTGTTGACGAAGAAGCCGACGAGGTCGTCCAGCGCCTCGTCCATGCGTCCCGCGTTCGGCGACCCGATCGGGATGTCGTTGCCGGCTCCGAGCCGTGACAGCAGCACGGCGAGCGCGGCCTGCACCACCATGAAGGTCGTGACGCCCTCGGCCCGCGCCACGTCGACCAGCCGCGCGTGCACCTCGGCCGGAACCTCGACCGGCACGGTGTGCCCCCGGTACGAGGCCACCGCCGCCCGTGGCCGATCGACCGGGAGCGCGAGCTCCTCCGGCAGGCCGGTCAGCGCGTCCCGCCAGTATCGGAGCTGCCGCGCGATCACGCTGTCGTCGTCCTGGTCCTCGCCCAGCAGTTCGCGCTGCCACAGCGCGTAGTCGGCGTACTGCACGGGCAACGGCTCCCACCATGGAGCCGCACCGCCGCGCCGGGCCGCGTACGCGACCGACACGTCCCGCGCCAGCAACCCCAGCGACCACCCGTCACCGGCGATGTGATGGACGACCACCACCAGCACGTGCTCGTCCGCCGACGCCGACAGCAACCACGCCCGGATCGGCGCCTCGCACGCCAGATCGAACACCTGGCCCACCGCCGCGCCGATCGCTCCCTCGAGCTCCTCCGACGCCACCTCGATCGCGGACAGCTCCCACACGAGCTCCTCCAACGGCAGGATCCGCTGGTGGGGCTCACCGTCCACCGCGGGGAAGACCGTCCGCAGCACCTCGTGCCGCCCGATCACGTCCCGCAGCGCCGCGTTCAACGCGGCCCGGTCGACAGCTCCGGACAGCCGGAGCACGACCGGCACGTTGTAGGTCGCGCTCGGCCCTTCGAGCTGGCCGATGAACCACAACCGCTGCTGCGCGAACGACAACGGCACCTGCTCCGGCCGCCGCTCGACCGCCCGCAGCGCCCGCCGTGCCACCCCGGCGCCCTCGAGCCGGCCCGCCAGCCCCGCCACCGTCGGCGCCTCGAACAGCAGCCGCAGCGGCACCTCCATCCCCAGCACCGCCCGCACCCGGCTGACCAGCCGCACCGCGAGCAGCGAATGCCCGCCCAGCCGGAAGAAGTCCTCCTCCACCCCGACCTTGGAGAGTCCCAGCACCTCGGCGAAGGCCCGGCACAGCAGCTCCTCCAGCTCCGTGGCCGGGGCCCGGCCCGCGCCCGTCTTCTGCTCCAGCGCCGGCAGGGCCCTGCGGTCCACCTTGCCGTTCGCGGTCAGCGGCAGCGCGTCGAGCACGACCACCGCCGACGGCACCATGTAGCCGGGCAGACGTTCGGCGGCGTAGCGGTGCAGCAGGCGGGGCTGCACGTCCGTGCCCGCGACATAGGCCACCAGGCGGACGTCGCCGGGGACGTCCTCACGGGCGATCACCGCCGCCTGGGCCACGTGGGGGTGGGCGGCCAGCACGGCCTGGACCTCGCCGGGCTCGATCCGGTACTCCCGGATCTTCACCTGATCGTCGGCCCGCCCGAGGTACTCCAGGTTCCCGTCACCGCTCCAGCGGGCGACGTCACCACTGCGGTACATCCGGACACCAGGCTCGTACGGGCAGGCCACGAAACGCTCGGCCGTCAGATCCGCCCGCCCCGCATACCCCCGGGCCACCTGCGCCCCGGCGATGTACAACTCACCCGCCACCCCAGGCGGAACCGGCCGCAACCACTCATCCAGCACATACAACCGGCAGTTGACGATCGGCCGCCCGATCGGCACCGACTCCCCGACCTCGGTGCCCGCCCGCACCTCGAACACACAACAGCCGACCACCGTCTCCGTCGGCCCGTACTCGTTCACCACCACGGACTCGGGCGACCGCGCCAGCCACGACCGCACCAAAGCACCCGGCAACGCCTCACCGCCCACCACCCACGTCCGCCCGGCATCCCCCGGCATCACCTCGGCCAGCAACGCCAAATGCGCCGGAACGACCTTCACCAACCCCAGCCCGTCCGGCAGCGCCTCCAAGCCCTCCGCGCTCACCACCACCGCCGCCCCCGACACCAACGGCACCCACAGACTCGTCACCGTCAGGTCGAAGGCCACCGACGAATGCAAGGGAGCGCCTTCACCGACCGCATAAGCACCGGACGCCCACCCCACGTAATTCGCCAGCCCCGCCTGCGTCACCACCACACCCTTCGGCCGACCCGTCGAGCCCGAGGTGTAGATGACGTACGCGGCCTGCTCTCCGGTCATCGCCCGCTCAGGCCGCACGGCGGGGGCCGTGACCGGCCGCTCCTCGTCGAGCACGAGCGGCCGTGCCCGTCCGGCCGGCAGCTCCTCCGCGATCTCCCTGCTGGTGACGGTCAGCACGGCCTGGCTGTCGGCCAGCATGAACGCGATCCGCTCCGCCGGCAGCTCAGGATCGATCGGCACATAAGCCGCCCCGGCCTTCCACACCGCCAGCAACGCGACGACAAGATCAACCCCACGCTCCAGGCACACCCCCACCACCGACTCGACACCCACCCCCTCAGAGACCAGCACCCGCGCCAGCCGATCAGCCCGCTCACCCACCTCCCCATACGAAAACTCCGCCCCACCACAAACCACCGCCACCGCACCCGGCGTCCGAACCGCCTGCGCCTCGAACAACTCCACCACCGAAGCGCCGACATCACCGGCCGTGCCGTTCCACTCCTCCAGCACCCGCCGCCGCTCCTCGTCATCGAGAAGCTCCACCCCGCTCAACCGCATCCGCGGCTCAGCGGTCACCGCCGCCAGCACCCGCGTCAACCGGGCCACCAGGACCTCGACCGACCCCCGATCGAACAGATCCGCGGCGGCCACCACCGATCCCCGCAGTCCAGCCGATGCCCCGTTCGCGTCGAACACCTCGCCGACCAGCACCTCAAGGTCGAACTTCGCCGCCGACTCACCCGCCGGCAGCCCCTCGGCACGCACACCGGGCAGCTCCAGCGCCGCCTCGCCGGTGTTCTGCAGGTTCAGCATCACCTGGACCAGCGGATGCCGTGCCATGGACCGCGACGGCGCCAGCTCCTCCACCAGCCGCTCGAACGGCACGTCCTGATGGTCGAACGCCGCCAGGCTGGACTCCTGGACCTGGCCCAGCAGCTCAAGGAACGTCGGATCTCCCGACAGGTCGGCCCGCAACACCAGCGTGTTGACGAAGAACCCGACCAGCTCCTCCAGCGCCTCATCCGTACGCCCGGCGTTGGTCGAGCCGATCGGAATGTCGACCCCCGCCCCCAACCGCGACAACAACACCGCCAACGCCGCCTGCACCACCATGAACGTGGTCACACCCTCGGCCCGCGCGATCTCCACCACCCGCGCGTGCACCCCGGCCGGCACCTCCACCGCAACCGTGTGCCCCCGATAAGAGGCCACCGCCGGACGCGGCCGGTCGAAAGGCAGCTCCAGCTCCTCCGGCGCACCCGCCAGCACCCCGCGCCAATAGCCGAGCTGCGCCGAGATCACGCTGTCGGCGTCCCGCTCATCCCCGAGCAACTCCCGCTGCCACAACGCATAGTCCGCATACTGCACAGCAAGCGGCTCCCACTCCGGAGCCGAACCTCCACACCGAGCCGCGTAGGCGAGCGACACATCCCGCGCCAACGGCCCCAACGACCACCCATCACCCGCGATGTGATGAACGACCACCACCAGCACGTGCTCATCCCCCGACACCGACAACAACCACGCCCGCACCGGCACCTCGGCCGACAGATCGAACACGTGCCCCACGGCCGCGTCGATCGCCCCCTCCAGCTCCTCAGGCGTCACCTCGGCCACCGCCAGCTCCCAGGCCAGCTCGGCCAGTGGCACGATGTGCTGGTGGGGCTCGTCGTCCACGGCGGGGAAGACCGTCCGCAGCACCTCGTGCCGCCCGATCACGTCCCGCAGCGCCGCGTTCAGGGCCACCCGGTCGACCTCGCCCGACAGCCGCTGGGCGATCCGGATGTTGTAGATCGCACTCGGGCCTTCCAACTGCCCGATGAACCAGAGCCGCCGCTGCGCGAATGACAACGGAATCATCAGGAACCCTCCCGGGTACGCATCGGCCGTAGCGCCGGTCTGGCCGGCTTCTTGTCTCCGAACTGTCGTGCGAGCTCGGCCACCGTCCGCGCCTTGAAGAGCGTCCGCAGCGGCACCTCGACGCCGAGCGCCGTACGCACCCGGCTGACGAACCGCACCGCCAGCAGCGAGTGCCCGCCCAGCGCGAAGAAGTCGTCGTCCACCCCGACCTCGGGCAGCCCGAGCACCTGGGCGAACAGGTCGCACAGGACCTCCTCCCGCGCGTTGGCCGGTCCTCGGCCGGCTCCCACCTTGTACGCGGGCGCGGGCAGGGCCTTGCGGTCGAGCTTGCCGCTGGTGGTCACGGGCAGGGCGGCCAGCGTCACGACGGCGGAGGGCACCATGTGCGCCGGCAGCCGCTCGGCCGCGAACGCACGCACCGACTCCGCCAGCCGCGAGTCGTCCTCCTCTTCCGGGACGACGTAGGCGACCAGGGACTTCTCGCCCGGCACGTCCTCCCGGGCGATCACCGCCGCCTGGACCACGCCGGGGTGGGCGGCCACGGCCGCCTGCACCTCGCCCGGCTCGATCCGGAACCCCCGGATCTTCACCTGGTCATCGCTGCGCCCGGCGAACACGAGCCTTCCGGTCTCGGTCCACCGCACCCGGTCCCCGGTCCGGTACATCCGCTCACCCATCGGGCCGAACGGGTCGGCCAGGAACCGCTCGGCGCTCAGCCCCGGGCGGCCGGCGTAGCCACGGGCCACCTGCGCGCCGGCCAGATACAGATCCCCGGCCACCCCCGGCGGCACCGGCCGGAGGAACCCGTCCAGCACATAGGCCCGCGTGTTCACGTTGGGCCGGCCGATCGACACCTCGTCACCCGACATCGGCTCGTCCGTCATCGCCGAACAGACCGTCACCTCGGTCGGGCCGTAGGCGTTCACCAGCCGGCGCCCCGCACCCCATCGCGCCACCGACTCCGGCCCGAGCGCCTCCCCGCCCGCCACCAGCGTCCGTATGCCGGCCAGATCCGAGGGCGCCAGCACGCTCAGCGACGAGGGCGGCACCAGCGCGTGGCTCACCTCGAGCCGGGCCACCACCTCGGCCAGTCCGGCGCCCGGCAGCAGATCCTGCGCGTCGGCCACCACCAGGCAGCCGCCGGACCACAGCGCCACCAGCACCTCCCAGCAGGCGGCGTCGAAACCCGGCGAGGCGAGCTGCAGCACCCGGTCCCCGGCTCCCACCTGCCATCCCCCGGCCGTCAGCAGATTGACCGCACCGGCATGCGTGACCATCACCCCCTTGGGCCGCCCGGTCGACCCCGACGTGTAGATCACGTACGCCATGCATCCCGGCACCAGGCGCCCGACGCGCTCCTCGGCGGCCAGCCCCGCACCGGGCAGTCCGGCCAGCTCCGTGACGACCGCCGGATCGTCGATCACCACCCGCTGCACGCCATCGAGGCACCGCCCGGCCAGCGCCGAGGAGGTCACCACCGTCGCCGCCCCCGCGTCGGCCAAGGAGAACGCGATCCGGTCCGCCGGATACACGGGGTCGAGCGGCAGGAACGCGGCCCCCGCCTTCAGCACTCCCAGCACCGCGACGACCCATTCCACCCCCCGCCCCAGCACGAGGCCGACCGTCGACTCCACTGCCACACCCCGGCCGACCAGCAGCCGGGCCAGCCGGTTCGCGCGCTCGTCCAGCGCCGCGTACGACAGCTCCACCTCGCCGGAGGCCACCGCGACCGCCTCAGGCGTCCGCCTCACCTGCGCCTCGAACAACTCGACCAGCGTCGCCGGCTCCACCTCGACCGCCGCGCCGTTCCACTCCGCCAGCACCCGGCGGCACTCGGCCTCGTCCAGGACGGACACGGCGTGCAGCGGCAGGTCAGACCCGTCGTCCAGCGCCGGCTCCAGCGCGGACACGAGGTTCTCCACGCCGGTCCGCACCAGCGCGCCCACCGCATGAGCGTCGATCGGCGAAACGGCGTCCACCGCCAGCCTGATGACGTCGCCGTCGTCGCCGGCCAGCAGCGCGAGCGGGTAGTTGGTGCGCTCCCGCGAGTAGACGAGCCGTACGCCCTCCATCGACTCGTCCCAGCGCTCGCCCAGGTCCTGCCCGGTGCTCCGCCGGTAGTTGAGGATGGCGGTGAACAACGGCGTGTCCGCCGCCACCCCGCTCGCCTGCTGCGCCAGGGCCAGCGGCGCGTGCTCGTGTTCCAGCAGTTCGCCGAGCTGGGACCGCATCTCGAACACGGCGTCCCGCGCGCCGAGCAGGCCCGTACGTACGCGTACCGGAAGCGTGTTGATGAACGGGCCTGGCACGCGGTCCGCGCCCATGCCCGCGTTCATCCGCCCGAACAGCACGGTCCCGAACACCACGTCGTCCCGGCCGGACACCACCGCCACGACCCGGGCCCACACGACGTGCAGCACCGTCGCCGGGCTGACCCCCAGGCGCCGCGACACCTCGCGCAGGCGGCCGATCAGCTCCGGAGAGGCCGCGATCTGCGCGCGCACGACATCGGCGCCGTCGCCCCGCACGTCCACCACGCTGTAAGGGGCGGTGGGCTCCTCGACGTCGCCCAGCAGTTCCCTGAAGTACCGCTCGTGCTCGGACCGCCGCACCCCGCCGCGGGCCTGCGCGACGAAGTCGCGGAACGGCAGCGGCTCCGGCAGGTCGTCGCCGCGGCCGGTCATGATGGCGAGGATCTCCGCGAGCAGCACCTCCAGCGCGGTGCCGTCGCGCACCATGTGGTGAGCGCGCACCAGCACGAGCCATCGGTCGCTCTGCGGTTCGGCCGCGATGTGGGTGTCGAGCAGGGGCGGCCGCCCCAGGTCCATGGTCTGCCCACCGGCCGCCACCAGCTCGGCCACCGGATCGGCGGCCCGCGGGTCCAGGGTCACCTCCTCGACCGGCAGCTCGGCATGGCGCCACACCACCTGGACCGGCTCGCGCAGCCCTTCCCAAACGTACGAGGTGCGGTAGATGTCGTGCCGGGCGACCACCTGGCGCAACGCTTCGAGGAAGGCGTCGAGCCGCTGTCTGGAGTCGAACCGCAGCACCGCCGGCATCACGTAGGCGTCGTCACCGCCGTCCGCCAGCAGGTGGTGGAACAGCAGTCCTTCCTGGAGGGGCGCGAGGGGGTAGACGTCGGCCACGTTCGCGGCGCCGCCCTCGACGGTGGCCACGACCCGCGCCACCTCGTCGGCGTCCAGGTCCACCATGGGCAGCATGTCCGGCGTGATGGCCGTGGCGTGCTCGGGGATCAGGTTGGGCGGCGGCAGCACCCGTTCGATGCCCGCCGAACCGGCGAGCGCCGCCACCGTCGGGGTGTCGAACAACGTCCGCACCGACACGGAGACGCCTCGTGTCCGCAGCAGCTCGACCAGGCGGACGGCGAGCAGCGAATGGCCGCCCAGCTCGAAGAAGTCGTCATCGACGCCGACCGCGGACACCCCGAGCACCTCGGCGAACGCGGCACACAGCGCCTCCTCGCGCGGGCTGGACGGCCCGCGACCGGCTCCGGTGGTCGCGGCACGGTCGGGTGCGGGCAGGGCGTGGCGGTCCAGCTTGCCGTTGGCCGTCAGCGGCAATGCGTCCAGCACCACCCAGGCCGACGGCACCATGTGGTCCGGCAGCCGTTCGGCCGCGAACCCGCGCACCACCGACGGCAGTTCGCTCGCGCTCTCGGCGTCACTCGCCACCAGGTAGGCGACCAGGCGCATGTCACCCGGCGTCTCCTCGCGAGCCACCACCACGACCTGATCGACGCCCCGGCACTTGGCCAGCACGGCGCGGACCTCACCTGGCTCCACCCGGAAGCCACGGATCTTGACCTGATCGTCCACCCGCCCGGCGAAGACCAGCTCACCGTCGGGAGTCCAGCGAGCCCGGTCGCCGGTGCGATACATGCGCCCGCCGTCGAAGGGGCAGGCCACGAAGCGTTCGCCCGTCAGGCCGGGGCGGCCGAGGTAGCCACGGGCAAGCTGCGCACCGGCGATGTACAGCTCTCCGACCACACCCGGAGGCACGGGTGCCAGGTCGTCGTCCAGCACGTACAGGCGCGTGTTCGCGACCGGTGTCCCGACCGGGACCTCGCCCCCGGCCCGCAGGCGGGTCGTCGCGACGCCGATGGTGGTCTCGGTGGGGCCGTAGTGGTTGAACACCGCGCAGCCGCGCCGCTCGGCCGCCGCCAGCAGGTGCTCCACCCAGCCCGGCGCCGCCGCCTCCCCGCCCAGCACCAGCGCCCGATCGGGCAACAACGGCTCCGGCTCGCCCAACGCCGCCAGATGGGAGGGCACCATCTTCAGGTAGTCCACCCGCAACCCGCTCAGCGCGACCGGATCGGTGGCGGCGTCCTCCGGCACGATGTGCAGTCGCCCGCCCGTGGTCAGGGCGGCGAAGACGACCGTGTTGCCCAGGTCGGTCGCCTGCCCTTGCACGAGCGCGTACCGGCCGCCGGACATCCCGAGACGTCCGGGCACGGAGGCGACGTAGTTCGCGAGGCCGGCCTGGGTGACCACGACGCCCTTCGGCCTGCCGGTCGAGCCCGAGGTGTAGATGACGTACGCGGCCTGCTCACCGAGCATCGCCCGCTCGGGCCTGGTGGCCGGTGCGGCGGCCAGGCGCATCTTCGTGAACGTGTCGTCGAGGGTGAGCATGCGGCTCCGGCCCGCGGGCAACTCTTCGGCGATCTCCTCGCTCGTCACCGTGAGCACGGCGCGGCTGTCGGCCAGCATGAACGCGATCCGCTCCACCGGCTGCCGTGGGTCGATCGGCACGTACGCCGCCCCGGCCTTCCACACCGCCAGCAGCGTCGCGATCAGGTCGGCGCCCCGCTCCAGGCACACCCCGACCACGGACTCGGCCCGGACTCCTTCTCCGATCAGGACATGCGCCAGGCGGTTCGCCCGCTCGTCCAGTTCCGCGTACGTGACCTCGGTCCCGTCAGCGACGACCGCGACCGCATCGGGCTGCTGCGCCTCGAAGGAGGCCACCACCGGAGTGCCGAGACCCTCGGCCGCCGTGCTGTTCCACTGCTCGACCACCAGGTGCCGGCCCGCCTCGTCGAGCACGTTCACGCTGTTCAGCGGCAGTTCCGGGCCGCCGTCCAGGGCCAGCTCCAGCGCGGCCACCAGGTTGTCGGTGGCGGTGCGGACCAGCAGGCCCACGTTCCGGGCGTCGATCGGAGCGACGGCGTCGACGGCCACCGATGTGCTGTCGCCGTTGTCGTCGATCAGGACGACGAGGGGATAGTTGGTGCGTTCGCGTACGGACAGCAGCCGTACGCCTTCCATCTCCCCGTCCACGCTCGGGCCGGCGTTGTGCCGGTAGTTGAGGAAGGAGGTGAAGAGAGGTGTGTCGCCGGCCACCCCACTGGCCTGCTGGGCGACGGTCAGGGGCGCGTGCTCGTGCTCCAGGAGCTTGGCGAGCTGGCCACGCATGGCGTTCACCGCGCCCAGCACACCCAGCTCGCCCGTACGCAGGCGTACCGGCAGCGTGTTCATGAACGGCCCCGGCACCCGATCCGCCCCAGCGCCGGCGTTCATCCGGCCGAACAGCACCGTCCCGAACACCACGTCGTACCGACTGGAGACCGTGGCGAGCACCCGCGCCCAAGCCACGTGCAGCACCGTCGCCGGGCTCACCCCGATCCGCCGCGCGACCTCCCGCAACCGCCCGTGCAGCTCAGCAGCGAACGGCACCACCTCGTGCACGGAGTCGGCACCGTCGCCCCGCACGTCCACCAGCCCGAACGGCGCCGTCGGCTCCTGCACGTCGCTCAGCAACTCGGCGAAGTACCGCGCATGCTCGGCGTCCTCGACGCCACCGCGCGCCTGCGCCACGAAGTTCCGGAACGGCAGCGGCTCGGCCAGTTCGGCCCCTCGACCGGCCAGGAACGCCCGCACTTCGGCGAGCAGCACCTCTAGCGCGGTGTGATCCCGCACCACGTGGTGCATCCGGACGAGGGCCAGCCACCGGTCACCACCCGGGACCGCCGCGACATGCACGCCCATCAACGGCGCCCGATGCAGATCCATCACCGAACCCGCCAGCTCCACCAGCGCACCGGCGGGATCAGCGCAGTCCGGCTCCAGCGTCACTTCTTCGACCGGCAGCACGGCATGGCGCCGCACCACCTGCACCGGCTCGCGCAGTCCCTCCCACGCGAGTGACGTGCGGTAGATGTCGTGCCGATCCACCACCCGCTGCAACGCCTCGACGAACTGCTCCACCCGATCCCGCGAGTCGAACTCCAGCACCGCCCGCAGCACGTACGCGTCCTCACCGCCGTCGGCCAGCAGGTGGTGGAACAGCAACCCCTCCTGCAAAGGCGCCAGCGGGTAGATGTCGGCCACGTTCGCCGCGCCACCCTCGACGGTGGCGACGATCCGCTCGATCTCCTCGGCGGTCAGGTCCACCAGGGGCAACATCTCCGGCGTGATGCTGGTCGCGTCGGCCGGGATCCGGTTCTCCGGAACCTCCACCTGCCGAGGCCCGGCCGCCGCTGCCAGCCCGGTCACCGTCGGCGTCTCGAACAACGCCCGCACCGACACCGACACACCACGCGACCGGAGCATCTCCACGAGCCGGATCACCAGCAGCGAATGCCCGCCCAGCCGGAAGAAGTCGTCATCCACCCCCACGCTGCCCAGCCCCAGCACCTCAGCGAAGGCCGCGCACAACACCTCCTCACGGAGGTCGGCCGGGGCACGGCCTGCTCCTGCCGTGTAGCGGGGGGCGGGCAGCGCCTTGCGGTCGAGTTTGCCGTTCACCGTCACCGGCAACGCATCCAGCACCACCACCGCCGACGGCACCATGTACTCCGGCAACCGCTCCGCCGCGAACCCCCGCACCACCTCAACATCAACCAACCCACCCGCAGACACCACATACGCCACCAACCGCACATCCCCCGGCACATCCTCCCGCGCCACCACCACGACCCGCCCCACCCCAGGACAACCCGCCAACACCGAGCTGACCTCACCCGGCTCCACCCGAAACCCCCGCACCTTCACCTGATCATCCACCCGCCCCACAAACAACAACTCACCCCCCGCGTTCCAACTCACCCGATCCCCAGTCCGATACATCCGCCCACCCACCTCGAACGGACACGCCACAAACCGCTCAGCACTCAACCCCGGCCGACCCACATAACCACGAGCCAACTGCACCCCCGCCACATACAACTCCCCCACCACCCCCACCGGCACCGGCCGCAAAAACTCATCCAGCACGAACACCCGCGTATTGAC
>NZ_JBFAIM010000115.1:0-26364 GCF_040654715.1 Nonomuraea sp. NPDC050643 | reverse complement strand
ACACCCCCCCCCCCCCCCAACCACCACATCCCAGGGGGGTTCTCGGTTTCAACCCCTGTTCGCCGGGGGGGGGGGGGGGGGCGCCCCCCCCCCCCCCCCCCCCACGACGGTCCTAGAGCGACAGCCCCGTCAGCACCATGACCTTCTCGTACGTCAGATCCGCCATCGCCGAGTGCAGCCCCTCGCGCCCGATCCCGGAGTCCTTGACCCCGCCGTAAGGCATCTGGTCCGCCCGGTACGACGGCACGTCGCCGATGACCACGCCGCCCACCTCCAGCTCCCGGTTCGCCCGGAACGCGGCGTCCAGCGAGCGCGTGAACACCCCGGCCTGCAGCCCGTACTTGGAGTCGTTGACCATCGCGTACGCCTCGTCGACCGACGCCGCCGGCTGGAGGATCATGACGGGCCCGAAGACCTCCTCGCACGCGACCTTGGCGTCGTGCGGCACCTCGGCCAGCACCGTCGGGGCGAACGTCGCGCCCTGCCTGGTGCCGCCCGCCAGGACCTCGGCCCCGGCCGCGACGGCCTCCCGGACCCACTGCTCGACCCGCTCGGCGGCGGCCTCGGAGACCAGCGGGCCCACCTGGGTCTTCTCGTCGGCGGGGTCGCCGGTGACGAGGGCGGAGACCGCCGGGAGCAGGCGCTCGACGAAGGCGTCGTAGACCGGCCGCTCGACGATCACGCGCTGCACGGCGATGCAGCTCTGACCGGCCTGGTAGTTGGAGTAGAGGGCGACGCGCTGGGCCGCCCAGTCGAGGTCGGCGTCGGCGAGCACGACCGCGGCGGCGTTGCCGCCCAGCTCCAGCGTCACGTGCTTGCGCGGCACCTGGTCGGCGATGGCGTACCCGACCGGCGCGGAGCCCGTGAACGACACCACCGGCAGCCGGGGGTCCTGGACGAGGGCGGAGGCGCGGTCGTTCTCGATCGGCAGCACCGAGAACATGCCGGCGGGCAGGTCGGTCTCGGCCAGGATCTCGCCGAGGACGAGCGAGGACAGCGGCGTGGCGGGGGCGGGCTTGACGATGACGGGCGCGCCGACGGCGATGGCGGGCGCGACCTTGTGGGCGACCAGGTTCAGCGGGAAGTTGAACGGCGTGATCGCCAGCACGGGACCGTACGGGACACGCGACACGTACGCCAGCCGCCCCGCGGCCGCCGGTTCGGTGTCGAGCCGCTGTACGTCGCCCGACCAGCGGCGGGCCTCCTCGGCGGCGAAGCGGAACGTGGCGACGGCCCGCCCGACCTCCCCGCGCGCCCAGAAGATCGGCTTGCCGTTCTCGGCCGTGATGAGCCGGGCGATCTCGTCGGCCCGCTCGGCCAGGCGGCGCGAGACGTGGGCCAGGGCCTCGGCCCGTACGTGCACGGGCAGCGCGGCGGCCTCCTTGGCCACCGCGTGGGCGGCCTGGATCGCCTCCTCGACCTGGGCGTCGGTGGGCACGGAGTGCCGCCCGACCTCGCGGCCGTCATGCGGATTGGTGACAGTGAGCTCGGTGTCCCCGGTCGCGGCGCGGCCGGCCAGCCAGAAGGTACGCACGTCCATACCCATGACGTTATGCGAAGGAGTACTTGGGGGATTTACACCACGATGCACAAGACTCCCACGAGGGCTCACCGTTAAGTACAAGCCCCGTTGTATACCCATGATGTAACAGAAGTAGACCCAATTCGGGATGTTTACCATGCGGAGTGGTTTGAGCGATCTCCGCCATGGCTAAGTCACCGGGTGCGGGTCTCCAGCGCGGCGGGCCCCCGACGAGAAAGGCGTGGGCCCCGTGACCGAACAACGTGAGGTCACAAGGACGCATCGCTCCTTGGGCACAGGGGAGGTCTCATGACCTCGGCGCCGCTGGGGCTGCAGGGCGCGTACCTCCTGGGTGAGCGCGCCGGCCACGACGAACTTCGCTCCCGCCTGCTCGACGTGGCGGTCAACCTGCTCCAGTCGGACGGGCCGGAAAGCCTGACCATGCGCAGGATCGCCGCGGAGGCGGGATGCACGACGACCGTCATCTACACCATGTTCGGCAACCGGGAAGGGCTGGCGGAGGCGCTCTATCTGGAGGGGTTCGAGCGCTTCCGCCGCTTTCTGGAGGCCGTGCCGCAGCGCCGCAACCCGTTCGAGCACCTGTCCGCGCTCGGCCCCGCCTACCGTCAGGCGTGCCTGTCCGAACCGGGCTACTACAGCCTGATGTTCGAGCGGGCGATCCCCGGTTTCGAGCCCAGCGAGCGCGCCAGGACACTGGCCCGCGCCGCCCTCAACATCCTCGACCGGGTGATCGCCGACTGCATCTCGGCCGGCTACCTGATCCCGACCCAGCCCCGCAAGATCGCGGACGCGCTGTGGGCGGCGGCCCAAGGGGCCATCAGCCTCGAACGCGCCGGGCACCTGCGCGACAGCCGCACCTACGAAGCGGTGACCAGGGCGACCATCTGCTGCTATCTGGTGGACAAATCTACGTAGAGCGGCGGCCCGCCTCGAGGGCGAGCCACAGCTCCGCGCGCACGCCCGGGTCGTCGAGGTCACGGCCGAGCAGGTCGGCGACGCGTTTCATGCGGTAGCGCAGGGTGTGGCGGTGCACGCCGAGCCGCTGCGCCGCCGCATCCCAGTGGCCGTTGCTGTCCAGGTACGCGCGCAGCGACTCCACCAGGTCGGCCCGGGAGCCGTACTCGGTGAGCGGGGCCAGGAGGGCCGTGGAGAACGCCCGCACGGCGGCTTGGTCGAGCAGGCCCAGCAGGCCCTGGCCGGCGAGCTCCCCGAAGGTCACGACGGTGCCGCGCCGCCCGCGGCTCCGCGCCGCCCCCAGGGCGCGTCCGGCCTGGTCGAGGGCGCCGCGCAGGGCGGCGTACCCGGTGGGCCGGCTGAGGCCGGCAGGGGCCTCCGCGCTCAGCGCCGCCTCCTCCGCCGCCTCCTCCGCCACCGCCTCGGCCACGAGCGCGACGACCATCGCCCCGGACCCACGCGCCCCGGCGTCGGAACCCTCCGGGGCGGTGCCGTCGAGCAGGGCGGCGAAGGACCGGGCCTCCAGGGCGTCCAGGGCCTCGGGGGCCGCCGCGAGCACCACGAGCGGCTCCTCGGGCAGCCGTGCGCCGAGCGGGCCGAGCACCGCGCGGGCCCGCTCCCCCTCCCCGGCCAGCAGCAGCTCCAGCACGGCGGTCCGGACGCGGCGCTCGGCCGCGAGCTGGGTCCGGCCCTGCTCCATGGCCAGCGTGAGCAGCGAGCCCGCCGCGTTGATCACCGTGTGGGTGACGGGTGAGAAGGCGTGCCTGGCTCCGACGGCGAAGAAGCCGCGCGGCCGGGGCCCGCCGCCCAGCGGCTGCACGACGATGTGCTCCCCGGGCGCGGACAGCGCGAGGCTGGCAGGCTGCCGCTCCCCGCGCGCCGCACCCCCGGCATCCGCCGGACGAGCGTGATCCCCGAGGCGGCCGCGGCGGCGGGCCAGCTCGGCGGCGACCGCCTCCGTCTTCGCCCCTCGGGTGGCGTGCCGGACCTCGCCCGACTCCTCCAGCAACGCCGCCCAGCCGCCGACCTCCTTGGCCAGCCGGTCGATGACCGCGTGCATGCCCTCCGGCCGCAGCGCCGCCCGTGTCAGCCGGCCCTGGGCGGCGAAGGCCCGGGTGACCTCCTCGTACTGCTCGGCGGCCAGCAGCTCGCTCACCGCCTTGCCGACGGCGATGAACGGCGTCTCGCGCGGCACCTCGAACAGCGGCAGCCCGGCCCCCTCGGCCGCCGTCACGAGAGCGGGCGGCACCTCCTCGTGGGAGACCCCGACGCCGAAGGCCAGCCCGGCCACCCCGCGCGCCACCAATCGGGCGACGTAGTGGCCGAGGTCGCCTTCCATGCGCATGCCCGTGGTGAGCAGCAGCTCCCCGCCCTCCAGGTACGGGGTCGGGTCCGCCAGCTCGCTGACCGCCACCCACCGCACCGCGGCGTCCAGCACCCCGCGACCGGACGTCCCGGCCAGCGGCCGGAGGTTCATGCGGCGCACGACGGTCTGGAGCGAAGGCGGCATGCGAGTTTTATCCATTCCGGCAAAGAGGAGCACCTTCAGTGTGACATATCGACGTATCGGACCTGATAGGAGCCCGCCGTAGCGTCAGAAGCATGAGCATTCCCCAGGAGCGGCGCCTCGTGACCGCGATCCCCGGCCCCAAGTCCCAGGAGTTGCTGGCCCGCAAGCAGTCCGCCGTCCCGCCCGGCATCGGCACTGCCCTGCCGGTCTTCGTCACCCGCGCGGGCGGCGGCGTGGTGCAGGACGCCGACGGGAACTCGCTGATCGACTTCGGCTCCGGCATCGCCGTGACGAACGTCGGCAACGCCGCGCCCAAGGTCGTGGAGCGCGTCCAGAAGCAGGTCGCCGACTTCACCCACACCTGTTTCATGGTCACCCCGTACGAGTCGTACGTGCGGGTGTGCGAGAAGCTGAACGAGCTGACCCCCGGCGACCACGACAAGCGCTCGTTCCTGGTGAGCTCGGGCGCCGAGGCCGTGGAGAACGCGGTCAAGATCGCCAGGCACGCCACCGGCCGCCCGGCCGTCGTGGTGTTCGACCACGGCTACCACGGCCGCACGCTGCTCACGATGACGCTGACGGCCAAGAACATGCCGTACAAGGAGGGGTTCGGCCCGTTCGCGCCGGAGGTGTACCGGGTGCCGCTGGCCTACCCGTTCCGCTGGCCGAGCGGCCCTGAGCACTGCGCCGAGGAGGCCGCCGAGCAGGCCATCGACCTGATCGGCAAGCAGATCGGCGCGCACAACGTGGCCGCCGTGGTGATCGAGCCGATCGCGGGCGAGGGCGGGTTCATCGTGCCCGCCAAGGGGTTCCTGCCGCGCATCGCCGAGTTCTGCAAGGCGAACGGGATCGTGTTCGTGGCCGACGAGGTGCAGACCGGCTTCGCGCGTACCGGGACGCTGTTCGCCTGTGAGGACGAGGGCGTCGTGCCGGACATCATCACCACCGCCAAGGGCATCGCGGGCGGCCTGCCGCTGGCCGGGGTGACCGGGCGCGCGGAGATCATGGACAGGGTGCACGTCGGCGGCCTGGGCGGCACGTACGGCGGCAACCCCCTCGCCTGCGAAGCCGCGCTCGGCGTGCTGGAGACGATCGAGGAGGAGAACCTGGTCGCCAAGGCCCGCCGCATCGGCGAGATCATGCTGCCCCGCCTCGAGGCGCTCAAGGAACGCCACGACGTGATCGGCGACGTGCGCGGGCGCGGCGCGATGATCGCGATCGAGCTGGTCGAGCCCGGCACCAAGGAGCCGAACCCGACCGCCGTGCAGGAGGTCGTCAAGCGCTGCCACGCCGAGGGCCTGCTGGTCCTGACGGCGGGCACGTACGGCAACGTCCTGCGCTTCCTGCCGCCCCTCGTCATCCCCGAGCACCTGCTCGAGGAGGGCCTGGGCATCCTGGAGAAGGCGATCGCCGAGCTCTAGACGAAACCCAACGAAACGGGCATCCAGCTTGCGGCTGGATGCCCGTTTTGTGGTGTAACAGGCGCCACTCGGGTAGAGAATTCACTCTGGCTTGACGCTCAGCTGGACGCCTCCGGCCTCGGTCGGGGTTATAACGGTTCCGACATAGGGATGGGCGATGGCTGCTGGGAGCGTGATGAACTGGGGTCCGACCAGAACGGCGCGGAATATGTTGACGTTCGACCCTGAAGGCCTGACCTGGGCACAGCGCGAAGGCGACGCGTGTGTCGTCTGCCAGAAGCGGTGGCCGCGCCCGCGCGTGCGCGTGGGCCGCCTGCCCGACGATTCCGCGGTGCTCGCCTGCAACGACTGCGCCGAGGCGCTCATGCCCTCGCCGCTGGCCACCGTCGTGGCCTTCCCGTCTCGCTGACCCCTCTGGCCGAGGCGAGACGCCCCGGGAAGGGGGGAAGGCCCGGGGCGTCTCCGCAGGACGCGCCCAGCGGGGGGAAGAGCGCGTCCGCGCATGCACTCACTTGGTCAGCTCGGCCCATCGCTCGGTCCAGGCCGAATAATCAGTGCATTCCCCATCTTCCGCCCGGCAACCCCCCGGCGGTCGCACCGCGAAGATCACCCGGCTGAGCCGCTTGTCGTCGCCCACGCCGTACGTCTCGCACATCAGCCTGGCCCGCCCCTTGCACGCCTTGTCGTTGGCGGGCGCCATTCCCGCCCACGCGGCCGCGTCGCGCTGCGCGTCCGGGTCGGTCACCCAGTTGAGCCACCGGTAGGCGCAGGTGGTGTCGGGGACGTTCGCGCCGAGCATCCAGGAGTCGACCCAGCCGGTCGTCTTGCGCGTGGTCAGCGTCTTGACCGGGATGCCGGACTTCTGCAGGAGCAGGCGGTAGTAGGGGGTGGCCTGCGCGTAGTCGAGCTCGCCGGTGGCGAAGCCCTGGACCAGGTCGATCGGGTTGCGCCAGTAGGCGCGGTCCTTGTTCCGCTCCAGCAGCGTCATCGCGGTGTCCAGCTCGGCCTTGCTCAGCTCGTAGGGGTTCTTCACCGAGCCCTCGGCCAGGGCGGCGCCGGCGATCGCCATCGGGCTGTCCCTGAGCACCGTCCGGCCGGAGGCGAAGAGCTGCTCGAGCCCGCCGCCCCTGACCTTGGCCGAGTCGTAGATGAACTCGTCGGAGCCCCACAGATAGGGCACCCCGTAGACCTTGCCCGACACCGTCATCATGTCGCGGAAGCGCTCGTCGATGTCCTCGTAGTCGCTCACCTTGGCCGGGTCGACGGCCTGGACCTGCTTGCGCTCGATCAGCTCGCCCGCCAGCGCCGGGCCGGCGGTGATCACGTCGTAGGCGCGCTCCTTGACCTTGACGGCCATGTCCTCGGCGCTCTGCACGGTGTCGAGCCGGGCGATGCGGCAGCCGGTCTCCTTCTCGAACGAGCCCACCCAGTTGACCTTGGGGCTCACACCGCCGTATTCGGCGTAGCCGCGATAGGTGAGGATCTGCAGCGTGCCGTCGAGCTGCGTCGCGCTGGGCGAAGGAGTGGGGGTGGGCGTGCGGGTGGGGGTGGGCGTGGGGATGGCGCTGAGGGTCGCCCGGAGGCCGGGCCTCGGGGCCGAGGTGAAGGACGGGGGCGCCGCCGGGGTCGGCGCCGCCGCACCCACGCCGGCGACCAGCGCCATCACGGCGAGCGCCGTGGCATAAGCACGACGACCATTCACGATGCCCCCCTTGTCCGTCTGCTGGAGCCTACCGGGGAAGGGGCCGGGAGGGGCACCAGTCCCTCCCGGTCGCGATCAGCGGTTACTTGTTCGTGGGGAACCCCAGGTTGACGCCTCCGTGCGAGGGGTCGAGCCAGCGGGAGGTGACGACCTTGCCCCGGGTGTAGAAGTGCACCCCTTCGGTGCCGTGCACGTGCGTGTCGCCGAACAGCGAGGACTTCCACCCGCCGAAGCTGTAGAAGGCCATCGGCACCGGGATGGGCACGTTGATGCCGACCATCCCGACCTCGACCTCGTTCTGGAAACGCCGGGCCGCGCCGCCGTCGTTGGTGAAGATCGCGGTGCCGTTGCCGTACAGGCCGCCGTTGATGACCTCCAGGCCCTCCTCGTACGAGGAGACGCGCACGACCGACAGCACGGGGCCGAAGATCTCGTCCGTGTGCGTACGGGAGCCGGCGGGCACGTGGTCGAGCACCGTCGGGCCGAGCCAGAAGCCGGGCGTCTCCGACGCCTTGCCCCCGCCCAGCACGGCCGTCTCGCGGCCGTCGACGACCAGCTTGGCCCCCTCCTCGACGCCGAGGTCGAGATAGGAGGCGACCTTGTCGCGGTGGGGGCCGGTGACGAGCGGGCCCATCTCCGACTTGGGGTCGTCGCCAGGCCCGACCACGAGCTTGTCCACCCGCTCGACGATCTTCTGGACGAGCTCGTCGCCGATCGGGTCCACGGCCAGCACGACGGAGATCGCCATGCACCGCTCCCCCGCCGAGCCGAACCCCGCCGAGACCGCCGAGTCGGCGACCAGGTCGAGGTCGGCGTCGGGGAGCACGAGCATGTGGTTCTTGGCGCCGCCGAGGGCCTGCACGCGCTTGCCGTGCGCGGTGCCGCTCTCGTAGACGTACCTGGCGATGGGGGTGGAGCCGACGAACGACACGGCGCGCACGTCGGGGTGCTCCAGCAGCCGGTCCACGCTCACCTTGTCGCCCTGCACGACGTTGAACACGCCGTCGGGCAGCCCGGCCTCCCGCCAGAGCCGCGCCATGAGCAGCGCGGCCGAGGGGTCCTTCTCCGACGGCTTGAGCACGAAGGCGTTCCCGCACGCGATCGCGACCGGGTACATCCACATCGGCACCATGGCCGGGAAGTTGAACGGCGTGATCCCGGCCACGACGCCCAGCGGCTGGCGGATCGAGTAGGAGTCGACCCGGGTCGAGACGCCCTCGGAGAAGCCGCCCTTGAGCAGGTGCGGGATCCCGCAGGCGAACTCCACGACCTCCAGGCCGCGGGCCACCTCGCCGAGCGCGTCGGAGTGCACCTTGCCGTGCTCGGCGGAGATCAGGGCGGCGAGCTCGTCGCGGTGGGCGTACATGAGCTCACGGAAGCGGAAGAGCACCTGCGAGCGCTTGACCAGCGAGGCGTCCCGCCAGGCGGGGAACGCCGCGACGGCGGCCGCCACGGCCGCGTCCACGTCGGCGGCCGAGGCCAGCGCGACGTGGCCGCTCACCTCACCGGTGGCCGGATCGAAGAGCTCCGCGGTACGCGCGGGGTCGCCGTCCGCGTGGGCGCCGTTGATCCAATGCTTGACCGACTTCACTGGGCCGTCGCCTCCGCGTTGATGGTCTCGAGGGCCGTGACGATGATGCCCAGCCCCTCCGTGGCCTCGTCCACCGTGAGAGTGAGGGGCGGGGCCATGCGGATGGCGGTGCCGTACAGGCCGCCCTTGCCGGCCAGGAGGCCCGCCTTCCTGGTCTCCTCCATGAAGCGGGCGGCCTGGGCGGGGGTCTCGAGCTCGACGGCGAACATCAGGCCCTTGCCGCGGACGTCCTTGATGATCGGGAGCCGTCCGGCGGCGGCCTTGAGCCCGCTGATGATGATCTCCCCGGTACGCGCGGCGTTGGCCTGCAGGTCGCGGTCGAGCACGTAGTCGAGGGTGGCGTTGGCGGCGGCCATGGAGATCGGGTTGCCGCCGAAGGTGGACAGGCCCACGGCGTGCGGGGCGTCCATCAGGTCGCCGCGCGCCACGATGCCGCCGACGGCGAAGCCGTTCCCGAGCCCCTTGGCGAACGTGATCATGTCGGGGGTCACGCCGTGGTTCTGGATGCCGAAGAACGCGCTGCCCGTCCGGCCCCATCCGGTCTGCACCTCGTCGGAGATGAACAGGATGCCCTGCTCGTCGAGCACCTCCTTGTAGGCGGCGAACAGCCCGTCGGGGGCCATCGTGAACCCGCCCACGCCCTGGATCGGCTCGGCGATCAGCGCCGCGACGTCGTTGGAGACGGAGGTGGCCAGCACGTGCCGCAGGTCGTCCACGCACGCCTGGATGTAGTCGGCGTCGGACAGACCCTTGAACTGGGTGAGGTGCCGGTCGGCGCCGTGCAGGAAGTGCACGTTGAGCGGGGAGAGCGAGTTGTTCTTCCAGGAGCGGTTGGAGGTGACGCTGACCGCGCCGAAGCTGCGCCCGTGGTAGCTCTGCCGCATGGCCAGCACCTGGTCGCTCTTGCGCGCGTACGTGGCCAGCAGCAGCGCGGTCTCGTTGGCCTCGGTGCCGGAGTTGGTGAAGAAGACCTTGGCGTCGGGGATGCCGGAGAGCCGCGCGATCTTCTCGGCCAGCTCGATCTGGCCGCGCAGCAGGTAGACGGTGCTGGTGTGCACCACCCCCGTGGCGAGCTGGCGCTCGACGGCCTCGCGCACCTCGGGCACGTCGTATCCGATCATGTTCGTCAGGATCCCGGCGAAGAAGTCGAGGTAACTCTTGCCGTCCGCGTCGATGACACGGTTTCCCTTGCCGCTGACGATCTCGATGGGCTCGTTGTAGTTGAGGGCCAACCAGTTGGGCATGACCGCCCGGTGGCGCGCGAGAAGCTCCGACATGTTACCGAGTATCCCTTTTCCCGCGCCCATCCTCCTAACCCCAGGCTGTCGGCGTGAGGTCAAATCGGGTTACATGTTGTAAATCTATCCCCTAGGGGATTTCCCGTCCGCCTGGAGGTGTACAGCAGGAGGGCCTCGTACCCCACCGGAATCACCGTGAATGACCACTTGCGGCCGACGCCCCGGACCCCCTTCGTCGACGACGATCGAGTCACTCGACAAGCAGAGAAGGAGACCGAGATGACCGTCATCGTCGACCACCGCCCCGAAGCCCCCTCCGGCCCGCCGAAGCTCGACCGCGAGCAACTGCGCCGGGCCCAGCAGGACACGCTGGACACGCCGCGCATGGACTACAGCCTGCTGGCCAAGATGATGTTCAAGCCCGTGGACCTCATGTACGGCAAGCAGGGCTCGTACACGAAGTTCGCCATGCTGGAGATCATCGCGCGGGTGCCGTACCAGGCGTGGGAGCGCATGGGCTACTGGGCCGTGCACCGGCACGCGGGCCGCTCCGCGCTGGCCAGGAGGGTCTTCGAGCGGATCGTGGAGGCCCGCGCCGACCAGGACAACGAGCAGTGGCACCTGCTGATCATGCAGGACCTCGTCCAGCGCACCGGGCAGCGGCAGACGTGGCTGCTGCACAAGGCCGCGCCCTGGCTGATCGCGTTCTTCTACTACCACGTGTCCTGGGTGCTGTTCCTGGTCAGGCCGGACTGGAGCTACCGGCTCAACGCGGAGTTCGAGGACCACGCCGAGCACGAGTACATGACGTTCGTGGCCGAGAACCCCGACCTGGACTTCGTGCCCGACCCCGGCACGTACGCCGACGAGTACGGCCGCTACCGCTCGGTGGCCGACCTCCTGCGGCAGATCGGCCACGACGAGCGCACCCACAAGCTCGACAGCCTGGAGAGCATGAGGGAGCCCCGTGTCCGCTAGACGCTCGCCGGCTCGGGGGCCGCGACCGGACCGGCCGGGCGCAGCACGGTGACCGCCAGCAGCGCGGCGGCCACGCAGAACGCGGCCCCCACCCACGCGCCGAGGTGCATGGCGGAGGTGAAGGCCTCGTTGGCGGCCTCGGCGAAGCCCAGCGGGTGCGCCCCGCCGATCGACTCCCTGGCCACCGCGGGCAGGTCGGCGGGCATCTCCGCGGTGTACTTGCCCGCCAGCACGCTCCCCAGGACGGCGATGCTCAGCGCCATGCCGACCTGCTGGACGGTGTCGTTGAGCGCCGAGCCGACACCCGCGTGCTCCAGGGGGATGGCCTGCATGAGCGAGGCGTAGGCGGAGGGACCCGCCAGGCCGCCGCCGACGCCCATGATCACCAGGCCGGTGAGCAGCGGCAGGATCCCGGTGGTGGTGGCCATGACGACGAAGCCGCCGGCCATCGCCAGCAGCCCGGCGCTGATCAGCACCCGGTTGCTGAGCTTCTTGCCGAGCCCGGCGCCCACCCCGTTGAAGATCGCCGCGGCCACCGCGTAGGGCAGCATGGCCAGCCCGGCCTGCATCTCCCCGTAACCCAGCACGAACTGCAGGTACTGGGTGAGCATCAGCATCACGGCGCCCGCGCCGAACGACATCAGCAGGATCGAGAACGAGGCCCCGCTGAAGTTGCGGTTGGCGAACAGATGGAGCGGCAGCATCGGCTCGTCCTGCCGGCGCTCCCAGATCACGAAGGCGCCCAGGGCGACGATCGCGAGGGCGATGACGGGGATGTTCCACTCACGTTCGATGATCACGTAGACGGCGGCGGTCAGCCCGACGATCGACAGCACGACGCCGACCGGGTCGATCCTCCGGCCCACGCTGCGGCTTTCCGGCATGAGGACGAGGGCCGCCACGACGGCGATCGCCGCGACGGGGATGTTCAGCAGGAAGACCGAGCCCCACCAGTAGTGCTCCAGCATGAAGCCGCCCAGCGTCGGGCCCGACACCAGGCCCACCAGGGCCACGGCGCTCCAGGCCGCCATGGCCTTGCGCCGCTCGCTCTCGTCGAAGACGGTCATCAGGATCGACAGGGTGGACGGCATGACGAGGGAGCCGCCGATGCCCATCAGGCCACGGGCGGCGATGAGCTGCCAGGGCTCGGTGACGAGGACGGCGAGCAGGGACGCGCCGCCGAAGAAGACCAGGCCGATGATCAGGAAGAGGCGGCGGCCGTACTTGTCGGACAGGCTGCCCGAGGTGAGCAGCAGCCCGGCGAAGGCCAGCACATAGGCGTCGATGATCCACTGGATGTCGGACGGGGTGGCGCCCATCTCCTCGTTGAGGGACGGGATCGCCAGGTTCAGCACGGTGTTGTCGATGACCAGCACCAGCAACGCCAGGCACAAGGCGGCGAGGATCCACCAGCGACGAGGATCTCGTACAGTGTTCGAGTTCACTCGCACACTGTACGATAAGCCTCGTACAGTGTGCGAGGGGATTTATCCTGGATTCATGGCAGCAGGCAAGGCGTTCTCCTCCGTGTGGTTCCGCGAACCCCGAAAGGCGACCAGTCCCGGGCGCAGCCGGGAGGAGATCGTCGCGGCCGCCGTCGAGCTGCTCAACGAGGAGGGCCTGGCCGGCCTGAGCATGCGCAAGCTCGGCGCGAAGCTGAGCGCCGGCGCCACCAGCGTCTACTGGTACGTCGCCAACAAGGATGAGTTGCTGGAGCTGGCCTACGACGAGATGTGGGGCGAGATCACCTTCCCCGACGCCGAAGAGGCAGGCTGGCGTCAGGCGGTCTCGGTCCTGGCCTACAGCATGCGCGAGGTGATGCTGCGCCATCCCTGGTCGGCCGACCTGCTCGGCCGCCTGCCGGCGCTCGGCCCCAACGCCCTCCACGTGGCCGACCGGATGCGGACGGCCTTCAGGCACGCGGGGTTCGCCGGGATGGACATCGACTACGCGGGCTCCACGTTCACCGCCTACGTCTACGGCATGACGATCCCCGAGATCGCCTGGAACACCTCGATGTCCGGCTACGACTACGACCACGACGACATGCGCGAGAAGGTGCTCCAGGCCGCCGCGGACTTTCCCGACATAGCCGAGCGCATGAACTTCGAGGGCTACGAAGATCCCGACGTCGTGCGGGCGGTCGCCTTCGACTTCGGGCTCGTGTCGGTGCTCGACGGCCTTGAGCGGCGGCTGGCGACGTAGCAGGATCCGGGCATGAGCGATTTTCGTGCCGCCCGTGACTTCCTCCTCGGCGCCGACCCCGCCACCGCCCGCAGCGACTTCCGCTGGCCGGAGATCGACGAGTTCAACTGGGCGCTCGACTGGTTCGACGGGGTGCTCGCCGAGGAGACCCCCGAGGCCGTCGCTCTCAAGATCGTGGGCGCGAGCAGCGCCTCCTACACCTTCGCCGAGCTGTCCGCCCGCTCGAACCAGGTGGCCAACTGGCTGCACGAGCAGGGGGTGCGCCGGGGCGACCGGATCCTGCTCATGCTGGGCAACCAGGCCGAGCTGTGGGAGTCGCTGCTGGCCGCGGTGAAGCTGGGCGCGGTCATCATCCCGGCCACCACGCTGCTGACCGTCAAGGACATCACCGAGCGGATCGAGCGCGGCGGCGTCTCCCACGTGATCGCCAACGCCGCCGACGCCGGCAAGTTCCGGGCCGGCGAATACACCAGGATCGCGGTCGGCGACGCCTACAACTGGCTGCCGTTCCGGGAGGCGTACGAGGCGCACGAGCGCTTCGTCCCCGACGGGCCGACCCGCGCGGGCGACACGCTGCTGCTCTACTTCACCTCGGGCACGACCTCGCAGCCGAAGCTGGTCGAGCACACGCACGCCTCCTACCCCGCCGGCCACCTGTCGACGATGTTCTGGATCGGGCTCAGGCCGGGCGACGTGCATCTCAACGTGTCGTCGCCGGGGTGGGCCAAGCACGCGTGGAGCAACGTGTTCGCGCCCTGGAACGCGGGGGCCACCGTGCTGGTCCACGACTACTCGCGCTTCTCCGCGCCGGCACTGCTGGAAGTGCTGCGCGACGAGCGGGTCACCACGTTCTGCGCGCCGCCGACCGTGTGGCGGATGCTCATCCAGGAGGACCTGGCGGCGTGGAAGCTGCCGCTGCGCACGGCCGTGGCCGCGGGCGAGCCGCTGAACCCCGAGATCATCGAGCAGGTGAGCCGGGCGTGGGGCCTGACGATCAGGGACGGCTACGGGCAGACCGAGACGACCGCGCAGATCGGCAACGCGCCCGACGAGCCGGTCCGGCCCGGGTCCATGGGACGGCCGCTGCCCGGTTACGAGGTCGTGCTCATCGACCCGGTCTCCGGGGAGCAGGGGAACGACGGGGAGATCTGCCTGCCGCTGGACGACCGCCGCCCCCTCGGCCTCATGTCCGGATATGTCGGTGCATACGCTGGCGGCTCGACGGACGCGATGCGGGACGGCTTCTACCACACCGGCGACGTCGCCACCCGCGACGAGGACGGCTACATCACCTACGTGGGCCGGACCGACGACGTCTTCAAGGCCTCCGACTACCGGATCTCGCCGTTCGAGCTGGAGAGCGTGCTGCTGGAGCACGAGGCCGTGACGGAGGCGGCCGTGGTGCCCGCCCCCGACCCGGTACGCCTGGCGGTGCCGAAGGCGTACGTGACGCTGGCCCCCGGGTTCGAGGACGACGAGTCCACGGCGCGCTCGATCTTCGAGCACTGCCGGCGGGAGCTGGCACCGTACAAGCGGGTGCGGCGGCTGGAGTTCGGCGAGCTGCCGAAGACGATCTCCGGCAAGATTCGCCGGGTTGAGCTGCGCGTACGCGAACCTCGCCGGGAATATCGCGAGGAGGACCTCAATCCATGACAAAGGTCCCAAAGTGTAAATCGGCCTATGGCCGTTCTTACAGGTTGATCGGCTAGGCTCTGCCCCGTGCTGCCCACCATCGCCGACATCCTCGCTCTGGAAACCGTGCGCCGGGGCAGCCCGCGCGTGGTCGCGGGCGCTGACCGGCTCGACACCAAGGTCCGGTGGGTGCACGTCGGCGAGATCGCCGACATCGCGCACCTGCTCCGGGGCGGGGAGCTGGTGCTCACCACGGGGGTGGCCCTGCCGGAGGACCCCGAGAAGCTCGCCGACTACATCGGTGAGCTTTCGTCCGTGGGGGCGTCGGGCCTGATCGTGGAGCTGGGCCGCAGGTTCGTCCGCGAGCTGCCGCGGGCCGTGGTCAAGTCGGCCGAGGATCACGGGCTGCCGGTCATCGTGCTGGCCCGCGAGACGCCGTTCGTGCAGATCACCGAGTCCGTGCACGCGCGCATCATCGACATCCAGCTCGAGGAGCTGCGGGCCTCCGAGCAGCTCCACGAGGTCTTCACCGAGCTGTCGGTCGAAGGCGCCTCGCCGGCCGAGGTGCTGGCCCAGGTGGCACGGCTGTCGGGGCGGCCGGTGCTGCTGGAGAACCTCGCCCACCAGGTGCTGGCCTGCGAGTCCGCCGGGCGCGACGCGGGCACCCTGCTGGCCGGGTGGGAGACCAGGTCGCGGGCGGTGGCCCCGGCCGAGCGCACCGCGTACGATCCCGCCTCCGGCTGGCTGGTCACCACGGTCGGGGCGCGCGGGCAGGACTGGGGGCGGCTGATCCTGCTGTGCGACGCGCAGCCGTCGCCCCGTGACATGGTGCTGGCCGAGCGCGCGGCCACCACGCTCGCCCTGGGCCGCCTGCTGGAGCGCCACCAGGAGTCGCTCGAGCGCCAGGCCCACGGCACGATCATCACCGGCATCCTGACCCACGCCTACGCCGACCCCGACGAGGCCGCCGCCCGCGCCCGCGCGGTGGGCGTGCCACTCACCGGGCGCAAGCTGGTCAGCGTCGTCATCAGGCCGACCGAGCCGATCGACCAGGCACTCGACGGGCAGGCGCAGCTCGGCGAGCTGGCCGAGGCCACCGCCGCCGCCTGCCGCGACGCCCGCCTGCCCGCCCTGGTGGGCGCGCTCGACCAGGAGCGGGTCGGGGTCCTGCTGCCACTGCCGCCGCGCACGCAGGCCGAGCCCGCGCTGACCTCCCTGGCCGAGCGGCTGCGCGTGCTGTGGCGGCCCGGCTCGGCGTTCGTGCTGGCGGCGGGCTCGGTGGTGGAGTCCATCAGAGACGTACGCCGCAGCTTCCTCGAGGCCGAGCAGGTGGCCGACGTGGCCGTCCGCCAGCCCGACGGCCGGGCCTTCTACCGGCTGCCCGACCTGCGCCTGCGCGGCCTGCTCCACCTGCTGCGCGACGACGCGCGACTGCAGACGTTCGCCGAGCGGGAGCTGGGGCCGCTGCTGGCCCACGACGCGCAGCGCGGCGGCGACCTGACCCGGATCCTGCGCATCTACCTCGACTCCGGGCGCAACAAGGCGGTCGCCGCGCAGAAGGCCCACCTGTCCAGGCCCGCCTTCTACGACCGTCTGCGCCGGCTGGAGCGCATCCTCGACACCGACCTCGACGACGTCGAATCGTGCCTTTCGCTGCACGTGGCGCTGCTGGCACTGGAGTCGTTCCGCAGAGACAGTCGCTGATGTGCTGAAATGGGCGATATGTCTGATGTATTGATGCCCGATCTGGCCGACCTCGGCCGCATGCTCGCCACCGCGGGGGCCTTCTCGGTGCCCGTCCACGACGTGCGGCTCATCCCGGAAGAGCTCACCCCCGAGCAGATCGTCGCGGGCGACCCCGCGACGTCCTCCCTGGAGCTGGGTGACGGCCGGGGCATCTGGGAGATCACGCCCGGCGTCGTCACGGACGTGGAGACCGACGAGATCTTCGTCGTGCTGTCGGGCCGCGCCACGATCGCCGTCGAGGGCGGCACCACGATCGAGGTCGGTCCCGGCGACGTGTGCCTGCTGGCCGAGGGCGCCAGGACGACGTGGATCGTGCACGAGACGCTTCGCAAGGTGTACCAGACACGGCAATCCACGCAATAGCCGCTTACCGTCGCAGGTGTGCCCCTCTTCTTCAACGCGCTGGAAGCCGGCGCCCATCGGCTGTCGATCGTGCCTCCGATGTTCGATTATTTCGGGGCCCTGGGCCTGCATGCGCTCGTGGCCGCGGCCAGAATGGGAGTCTTCGACGCCCTCGGCGAGCGTCCGTCGACCGGCGGCGAGCTGGCCGCCACCCTCAACCTCGACCCGCACGCGTCCGGCGTGCTGTTACGGAGCCTGGCCGGGCTCGGCTACCTGCGGGTCAGGGGTGGCCGCTACCGGCTGACCCGCACGGCGCGGTTGTGGTTCACGACGGACTCGCCGACGTCGCTGGTGGCGGGGCTGGAGTTCTGGGAGCGTACCGCGTGCGTGATCTGGCCCCGCATGGAGAAGGCGGTGCGGGACGGCTCGCCGGTGACGCCCTTCTACGCGCTGCTCGAGAGCGACCCCGAGCTGTCGCGCTCGTTCCAGGCATGGACGGGGGCACTGGCCAGGCGGCAGGCTCCGGCCGCCGCCCGCGTCGTCCCCGTGCCGCGCGGCGCCGGGCGGGTGCTCGACGTCGGCGGCGGCCACGGGCTGGTCAGCGTGGAGCTGCTGCGCCTGCACCCCGGGCTGCGGGCCACCGTGATCGACCTGCCGGGGGCGCTCGAAGCCGCCGCCGAGCACCCCCGGCTGACGCTGCGCGCCGGCTCGTTCCTGGACGACGACCTCGGCGACGGGTACGACGCCGTCCTGCTCTTCAACGTCCTGCACGGCCTGGACGACCAGGAGGCGGCCACGCTGCTGCGGCGCCTGGCGGCGGCGCTCAACCCGGGCGGCGCGATCGTGGTCGGCGACCAGTTCGCCGACAGCCTCATGCCCGGCCGGGCCAGCCGCACCCTCCTGCGCCTGCTGGACCTCAACTACCTGGTCGCCGCGGGCGGCCGCGTACGCGGATTCCGCGAGGTGGCACACATGCTGCGGGCGGCCGGGTTCCGCCGGCCCCGGCATCGCCGCCCGCTGCGCTCGGTGGCCACGGAGCTGGCCGTGGCTAGAACCCCATCGCGGCCCGTACTTCGTCGAGGGTGAGCACCGCCCGCTCGCGGGCCTTGGCGTTGCCCTCGGTCAAGATCCTCTGGACGTCGGCGGCGGTGAACTCGGCCCGGCGTTTCCTGATCGGCCGTAGGAACTCGTTGACGGCCTCCGTGGTCAGGCGCTTGAGCGTGGCGGCGCCGCCGTCCCCGATCTCGTCGGCGAGCTCGCGCGGCGGGCGGCCCAGGCACAGGCCGGCCAGCGTGAGCAGGTTGGCGACCCCGGGCCGGTGCTCCTCGTCGAACGTGATCAGCCGCTCGGAGTCGGTGCGGGCCTTGCGGATGAGGACGGCCGTCTCGTCCTCGGTGGCCGACAGGGCGATCGCGTTGCCCCTGCTCTTGCTCATCTTGCCGCCGTCGAGGCCCTTGAGCAGCGGCTGCTCGCCCATCATGGCCTCGGGCAGCGGGAACACCTCGCCGTAGCGCTCGTTGAAGCGGCGCGCCACCAGCCGCGTGACCTCCACGTGCGGAAGCTGATCCCGGCCGACCGGCACCAAAGTGCCCTTGCAGAACAGGATGTCGGCCGCCTGGTGCACCGGATAGGTGAACATCAGGCCGCTGACGGCCCGCTGCGAGCTGTGCGCGATCTCGTCCTTCACCGTGGGGTTGCGCCGCAGCTCCGCCACCGACACGAGGCTGAGGAACGGCAGCAGGAGCTGGTTCAGCTCGGGGATGGCGCTGTGCTGGAAGATCGTGACCCTGGCGGGGTCGATGCCGATCGCCAGGTAGTCGAGGAGCAGTTCGGTGGTGTGCCGCCGGATCTCTCCCGGCGTGTCCCGGTCGGTGATCACCTGGTAGTCGGCGATCAGGACGTACATCGGGTAGGCGTCCTGCAGCCTGACCCGGTTGGCCAGCGAGCCGAAGTAGTGGCCGAGATGCAGCGGCCCGGTCGGGCGGTCGCCGGTGAGTACGACGTCGTTCACAGGGGTCCTCCTTCCGCCGTCCTGGAGAAGGAGCCGCACTGCCGGGCCGTCTCGAGGACGGCCCTGCGCATGGGGATTCAGCGGCCGTCTGAGGGCCGCCACCACATGCGGATGCTGGTCATACACGAATGGTAGCCGTAAAGGGTGTCAATCTCGTAACCTCTTTACCCGTTTGGCGTGTTCGGCTGCCTCGAAGACCATGATCTCGCCACTATGGTGCGGTCCCTTTTCCGCCCTCTGGAGAGTTCATGTCTCGACGCACCTTCGCCGGCGGCCTGGCCATAGCCGCGGCGCTCACCCTCACCGCGTTGCCCGCGACAGCGGAGCAGCAGTCGGTGCGGTTCCCGTCGGCCAAGTTCCCGCTGGGCACCCGGGCCATCCCGACCAAGACGATGACCGCTGTCACCCAGGGCATCGACCTCTACGACGTGAAGGCCGGCAGCTCCACCGACGGCTACACGGTCACCGTTCTCATGCCGAGCGGCCGCGACTACGGGACGCTCCCCACCGCCGAGACCCAGGTCGCCGCCGTCGAGGCCGCCGGGGAGATGGCGAGCCTGCAGAAGGTGATCCGGCCGAGCGTCGCCGACGCCCCTTCCCAGACCGTGTACATGGTCCGCGTCGGCCTCTGGTCCTTCAAGGACAAGAAGAAGGCCGAGGAGACGGCCAAGACACTCAAGGATGCCGGGCTGAAGGTCAAGGTCGACTACCTCGGCGACGACGGTCTCAAGACCACCGGCCCCTGGGACGTCAAGGTCGTCATGATCGACGCCAAGACGTTCCGCGGCTCGTACGCCGCCTCGCTCGGCGCCAGCGTGGCCAAGCGCGAGACGGTCTCGTCGATGGCCAAGGCACAGAAGGCGGTCGTCGGCGTGAACGGCGGCTTCTTCAACATCCACACGGCCAAGAACCTGCGCGGCGAGCCCGTCGGCGCGTCGGTGGTCGCCGGCAAGCTGCTGAGCGAGGCCGTGCCCGGCCGCTCGGCCGTGGTGCTCAAGGGGCACACCGCCAAGATCACCGAAGTCAAGACGAGCGTGGTCGCGACCTCCCAGGACGGGGAGGCCGTCGAGGTCAACGGCGTCAACCGGGCCGCCGCGCCGGACGAGGTGGTGCTCTACACGGAGGAGTACGGGGCCAAGACCCCCACCGGCGGCACCGACATCGTCCTCGACGCCACCGGCAAGGTCGTGACCGTACACGCCTCGGGTGCCGCGGTGGCGGCCGGGACGCGGGTGCTGCACGGCAACGGCGCGGCCTCCGACTGGCTCAGCGAGCACGCCTGGCCCGAGTACACGGTCAAGGTGGAGACCAAGGTCATCGACCTGCGTACGAAGAAGGCCCTGAAGCTCACCCCCGACCTGCACGTGATCTCGGGCGGCGTGGGCCTCGTCCGCAACGGCAAGGTGAAGATCACCGCCAAGCGTGACGGGCACGACTCCATCAACATGATCCTGCGCCGCCACCCGCGTACCCTCCTCGGCACCACGAAGAACGGCAGCCTGATCCTGGCCACCATCGACGGCCGCCAGCCCGGGGTGACGATCGGGGCGAACTTCCCCGAGGCGGCCCAGTTCATGCGCTGGCTGGGGGCCACCCAGGCGATCAACCTGGACGGGGGCGGCTCGACGGCGATGGTGGTCGGCGACAAGCTGGTCAACCGCCCGTCGGACGGCGCGGAACGCGGCGTCGGCGACGCCCTCCTGGTCCTGCCCAAGTAACCCGGCCCCGCCGCCCGCCCGGCCATCGCCCCGGACGGGCGGCACCCGGTTCGCCAGAGCCTGAAGGCCGCCCCGCTCCGATGGCCCAGGCACCCCGTCTCGCCAAAGGGACCCGCACCAGCACGGCGGGTCCCTTTTCGTATGGCCCCAATCAGCACGGCGGGTCCTTTCGTAGGGGCCCTCAGGCCACCGGCAGGCCGACATCGGGTTTGACGGCCTTCATGGCGAGGTGCGACGTCACCTGGGCCACCCCCGGCAACCCGGACAGCACCTCCGAGTAGAACCGCTCGTACGCCCCCAGATCCGCCACCGCCACCCGCAGCAGAAAGTCCGGATCCCCGAACAGCCGGTGCGCCTCCACCACCTCCGGCATCTCCGCCACCCGCCGCTCGAAGTCCGTCACCGTGTCGTGGTCCTCGTACCTCATCACCACCGTGACGAACGCCTGGAACCCGCGCCCCACCGCGTCCCCGTCCAGCAACGCCCGATACCCGCGGATGACCCCGCTCTCCTCGAGCTGCCGCACCCGGCGCAGGCACGGCGACGGCGTGAGCCCCACGCGATCGGCCAGCTCGGTGTTGCTGAGCCGCCCGTCCCGCTGCAGCTCCCGCAGGATCCTGCGGTCAATGGCATCCATGACGCAATATCGTGCCATACACCCCACTCCACCGGCACAAATCCACCATCGCATGCCAACCCTCTTCGACTACCGTCGCACTGAGGAGGTGAACCCGATGGACCCCAAGCTCCTGCTCCTCTTCCTCGGTATGGACCTGCTGCTGATCTTCACCCCGGGCCCCGACATGCTGTACGTGATGGCCCGCTCCCTCGGCCAGGGCCGCAGGACCGGGCTGACGGCGGTGGCGGGCATCTGCGGCGGCTACGCCGTGCACACGGTCCTGGCCGCCGCCGGACTGGCCGCCGCGCTGCAGGCCGTGCCCGCCGCGCTCCCGGTGATGCGGTACGCCGGGGCCGCGTACCTGGTGTTCCTCGCGGTCAGGACCCTGCTGTCCCTGCGGCACCGCACCGGCCCCGTGCTCGGCGGCGCCCCGGAACCGGTGGCCAAGGTGCTGCGGCAGAGCATGCTGACGGCCCTGCTCAACCCGAAGGGCGTGCTGCTGTACCTGTCGCTGATGCCGCAGTTCATCTCGACCGGCACGGGTGTGCCGCTGGGCGTCCAGCTCACGGCGCTCGGCCTGCTCCACGTCGTGAACTGCGCCCTGCTCTACGGCCTGATCGCCATCGCGACGGCACAGGCCAGCCGCGCCCTGACCGGCACCCCGAAGGCCGCGCGCCGCATCTCCGCCGTCTCGGGCACGATGCTCCTGGTCGTCGCGGCAGCCACCCTCGGCACCCACTAACAGCACCCGGCGCGGGGCTCCCATGAGGCCCGCCCGGGGCACGGCCTTCATGGCGCCCGCTCCGACCAGTAGGCGAGTTGCTCCCTGGAAGTCCTGGTGGCCGGATGGTCGGGACCGAGCACCCGCTCCCTGATGGGCAACAACTCCGCGCACTGGTCGCGGGCCGCCGCCGGATCGCCCGCCCGCCCGGTCCAGTATGCGAGGTTGGCGCGGGCGGTCAGCGTGTCGGGATGCCCGGGGCCGGACACGCGCTCGCGGAGGGGCACCAGCGCGGCGTACTGGTCGCGGGCCGAGGCGGCGTCCCCCAGCTCACCCGTCCACCGGGCCAGCTCGTGCCGGGTGATCAGGGTCGAGGGATGCTCGGGGCCGAGCACGCGTTCTCTGACGGGCAGCAACTCCGCGCACTGGTCGCGGGCCGCCGCCGGATCCCCCGCGTGGCCGGTCCACCGGGCGAGGTTGGCGCGGGCGGTCAGCGTGTCGGGGTGGTCGGGGCCCTGGACACGTTCCCTGATCGGCACCAGATCGGCGTACATGTCCCGGGCCGCCGCCGCGTCCCCCAGCTCACCCGTCCACCGGGCCAGCTCGTGCCGTACGGTCAGCGTGTCGGGGTGGTCGGGGCCGGAGATCCGCTCGCGTACGACGAGGAGCGCCGCGTACTGGTCGCGGGCCGCCGCCGCGTCCCCCAGCTCACCCGTCCACCGGGCCAGCTCGTGCCGGTTGATGAGCGTGGAGGGATGCTCGCTGCCCTGCACGCGCGCCCGGATCGGCAACAGGGCCGCGTACTGCTCCCTCGCCGCCGCCGGATCCCCCGCCTGGCCGGTCCACTGGGCGAGGTTGGCCTGGGTGACGAGGGTGTCGGGATGCCCGGGGCCGGAGACGCGCCGGCGCAGCGGGAGCAGCTCGGCGTACTGGTCGCGGGCGGCGACCGGGTCACCCGCCTTCCCGGTCCATTGGGCGAGGCTGTGGCGGGTGGTGAGCGTGTCGGGGTGCTCGGCGCCGAGGATGCGCTGGTAGATGGGGAGCAGGGCGGCGTACTGGTCGCGGGCCGCCGCCGGGTCGCCCGCCTCGCCGGTCCACTGGGCGAGGTTCGCCCGGAGGATGAGGATGACGGGGTGGTCGAGGCCGAGCCTGCGCTCGCGAACCGGCAGCAGGGCGGCGTACTGGTCGCGGGCCGCCGCCGCGTTGCCCGCCTCCCCCGTCCACTGGGCGAGGTTGGCGCGGGCGGTCAGCGTGTCGGGGTGGTCGGGGCCCTGGACACGTTCCCTGATCGGCACCAGATCGGCGTACATGTCCCGGGCCGCCACCGCCTCCCCCAGCTCACCCGTCCACCGGGCCAGCTCGTGCCGGACGGTCAACGTGTCCGGATGCTCCGGGCCCTGGACGCGCTCACGCACCGGCAGCAGGGCCGCGTACTGGTCGCGGGCCGAGGCGGCGTCCCCGAGCTCGCCCGTCCACCGGGCCAGCTCGTGGCGGGTGGTCAGCGTGTTCGGATGCTCGGGGCCGAGCTGGTGCTCCCTGATGGACAGCAGCTCCGCGTACTGCCGCCGCGCCGCCGCCGCGTCCCCCAGCTCGCCCGTCCAGCGGGCCAGCTCGTGCCGGGCGGTCAGCGTGGACGGATGGTCGGCGTCGAACCGCGCGCTGAGCGCGTCGCAGATCTCCTGGAACAGCGACTTCGCGGTCCGGTAGTCACCGCTCGCGCCCAGGTATTGCGCGGTCTTGTCCATGCCGGGCGAGGTCGGGGTGAGCACGTGCAGGATGTGCGGCAGGAGCTGGGCGTACCTGGGCCAGTTCCCGGCGTGGGCCGGGTCGTCGGGCAGCACCGACTCCAGGAGCACGGCGGCGGCGTCGTACCAGCGCTGCTGCTCCTGGGGTTCGAGCTGGTCGAGGGTGACGGCCTGGACCAGCCGATGCACCGACACCGTGCCGTCCACCGGATACCCGATGAGGCTGTGACCGCGCAACGCGCTGACGGCGGTGTTGAGCGTGAGCGTGTCGCGCGGCAGCTCCTGCAGCACGGCCAGCGCGCTGAGCCAGGGACGGAAATCACGGAACAGCCGAACCCTGGCACTCGACAGCCGCCCGTACGCCCGCCGCCGCCGCACGTCCGCGCCGAACAACTCACGCGGCGTGACCTCCTCGAGCTGCGACAGCAGCAGGTGGTACGGGATCACCTCGTGGGAGTAGCAGGCCAGCACGCGCAGCAGCGCGATCGCGTGCGGGCTGGTGAAAGCCAGATGCTTGAAGGCCAGTTGCCAGGTGGTGGTGACGCGCTCGCGATACCCCCACGCCTGCCCCTGGGCGAGCAGCCCGGCGCGCTGGTGGTGCAGCAGGTCGAGATACTCGCCCAGGGTCAGCCCGGTCTCGGCCATGTACGCCGCCGCCTGCTCCAGCGCCAGCGGCAACGCCCCCAGCTCCGCCACCACGGAGGCCGCCGCCACGGCGTCCACCTGACCGGACCGCGCCAGCACCAGCGCCGTCGCCGGTCCCGGCTCCAGCACCGGCAGCTCCAGCGAGTGCTCGCGCGGCCAGTTCCCGGAACGACTGGTGATCAGCACATGCCCCGGCCCCGCCGGGGGCAGAAAAGGGCGCAACGAACCGGCCTCCGGGGCATTGTCGAAGATCAACAACCACGGTTCGGTACGCGCCGCGAGCGCGGCGTGCGCCTGATCGACGGGATCGGCCACGTCGACCGTCTCCCGTATCCCCAGCAGGGCGGCCAGCCGGGCGAACGCGGCCGACAGCACCGACGGGTCGGTGGCCGGGAGTTGCCAGATGAGGTGGTAGTCCTCCTTGTGGCGGTGGGCGTACTCGAGGGCCAGGCTGGTCTTGCCCACGCCACCGAGCCCGTACACGACGACCACGCACGGACGTACGGCACCGGCGGTCAGCCGCTCCCGCAGCTCGGCGACGACATCGTCCCGCCCGAGAAGCTGGGGCGGCCGAGGCGGAAGCTGCACAGGCCGAGTGGGAACGTGGGGCCGGGGCGGCAAATGCACATCTCCCACGACATCCACATATCCCCCGGTAACAGCGGTAGCCCTGTCACCGGTCATGGCCACCCCCGCATTGTCCCGCCCCACCCCAATGGAACGTTCGCCCTCAGCCTCAACCTCCGCCCCCCACCCCGCAGGCCCCCCCGAACTCCCCGCACGACCCTTCGAACCACCCGCACGACCCCCCGAATCACCTGAGCCGCTGCCGGCCCCACCCCCCTCTCCACCGGAACCCCCGCCAGCCGCACCACTCCGGGAACTCCCCGCGCTGCCCGCACCACCTCCAGAAGCCCCGGCACTCTCCTCACCGCCTTCGGAACCCCCGGCCCCGCCCGTGCTCCCCACACCACCCTCGGAAGCTCTGTCACCACCTGCGACATCCCCGGAAGCCCCCGCACTGCCCGCACCACCTCCGGCAGCTCCGGCACCACCCGTGCCACCCCTGGAAGCTCCGGCGCTGCCCGCACCACCACCAGATGCCCCAGCACTCCCCGCACCACCCACATCACCCCCAGCCGCTCCCGCAATGCCGGTGCTTTCCGCATCGCCCCCGGAAGTTCCGGCACCACCCGCGCCACCCGCGCCACCACTGACGCCACTGACGCCACTGACGCCACCGGGGCCGCCTTCCGCCGCAGCACCCGTCCTACCGGAGGCATCGCCGACCCTCCCGAGGGCGCTGCCAACCCTCCCGGGGACACCGCCGGCTCCAGCGCCCGAGCCTGCACCCGCAGGGCCACCCGTCGCCCCAGGACCCGCGCCACCAACAGGACCACCCCCTTGGCCACCCGCGCCATCGGGAACGCCGGCGGCCCCACCACTTTCAAAGGTCTCGCAACCAGCCGCAGCTCCATCCTCGAAGCTCCGCGAATCACTCGCCGCCGTTATCCCCAGAGCGTCATCCCCGAGCCTGCCCACCGCACGAGTGCCGACCCTCCGACGCCCACGTTCACCCCCAGCCCAGAGCCGTCTCACCACTACGACACCTACGACCAGCAGCCCGACGATTCCCAGGGACACACTGATCAGACTGTCCTGCTCGTCCAGGACGCTGAGGAGCGTGCCGGGCTCCTCTAATACGTCGGCGAAAAAATCCACCAATCCGGCCGTAATAAGAGTGAGCGAAACGGGCGCAACCGTCCAAGTCAGCAAACGCCGAAGCCGACGAGTACGCCGTGACCGTCTTGATGCAGGTCCAGAAGGGGGATCAGCCGTCACACACCCAGAGTGACCGCGCTATCAAAGGCTCGCCACCGGAATTTCAGCATGCCCGGAAAGCACAGAAGGCCCCTATGTATGGGGAAATAAAAAAGGGCCCCGACAGATGTCGGGGCCCTCCCACAAAGATTGTCCGGCGGTGACCTACTCTCCCACACCCTCCCGAGTGCAGTACCATCGGCGCAGAGAAGCTTAACTTCC